>NZ_SDMK01000002.1:0-300000 GCF_004123295.1 Silvibacterium dinghuense | reverse complement strand
TGTAGCTGTTCGGCTGCTTACAGGATGACTGCAAGAGCCAGAGTTTTTCGGATTCAATTTCGCATACAATCAAATTGAACTTACGGACCAGCAGCAACGGAGGCTCTTTGACTCTACTCGGTGTATCGTTCCTGGGCGCAGATCGCGCTGCCGCTTCGTCGGCACCTTTTCACGGCATCAATCCCGTTACCGGTGAAACACTTCCCGGAGATTTCTTCCCCGCCTCCGTGGCGGATGTCGATCGCGCTGTCACTTTGGCGCAGGAAGCCTCTGCGAGCTATCGCAAACTCTCGGGCAAGGAACGCGCCGCATTCCTGCGCGCTGTCGCTGACCGCATCCAGGCGATTACCGAGCAGCTTGTCGAACGCGCGCATCTTGAAACGGCGCTGCCTCTGCCTCGCCTGCAGGGCGAGGTGGGCCGGACCACAGGCCAACTGCGGCTGTTTGCCGATGTGGTAGAGGAAGGCTCGTGGACCAGCCCGCGCATCGACACGGCGCTGCCCGAGCGCAAGCCGCTTCCCCGCCCCGATCTACGCACCGTGCTCGTGCCGCTCGGGCCTGTTGCTGTCTTTGGAGCAAGCAACTTTCCGCTGGCCTTTTCGGTCGCCGGTGGCGACACGGCTTCGGCGCTTGCGGCCGGCAATCCTGTGGTGGTCAAGGCGCACCCGGCGCATCCCGGCACCAGCGAGCTCGTTGCTGGCGCGATTCAGCAGGCGGTGAAGGACTGCGGTCTGCACCCCGGCGTCTTCTCCCTGCTCTTCGACGCGGGTATTGAGATTGGCGTGCAGCTGGTGCAGCATCCGCTCATCAAGGCGGTCGGCTTCACCGGCTCGCTCGCCGCGGGCAAGGCGCTGGTCGATCTCTGCCATGCGCGCCCCGAGCCTATCCCCTGCTATGCCGAGATGAGCAGCACCAACCCGGTCTTCATCCTGCCCGGCGCACTCAAGCAGCATGAGAAAGTGGCTGCGGATCTTACCGGCTCCTACACGCTCGGCGCGGGACAGTTCTGCACCAAGCCGGGCCTTGTCTTCCTCGACCGCTCGGCCGATGCTGCGAGCCTCGTCGAAGAGCTCAAGACAAAGGCCGCAGGCGTCGCGACGTTCTCCATGCTCACGCCGGGCATTGCGAAGCACTATCGCAGCGGCATCGAGAAGCGCGCAGGCGATGCATCCGTGAACACGCTTTATCGCACGGAGAACGAGAGCACCGGAGCGGCCTCAACCGCGGCGCTGCTGGAGACGACCGCGGCTGAGCTGCTGAGCAAGCCCGAGCTGGCGGATGAGATCTTCGGACCGAGCACGCTGCTCGTCCACTACGAGCAGCGTGAGCAGATGCTCGCGGCTGCTCGCGGCCTGCGCGGGCACCTGACTGCAACGATCCTCGGCACGGAAGAGGATCTTGCCGCCAACACGGACCTCATCGCCATTCTTGAGCAGAAGGTCGGCCGGCTTATCTTCAATGGCTATCCCACTGGCGTCGAAGTGAGCCATGCGATGGTCCATGGCGGTCCGTATCCTGCGACCTCCGACAGCCGCACCACCTCGGTGGGCAGCATGGCCATCTTCCGCTTCGCGCGGCCGGTCTGCTTCCAGGGCTATCCGCAGAGCCTGCTGCCTGCGGAGCTTCAGAATGCGAATCCGCTCGGTGTCCAGCGCCTTGTCAACGGTGTCTTTACCCGGGATGCCATCCAGGCATAGTCTCATCTCACCGCCCGTTGCGGATTTGTCACCGTGACGGGCACATATTTTTCATTCCCTTCATCTGCCTCTCAGGAGCTGCCCTTGCGCACCGCCTCTCTTGCTATCCTGCTCGCCCTGGCTACCACGGCTCTTGCCCAGACCGTTGCTCCTACCGGCGATGCGCGCCTGAAGGCCGCCATCGACGCCGAATGGCAGTACGAGCTTCGCGCCAACCCTGAGATGGCAACCTATGTGGGCGACACGCGCTACAACGATCGCCTCACCGACTACTCCGCAGCCGCTTTTGCCCGCGACACGGAGCATGCGAAGGCCGCGCTTCAAGGCTTCGATGCTATCGATCCGAAGACGCTCAGCAACGAAGCGCAGCTCAACCGCACGCTCATCATGCGCAGCCTGGAGCGGAAGATCGAAGATGCGCCCTTCCGCAAGTGGGAGATGCCCGTCGATCAGATGAACGGCCCGCATCTCGACTATGCCGCGCTTGCTTCGCAGATGCCCTTTCGCACGGTGCAGGACTATGAGAACTACATCGCCCGCCTGCATGCACTGCCCACGGCCTTTGCGCAGATCACCGAAGATATGCGCCTTGGCCTGCGCGATCACCTGATGCCGCCGCGTTCCCTGCTGGCAATCGCCGTCACCGAGATTCACGACATTGCGGACAAGAGTCCGGAAGAAAGCCCCTTCGCCGCACCGATCAAGAGCTTTCCCGCATCGATCTCGGCAGCGGATCAGGACCGCCTGCGCAAAGGAATCCTCGATGCGATCGCGCAGGATGTGACACCTGCGTATGCGAAGTTCGAGGCTTTCGTGAAGAACGACTATGCGCCGCACGGCCGCACCGAGGATGGTATCTGGTCACTGCCCGATGGCGCCGCGCGGTATCGCCAGGCGATCAAGGACAACACCACGACAGAGCTTTCGCCCGATGCCATCCACGCCATGGGCTTGAAGCAGGTGAAAGAGATCGACGAGCAGATGCTTGCGCTTGCAAAATCGCAGGGCTATTCCGATCTCAAGAGCTTCAACGAGCACATCCGCAATGATCGCGATCTCTACGGCAAATCCGGTGAACAGGTGCTCGGCCTCTATCAGCATTACGAAGACCAGATGGTCGCCAAGCTGCCGGAGCTCTTCCATCGCCTGCCGAAGAACAAGCTCGAAGTTGTGCCCATGGATGCTTTTCGTGCACCCGATGCTGTGCCGGCCGACTACTCACCTGGTGCTGCGAATCGTCCAGGCCGCGTGAATGTGAATGAGTATGATCCGACGCATCGCCTGCTGCTGAACGTGGAGGCAATCGCCTATCACGAGGGCATTCCCGGCCATCACATGCAGTTCTCCATCGCACAGGAGCGGAGCGATCTGCCCACCTTCCGCCAGTTTGCCGATTACAACGCCTACTCCGAAGGATGGGCGCTCTATGCCGAGCGGCTGGGCAAAGAGGTGGGCTTTTATCAGGACCCTTACAGCGAATATGGCCGCCTCGAGAACGAGATGTGGCGCTCCATCCGCCTGGTCGTCGATACCGGCGTGCATCAGGATCACTGGACGCGTGAGCAGATGATCCAGTTCTTCCGCGATCACACGGCGATGGATGAAAAGAACATCGAGAGCGAAGTCGATCGCTACATCGCATGGCCCGGGCAGGCACTTGCCTACAAGCTTGGACAGATGAAGATTCTCGAACTGCGTGCCTATGCAAAAGAGCAGCTCGGCGCGAAGTTCGACATCCGCAGCTTCCACGATGCGGTGCTTGCCGAAGGACCGCTGCCGCTCGATGTTCTCGATGCACGCATCCGCGGCTGGGTGGACGCGCAGAAGAAGGCGCAGTAACAACTCCTTCCATGGCAAACGAAAAGGCCGGCATTGCTGCCGGCCTTTTTGCTTTCTCTACTTCGCAGTCCTGGTTGCCGTGTCCGGCTTGTTTTTATCCGGGGTTTCCGGTTCCGGAGCATTCCAGTCCGGTGTCTCCTGGCCGAGCAGGTTGTGCACGAAGAAGTCTTCGAGCGCCCGCTGTCCATAGGCTCCGCCCGCGCCGTGATCGCCGCCGGGCACGGTGAGCAGCGTGAAGGTCTTGTTCGCCTTGATGAGCGCATTCACCACCTGGTAGGTGCTCGATGGATCGACGTTCTTATCCATCTCGCCGACGACCAGCATCAGCTTGCCTTCGAGCAGATGTGCGTTGTCCACGTCGGAGGAGGCCGCATACTGCGGTCCCACCGGCCAACCCATCCACTGCTCGTTCCACCAGATCTTGTCCATCCGATTGTCATAGCAGCCGCTGTTGGCGACAGCCACCTTGTAGAACTCCGGGTGGAACAACAGCGCCCCCATCGCGCTCTGTCCGCCAGATGACGTACCGAAGATGCCTACGCGCGTGATGTCGTACCACGGGAACTGCTTCGCCGCGGCCTGATGCCACAGGATGCGATCGGGGAAGCCCGCATCCTTGATGTTCTGCCAGGTCACATCGTGGAAGGCGCGTGATCGATTGTTCGTGCCCATGCCGTCGATCTGCACCACGACGAAGCCCAGCTCTGTCAGCGGTTGCGTGTAGACACCGAAGTCTTTCGGGACGAATGAGCCCTGCGGCCCGGCGTAGATATCCTCAATGACCGGATACTTCTTGTGTGGATCGAAGTTTGCCGGCTTGTAGATCACACCCCAGATATCTGTCTTGCCGTCACGTCCCTTGGCGGTGAAGACATCCGGCGGACGCCATCCCGATTCGAGCAGATGCCGCACGTCGGCCTGCTCGATTGTCGCCGTCGCCTTATCACCGGCGGTGCTGTGCAGTTCGAGAACCGGAGGCACTTCCAGCGTGGAATAGAGATCCACGTAGTACTTGCCGTCGGGCGAGAAACTCAGTCTGTGATCGGCTTCCTGCGTCGAGAGCGGAGTCAGGCCGGTGCCGTCAAAGTTGATACGGTACGGATGCATGGAATAAGGATCTTTACCCGCCTCCATGCCGCTTGCTTCGAAGTAAATCTGGCGCTTGGCATCATCCACGTGATCGACGGCGCGCACCACCCAATCGCCCTTGGTGATGAGGTTCTTCACCTTGCCGGTCTGGCCGTCGTAGAGATAAAGATGCTCCCACCCGTCGCGCTCCGATGCCCAGAGGATCTCCTTGCCATCTTCGAGGTCGTGCCGATAGATTTTGCCGGTATCGAACTGGTCCGCGGTCAGAGGCTCATAGTTCACAAAGGTCGTCGCACGCTCGTCAATCAGCGTGCGCGCCTCTCCGTTCGTCGAAGACACTTCGATCACGCGGTAGAGCTGGTGACCACGCTGGTTGTATTCGAAGGTGAAGCCGCGGCTGTCCTTCCACCACACCGGATCGCTGATGCTGTAGGGATTCGGGAAGAGATCGTTCGCCACCGGCATCTCCTTGTTGGGAGATACCTCGAAGAGCACCGGCTGCTCGAGCGTGAGCACATCACCGGCCTTGGGATAAACCATGGCCGAGTATTTGGGCTGCAGCTGATCCGCAGGCGATGATTCGACGTAGTGCACCAGCCGCTTGTAGCCGGGCCGCACGCGATAGGCCACAAGGTGCTTCGAATCCGGGGCCCAGGTAATCGTGTCGAAGGCGTAGTAGTTGCCCTCCGAGCCATCCATGCTCAGAAAGACCTTCTCTGTCTCGCCCTTGGCGCGGATGCAGAGGTTGAAATTCTCTACGAAGGCTTCCCATTTGCCGTCCGGTGACCACTTCGTGGTCTTGTCGCCGTTGATCGCCTTGGGAGTATCGTCGTACCCCTCGTCCTCCGGATCCTTTGCAGACTGATCCGGGGCAGGCTCTTTGCTGCATACGTAACTGCCGAGGTTACATTCCCAGCGCGCAGCATCCAGCTCGAAACGCACTGTATCCAGTTTTTCAGTAAGTTCGATGCGACGGAACGGCAGCTCGCGCGGGTTGTAGGTCTTGCCTGTTGCAGAAGAAAGCGCTGTAGCCAGCCGAGCATGGTCGAAGGCCGGCTTCTTCTCCTGCGTCTCCGCGTTTACCAGTACAAAGTCATGGCCGCCTTCCACGCTGCGCCGGTACCAGAACATATCCGTCGAGCCGATCCATGCCGGCATCTCGGCTACGTTCAGAGCCAGTCCTTTGTATTTGTCCTGAAGCTGGGCCGCGCGCTCATAATCGGCGCGCGTGACCGGGTCTGCGGGGACCGCGCGATCCGCCGCGAATGCCCCGGTTGCGGCGAGAAGAAAGATCAAAGGCAGCCTGCGCATCCATCCTCCACGCGTAAGCCTTCTGGCGAAGGCTCTACGCGATTCGTCTTGATTACGCCGCAGCAAAGTAGATGCGGCGAAATCAAGAGCCTGTTAGGGATTTTCCGGCGGCCGTCGCTGGGCGACAATTTTTTCGAGGTCGAGGAGCGAGTTGCGACGGATATCGGGTTATCTCCGAGCAGCGAACGACGAAGAGATCGGGAAAATTGGCCCCAGCCCTTCGGGTTGCGGGGAAAATCGGCCCATACTTCGTTGTCGGCCTCGCCTTGGAATGACCAAAGCCTTCGTCCTCCGCCTCGTCTGGGCCGATTTTCCCCAGCAACGACGACCACCGGAAAATCCCTAACAGGCTCTAGACTCTCAGGAGTTGCGTAATTTCGCCACCATGGTCTGCACATCTTTCGGGTTGACGATGCTGCGTCCCCGACGAGACGCCACTGCTTCCATTCCCTCATCGCCCACCGCCAGCACTGGGGCCGGCTCGGATTGCCGCAGCGAGCCATGGTAATGCCGCGCCTTGGTCACGCGCACCAGCCACTCCGCATCTTCGATGCGCAGGCCGCCGCCGAGCGCGATCTCTGTCCGTCCTGCAGCCTGCTCCACCAGGGTGGCCAGCATTGGTGCACCCGTTACCACGTCCGGTGCACCGGCTGAAGTCAAAACCCGCTTGCAGCCAATGGCAATCACATCCTCGAGCGCCTGCTCGAGCGAAGGGGTCACATCAAAGGCACGATGGAATGTGACTTCAAACGGAGCCGCCAGTTCGACCAGCTCACGGGTACGCTCCCTATCGACCGTCCCGTCAGCGTGGAGCACGCCGATGACAAATCCGGCCACTCCCATCTGCTTGAAATGCGCGATGTCTTCCTTCATTGTGACGAACTCGGCTTCAGAGTAGACAAAATCGCCGGCCCGGGGACGCACCAGAATATGGATGGGGAGATTGCAGCGCTCCAACGCTACCCGCACCAGGCCATGGCTCGGCGTCAGACCGTCTTCCACCAGAGCGGTGCATAGCTCGATGCGATCCGCGCCTCCTGCTTCTCCAGCGACGCAAGCCTCTACGCTTTCGGCGCAGAGCTCAAACACAATCTCCTGCTTTCCTGTCACACTGCCTCGTGGGTTACTGATCTTTTGCTCGGGGAACACTGCACGCGCGATCCTAAAAAGGATAAGCCTGTGCCGTCCACCTTCCGGTGGGTTCGCGGTTGTATGGTGCAGTCCGACAAGCGAAAACCTCTAGGTGATTCGATCCGGCTTTTGAGAGGTTTCGGCAACTTGCTGGAATGCATCCTGACTTCCGCCAAGTACCACATTCTATTAGAGAATATGGCGTTAAGCGCTCAACTGTCAATCATATATATGCAGATATTTGATTGTTTTGGCGAAAATCGCGCATCGCGGAGCTTCATGCAGGGATTCCACCCTGCCGAAAACTTTCGTCTGTATCGTTACAAGCATCTTCAGCGGCATTTAAGGTCTTGCGGCTACTTTACGGATAAAGCATGGAACGCACACACACGGTCAGCCTCCTGGTGTCTCTGAGCACCTCTGCTCTGCTCGGAGCCTCCTTTATCGGTCTTCTTCCGCGCGCATGCGGGCAGCAGGCGGTGATGCCTGCCGCCAATGATCCCGACGGAGCGTCTCATCCTATAACCATCACGCTCGATGAGGCTATCAAGCGAGCCGAAGCCAACGAACCGGTATTTGCCGCAGCCGGCGCCGAAGGCCGCGCTGCACAGGCAGACCGATGGGTGGCAAAGGCCGCGCTGCTGCCCTCGGTCGTCTACCACAACCAGGTGCTCTACACGCAGCCTAACGGTCTCGACAACCAGGCCGGACAAGGCATCGGCTCACAGCCTTCTCCGCGCTTCATCGCCAACAATGCGGTTCGGGAATATGCCAGCCAGGGCGCTATCCAGGAAACCATCGGCCTGCAGCAGACCGCGGCTGTCGCGCACGCGAATGCCGCCGCCGCTCGCGCCGAGGCCGAAGCCGAGATTGCACGCCGAGGCCTGGTCGCTACGGTCGTCCAGCTCTACTACACGCTTCTCGGCACGGACCGCAAGGTGGCTGTCAGTCATCGAGCCGCCGATGAGGCAGACAGCTTTGTGAGCCTTACCGGAAACCGTGAGACGGCGCGCGAGGCTGCTCACGCTGACGTCATCCGCGCCCAGCTTGAGCAGCAGCAGCGCCACCGTGACCTGACAGATGCCGAGCTTACCGCCGAGAAGGCTCGTCTCGAGCTCGGCGTGCTGCTCTTCCCTGATCCGCGCACACCATATACGCTCGATACGCCTGCGATGCCGCCGCCGCTCGCCTCGAAAGCCGATATCGAAGCCGCTGCCGCGAAGAACAATGCGGAGCTGCGCAGTGCCATGGCAGCTATGAAGGAAAGCGATGCGGACGTGCTCTCCGCTCGCGCCGCGTATCTGCCCGATCTCGGCCTCAATTTCACCTACGGCATCGATGCGCCACAGTTCGCGACCAATGGACCGGATGGCGCGAAGAATCTTGGCTATTCGGCGAGTGTCACGCTGGATATTCCCGTGTGGGACTGGCTCTCCACCGCGCACAAGGTGAAGCAGAGCGAGATTCGCCGCGATGCGACGAAGGTTGCACTCTCTGCCGCTCAACGACGCGCCATCGCCGACCTCGAAGAGTCCTATTCCGAGGCCGCGGCCGCACGCGACTTCCTCGCCTCACTCGATCAGAGTGTCACGACTGCGCAGGAGAGTCTTCGTCTCACCCGTCTCCGCTATACCGGCGGAGAAGCGACCGTACTCGAAGTCATCGATGCACAGAACTCGCTCACCACGGCGGAAAATGCCCGCGAAGACGGCGTTCTCCGCTACCAGACAGCTCTCGCTGCGCTCCAGACCCTGACAGGAACTCTCTAGATCATGCCGAACGTCCTTCCTCTCGCCCTGAAGAGCCTTCGTCTTACTGCTCCGCTCACTGCCGCGCTCGCGCTTTCTTTCGTTATCGGCTGCACGAAGAAAGAAGCGGAGCCCGATGTCTCGGTCAGCGTGCAGGCTGCCCATCCCGAGCTTGGCTCCATCACGCAGCAGATCACCGCGGATGCGGTGCTCGCGCCTATCGCACAGGCCGCGATCTCACCCAAGATCACCGCGCCGGTGAAGAAGTTCTATGTCCAGCGCGGCTCGCGGGTGAAGACAGGACAGCTGCTCGCCACCCTTGAGAACAGCGACCTGGAAGCTGCCGCACTCGACAATCGCGGAGCCTACGACGCCGCGAAGGCAGCCTACGCTACCTCTACCAAGGCACAGATTCCTGAAGACTATCAGCGTGCGGAGCTCGACCTCGCGCAGGCCAAGGCGAATCTCGATCTGAACAAGTCCATTGTCACCGCGCGCAAGCAGCTCTTTGCCGAGGGCGCGATTCCCGGTCGCGATCTCGACACCGCAACCGCGGCCCTGGTGCAGGCGCAGGCTGCTTACGACACTGCCGACCAGCACTTCGAGTCGATGCAGAAGGTCAGCCGCGGCGCAGCCGTGCAATCCGCCGAGGGCCAGCTTGCCTCTGCGAAGGGTAAGTATCTTGGCGCCGAGGCGCAGGTCAGCTACTCCGAGCTGCGCAGCCCGATCGACGGCATTGTTACGGACCGGCCGCTCTTTGCCGGTGAGACCGCGGCCTCCGGTGCACCGCTCATCACGGTGATGGAGACGGCCAAGCTGCTCGCCAAGGTCCATCTTGCGCAGAGCCTCGCCCAGCAGATCAAAGTCGGCGACGATGCGACTGTGACCGTGCCCGGCCTCGATGATCCGGTGCAGGCAAAGGTTTCTCTGGTCAGCCCTGCGCTCGATCCCGGAAGCACGACGGTCGAAGTCTGGCTGACGCTCGCCAATCAAGACTCCTCGCTCAAAGTCGGCACGCCGGTCCACGTCGCGATTGCCGGTCACACGGTGAAGAACATCCTCTCCCTGCCTCTCTCCGCGTTACTTGTGAACGACAGCGGAAGCCACTACGTCATGGTTGTTGGCGCGGATGGCATCGCACATAAGCGCGCGGTCACAACCGGCATCCAGGACAATGCCGACGTCGAAATTCGCAGCGGCCTTACCGCCGCCGACAACGTCATCACCACCGGAGCCTACGGGCTTGATGACGGCACCAAGGTGACTGTCGGCGCCGCCAGCGATGACGATTCTGATGCGAAGCCCGCAGCCGGAAAAGAGGGCAAGTAATGGCCGAGCAGAACTCCTCTTCCTTCTGGCTTGCCCGCTCTACGCGCACCATCTTTTTCTTTGTCCTGGTGCTCACGATGGCCGGGGTGTACTTCGCCTTTCAGCTCCCCATCTCCGTCTTTCCAGAGACGAGCTTCCCGCGCGTCGTCATCGGCGTCGATAACGGCGTCATGCCTGTCGAGCAGATGCAGGTCACGATCACGCGGCCTATCGAAGATGCGGTCAACAGCGTTCCCGGCCTCGCCACCGTGCGCTCGAACACCAGCCGTGGATCGGCAGAAGTCAGTCTCTTCTTCGACTGGAATGTCGACATGTTCCGCACGCTGCAGCAGGTCGACGCTGCGCTCTCCAAGGTAGAACAGACTTTGCCCGCGACGGCAAAGATCACCACTAACCGCCTGACCTTTGCAACCTTCCCCATCCTCGGTTACAGCCTCACCTCGGACACGGTATCGCAGACTCGTCTCTGGGAGCTGGCTACCTACGATATCAAGCCGCCACTTAACCGGCTTCCCGGCGTAAGCACCGTCGTAGTGCAGGGCGGCAAGGTGCCGGAGTATCACATCATTCCGAACCTCGCGCGGCTTCAGACCGCCGGAATCACGATCTCGGATATTGTCAACGCGGTGCAGGCTTCCAACCTCATCGATTCGCCCGGTCTCTACGAAGAGAACCACATGCTCAACCTCGCGCTCGTCGGCGCGCAGGCACATAGCCTGGAAGAGCTTGGGCAGCTCGTCATCAAGACCACAGCCTCCGGTGCGCCTATCCGGGTCTCCGACATCGCGCGCGTGGAGGCGGCAACCATGCCCGCCTATACGGCTGTCACCGCAGATGGCAAGCCCGCCGTGCTCATCAACATCTCGCGCCAGTCGAGCGGCAACACGGTGGCTGTTGCGGATGCCGTCGCTGCCGAGATGGTGCAGCTTGAAAAGAATCTCCCCCCGGGCGTTACCGTCAAGCCGTTCTATGACCAGTCCCAGCTGGTCCGCGACAGCATCCGCAGCGTGCGCGATGCCATCCTTATCGGTCTTGTTCTGGCCTGCGGCATTCTTTTTCTCTTCCTGCGCGACTGGAGCAGCTCGCTGATCGCTGGCCTGGTGATTCCTGTCACCGTGGCAGTTACGATTCTCTTCCTCTGGATCACCGGCGAAAGTTTCAACCTGATGACGCTCGGCGGCCTTGCAGCGGCCATCGGCCTGGTCATCGACGACGCCATCGTTGTCGTCGAAAACATCGTCATGCATCGCGATTCCGGCGAAAACCGCGTCGATGCTGTTCGGAAAGCCATCCGAGAGATCACAAAGCCCCTCGTCTACTCGACTCTCACGCCGGTCGTCGTCTTTCTGCCGCTCATCTCTGTCAGCGGTGTTACCGGAAGCTTTTTCCGGGCCCTTGCCGTCGCGATGACGGTCGCACTCCTCACCTCACTGGTGCTCGCGCTTACCTGGACGCCGGGCCTCAGCCTCACACTCCTCCGGGAACGTCATACCAAACAGCCGGCCGGAGAAGCTCATCAGGCCGGGCGCCTTCTCACCCGCATCATGAGCGGCCATCGCCACCTGCTGCAGTTCTGCCTCGCCCGTCCGCTGGTTCTTGGCATTGCGTGCCTCGCGCTGGTTGGCGTCAGCTGGTTTGCTTACCAGAATCTCGGTTCCGATCTGCTGCCGGAAATGGATGAGGGCGGCTTTGTTCTGGACTACATCATGCCCGCGGGCAGTTCGCTTACCGAGACCAACCGTGTGCTCGATCACGTCGAGCGCATCCTTAGCGCTACACCGGAGGTAGAGAGCACTTCGCGGCGCACCGGATTGCAGATGGGTCTGGCCGCTGTCACCGAGGCCAACACCGGCGACTTCACCGTACGGCTCAAGGCCGATCGCGATCGCGGCATCGATGAAGTCATGAACGATGTGCGACAGAAGATTCGTTCGACCGAACCTGAGCTGGACGTGGAGTTCACACAGGTTCTGCAAGACATGATCGGCGATCTCTCGAACTCTCCGGAACCGATCCAGATCAAGCTCTACAACAACGATCAGACGCTGCTGAATCAGCTCGGTCCGCGCGTCGCCGACGCGATCGGCAAGATCCCTGGAGTCGTCGATGTCGAAAACGGTGTCGACAACACCATCAGTGGTCCGGCGACAAATTTCCGCATCCATCCCGAGGTTGCGGCCCGATCCGGCTTCACTCCGCAGGAGCTCGCTGTCGACGCCACCAGCATCCTTGATGGCGTGACCACGAGCGATCCGCTCATTGCCAACGGACGCCCGTACACCATTCGTATCCGTCTCGGTGACGAAACCCGCAGCTCGCTCGATGCGATCGAAAACACAGTCTTCAACAGCAGTTCAGGGCGCACGGCAACGCTCGGTGCCGTCGCGCAGGTCGAGCAGCTGCCGCCGCAAAATGAAATCCATCGCGAAAACCTGCAACAACTGATTACTGTCACCGGGCGGCTCGAAGGTTCAGACCTTGGAGGCACGATGCAGCAGGTGCAGAAGACGATTGCCAGCATGCACCTGCCGCCCAGCGTGCATGTGACATACGGCGGCACCTACGAGGAGCAGCAGAAGTCCTTCCATGACCTGGTCCGCGTCCTTGTGCTTGCCCTGGCCCTGGTCTTCGGTGTTCTGCTTGCGGAGTTCCGCAATTTCTCCGCGCCCATCGCCATCCTCACCTCGTCGGTGCTCTCTATCTCCGGCGTGGTAGCGGCCCTGCTCATCACCAACACCACCTTCAACGTGGCATCCTTCATGGGCCTCATCATGGTGATCGGTATTGTCGCTAAGAACGGCATCCTGCTGCTCGAGGCAGACGAGAACTACCGCGCAGAAGGTGGTACGGCGGAGGATGCCATGGTTCACGCGGCACAGCGCCGTCTGCGTCCCATCCTGATGACCGCTCTCGCTGCCGTCTGCGGCATGCTTCCCCTGGCCTTCGCACTCGGCTCGGGATCGCAGATGCTCCAGCCGCTGGCGATTGCCGTCATTGGCGGCCTGACAATCTCCATGCTGCTCAGCCTGATCGTCACCCCGGCGGTCTATTACCTGCTGACCCGTAACGCGCACTAAAGGATTTCGTCACAGTTACAGATACAAAACGGCCGGAACCCGTACTGGGCTCCGGCCGTTTTCTTCTGAAGTGCTGTGGACTATTCGCGTCCCACCACAATCACCGTAAAGCTTCCCGGAATGACGGGAGGACGGCGGTGCCCAGTCTGCCCCGGGACTGCCGCCGGCATGGGACCGAACTCTGCCGTGACCAGGTAGGCGCGCTTGGCTATCGGATCATAAGTCATGGTACGGGCGCCGTGCTGCGTCGGCAGCGTCTGGAGCACGCCATAGCTGTCACCCTTCGCATCGACCACCGTCAGCGTGCCATCTCCGTTCGAGCTGAAGGCCAACTCCAGCGTGGGATCGTAGCTGGCTGCATCCGGACCATCTCCGATTGCCGGCGTCGCCAGGACCTTACCGCTTTCGGTGTCCACGACCGCCATTTTCTTTCCGTCACAGACGGAGAAGAGGCGGTGATGCTCGATGTCGATGGCCATGCCCGAAGGCGAATCGCAGCCTGCCAGCGGCCACTCCGCCGTCACCTTCAACGTCTTTGCATCGATACGGACAACTTCGTTCTTATCCTCAATGTTGTCGTAAACGTTGCCCTTGCCGTCGGCCTGAGGAAACTCCGGCTTGCCCGGCAATGCCACGGTGCCGATGACTTTCTGCGAAGCCACGTCGATGACCGTCGCGTTCCTGCTGCGGCCATTGAAGGCCCACACCGTGTTGGTCGAAGGGTCGTAGGTGATGCCGTCCGGATTGGTCCCCGCAGGGATCTCGGCCACCTTTTCAAAGCTATGGCGATCGAAGACGACGACTTCATTCGCGCCGCCGTCGGAGATATAGCCGTACTTTCCATTCGCATCGAAGGCCACGCCGTGTGTGCCCTTCAGCCCGGTGATGGTATGGATGACCTTGCCGGTCTCGGTGCTCACGACCTCAACGGCAGGCCCATGCGTGATATAGAGCAGGTGAGCCGCAGAGTCGACCTTGAGGTAATCCCAGCCGCCCTCGCCGCCAATCTTCCAGTGGTCCACAATTTTGTAAGGGTTCTGCGCCAGGGCAACCGTGCTCAGTGAGCAGGCACCAAGCGCCATCGCGCCGACAGAAAGCCAGTGCAGGCGTCGAGACATACGGGGCATAGAATTGTTCCTCCTGATGTGGGGCAGATGCATATCCCCCCGGGATGCATCATGGCAGGCGATCCTGAAGGCCCGCTGAAGATACTTCCAGCTCTTTATGAATTTTAGGCAGCCATACTTCCACCGCGGTTCCCTTGCCCGTTTCGCTTCGAATCTCGATCCTGCCGCCGGCGCTTTCTGCGATGGCCTTGCAGATGGAGAGCCCCAGGCCTGTGCCGCCGGTGTGGCGGTCGCGCGAAGGATCGCCCCGGTAAAAGCGCTCGAAGACATGCGCCAGAACCTCAGCGGACATCCCTTCTCCTTCGTCGCTGACCGTCAGCAGCGTCCCTGCGCTGTCCTCACAGACCGTAACCCGCGTAACGGCATGCGACGGGCTGTGCTGCAGGGCATTCATCACCAGATTCGCCAGTAGCATGGTCGCATCCGCATGCACGAGCGGTACGAAGCTATCTTCTTCTGCCTTTGCTTCAAGCCGCTGGCCGCGCGCCAGTGCCACCGGCATGAACTCGTCCCGCACGGAAAAGATCACGGAGCGCAGGTTGCATTCCGCCACGCCGGTATCGGAAGATGACGCGCCTGCCTCATAACGGGCCAGCAGCAGCATTCTTAAAACGATCTCTTCCAGGCGCGAGCAATCCAGCTGGCAACGCTCCAGACCGGCTCGGTACTCCTCTACGTCACGCGGCCGCATGCTCAGCAACTGGAGCGACGACTTGATTACGGCAACCGCAGTCTTCAACTCATGAGCCGCATCGCTGGTAAAACGCCTCTGCTGCGCGAAGGCGTCTTCCAGCCTGGTCAGCGTCTGCTCCATGGCCAGCGCCAGAGGAGCCAGTTCCGCCATCGCGCGCGCCTGCTCCGAAGGATGGAAGCTCCACGCGGTTGCCGTCACCTTTGAGGCTTCGTCCGCGAGATCTCTCAGCGGGCTCAATCCCCTGCGCAGCAGCCACGCCATCAGCAGGCCAGTTACGGCCATGAGCGCAACGCTTGCGATGGCATAGAACTGCACGGCGCCCGCCACGGCGTGCCAGACATGATCGACCGGCGAGGCATAGATCACCGTGAGGTGATGCAGCGTGCCGCCGCCGCCCTTGTCGTTCGGGTCCACCCGCCGCGTGCCATGCAGCAGCAGACCGTGATAATGCCGGTGCCCGATCATCAGCTTTACGGGATGATCTTCCGGCTCTGCCATCTGGGCGTCCGTCGCGCCGCTCCAGTTCGTAGACCGGCCAAGGATGCGCCCTTTCTCATCGCGCACCTCGTACACATCGTCGCGCGGAAGCGACAGATCTCCCTGATTCAGGACTGTCCTGTCCAGAAATACGTTGTCTCCTGGATCTTCTGCGTCCTGCACTGCCCCGAGAATGGAGTCTGCATGCCCGCGCAGCAGCACGTCGAAGGCGCGGAAATGCGCATGCCGTTCATAGGCCCATGCCAGCCCTGTCACAGCCACTGCGGAGAGCAACTCCACGAGCAGCACTGTCGCCACCAGCCGTCGCGTAAGGGAGTAGCGCTTCATCCGACCTCACGCACGATGGCCAGCCGGTATCCCCGGCCGCGCAGCGTTTCGATGCTTGGGTGCGCCGCATCCGCGTCGAGCTTGCGGCGCAGATTCGACACATGGGCCTCGATCACATTGGAGTGGTGCTCCCAGTTGTAATCGTAGAGATGCTCCAGCAACTCCCGCTTCGAGACGATCACTCGCGGCCGATAGACCAGATACTCGAGAATGCGATACTCCATCGGCGACAAATCGATAGGACGGCCGCCGCGCGTCACCTGCTGCTCGAGGCTATGAATCTCGATGTCTCCAACCCGGATGGTCGGATGGGCCGCACCTTTGCCGCGCCGGATCTGCGCCTTGGCGCGCGCAATCAATTCGCCTAGATCAAACGGCTTGCTCAGGTAGTCATCCGCGCCGTCGTTCAACAGCCGGATGATCGAATCTTTTTCGGCGCGTGCCGTCAATACCAGCACGGGCGTCTTATCCCCCGCAGCGCGAATGCGCCGCAGGACACCGCCGCCATCGATGCGCGGCAGCATCAGATCCAGGATGACGAGATCGTAGCAGCGGTTTCCGGCCAGATCGACAGCGGTCTCTCCGTCTTCCGCCACATCCACGGCGTAGCCCGGCCCTTCGCGCAGCGCTGCTGCCACATTCTCCGCCAGACGCACTTCGTCTTCCACCAACAGGACCCGCATCTTTACAGCTTGCCAGAAGAAGCTTAATCCGCGCTGAATCTCCTGCGCGCCTCAGAACCCGTTACGGTGCCACATCAGGAATGCTCTTCCCCTGCGGCTGCTCGGTCGGCTGGATGAGTTTGCCGGCAGGGGCCGCAGTCGGCAGAAGATGGGCGGTGTAAGCCGCATGCGCCCTGGTCTTCACCTGCAAAATCTTTCCATTCCTGTCCATGCGGATATTCCAGACGCGATACGCCTCCGGCCCTTCGCGATCGGAAAAGATCAGCTCTCGTTTCAGGCGGATATCGTCGATTTGCAGGATAACTTCAGGCGCCAGAATCGTAGCGTTATCCAGGCTCGGTTCGATTGGAACGATCGGCCGGTTTCCAGTCAACTCGGCATAATCCAGCCCCAGTCCGAGCCAGGGAGCAGCGGCCCGTTGCTCCAGCGCGCGCCGGCGCTCCTCTTCCGGAAGCCATGTATCGAACAGCGCAAAGCTGCCCGGACTCTGGATGGACGGCAGGAAATCCCACGCATTGTGGTGGAGCACGGAGACAACACGCACCGGTCCGCCGCTGCGCGGCACGAGCACGGTAAACGCAGAGACCGCCCTGTCCGCGTGGATCAGGCGGTATTGCAGCAGCAGTGTATCCCCGCAGTGCAGACACAGGCTCTGCGAGACCATCCACTCTGGATTGCCGGAGGCTGCCGTGCCTTCGATGTTGTAACCGTGAATCGCCGCAGCCTGCGCGATATCCCGCGTGCGGGAGGACCAAAGCTCCCGGTCTTCCGGCGTCATCGCGTCAAGCGAGCGATGCTCGAGCGAAACGTATGCGCCGCAACCCTGGGTTGACGCGTCTGTCCCTTTTTCACACGGCCCTGGGCCATGCTCCTGGGCCGTGCCACGCAGGAATCCTGCACAGAGCAGGACCATCATCCAGAAAGGATAGCGAGCGCGTCTCATTGCATCCCACTCTACCATCGCCGCAAACAGGAACGGGCAGCCAGCTGGCTGCCCGTTTGTTTCCTGCGTTTCGCCTTACTTACCGGTGGTGCGATGCGTGTGGTGTACAGGAGCCTTTGCCGCGGGCTTGGGCTCGCCGTCCTTCAGGATGATCATTGCCGGATTCTTCGTGTACGAGTCGAAGGTACCGATCAGGGTCAGGTTCGAGCCAACCGCCGGAACTTCCTTGAGCGGCTCCTTCATGTTGATGGTGAAGTCGGCCTTCTGCGACTGCTTGGCGTCGTCGGAGACAGCCAGCTGCACCGAATCCGCCGTGGCCTGGACCACGACACCCGGAATCTGCGAGGTCTGGCCCTTCAGGGCGTTCCACACCTTGGCCGCATCGTCGTCATTACCATTGGCCAGGATGTACTCCTGATCGGCCAGAGCCAGCTTGCTGGGGTCAGGCGTGCTGACGATAGCCTGGTGCGCCAGATCGGCAGGCGACGGCGGCGGAGGCGCCGCTACGGGCTTGTAGGAGTCGGGCGGGAAGATGTTGTCGTGCGCCAGCTGCTTGATCGCATCGAAGCCTTCGAGCGTGTTCTGGCAGTTCGCGTCGTTCTGCGCGCAGTGGTACTTCTTGTACCAATACTCGGCGGCCTTCTCAGCATTGGACTTGTACGGCTCCTGCAGGTACTGCGCGGCGCGCGTCAGGTACCAGATCGCGTTGACCAGATCCTTCGGGTCCTGCTGAAGGTAGGCGTTACCGAGGTAGTAGGTATCGGCCAGCTCAAAACCCTGGGTGGTGCCTGCCGGGTCCTTGGTCGACTTCAGCTCGTTCGTGTAAGCATCGATGGCGTCCTTGTAGTCCTTCTTGGCCGTATCGTCGGCACCTTCGGTGCTGTAGAAGATCGGCGTCGCCACATCCTTGAGCTTCTGGTAGTCGGCATCGCTCATGTCCGAGGGCTTGGTTGCGGACAGCCCCTTCTGCGCATCGGCAGCGGCCTGGTCAAGCTTTGCCTGATCCCCGGCAGCCTGTGCCTTTTCCACGTAGACGATGAAGGTCAGCGCACGCAGGTTGGTCGGATCGACCTCGAGCAGCCGCTTGGAGGCATCAAAAGTTTTCGCCGTATCGCCGGTCGCCTGGTAGGCGCCTACGAGCTGCGCGAGCATTTCCTTCTTGACCACGCTGTTCGGATACTGCTGCAGGTAAGCTTCGATCGCAGCGGCTTTTGCGGCAGGAGTCGTCTGCCCAATCGCATTCGTATAAGCGTTGTATTCGGCTGGATCCTTAATGGTGATCGAGCTGGATTGGGACCCCGAAGCATCCTGTGCCAGCGCGACCGGCGTGGCGCTCATGGTGCAGAGGGTGCTGGTGGCAAACGCCAGCAAGGATGCAAAAACGACCTTCTTCATTCAACGCTCCTAAGGAATTTTCCTTATTAATTGCATTCGCGAGTGCGAGCCAAGTGCGGATAAAACGCGGAACCTGTCCGAACCAGACGGAATCCCGTCCATGCCATGCATCTACACTACAGCCACGTGGCTGGATTATAGAAACCAGTTCCTTTCCATGACAAGTAAGAGTTTCCTCAACGATTCCATTCCCCTCCCCGCTCTTCCTTTCAACCGCCCATCCCTTTGAGAACAGGATGAACAGCAGCCCGGAAGCAGATGGCACGAGGAGACGAAATTCGACTCGTCTTACGCCAGGCATTGAATTCCGTATTGGAAAAGAACTGTTCCAGCTACGGATTTTGCGAGATTTTCATCTCACTTACGCCCCTTGTGATGCGCGACTGCCGTGAAGCGTTGACCATGTCGCTTAGGGTACTCTTTCGTCATCACACTTCAGACACCATAGACACCATGACGACACCCGATTGTTCCCAAAATTTTCTTCCCCTTGCTTCGCAGATCGCGATTGTCACAGGAGCCGGCCGCGGCATCGGTGCCGCTGTCAGCCATCGCCTGGCGGCTCTTGGCGCAACCGTAGTCCTGACCTCGCGCACCGCCGGACAGCTGGAAGAGCTGGCAGAGGCTATTCGTGCTGCCGGCGGAAAGGCAGAAGCGCATGCCCTCGATCTGCGCAGCGAGGAATCCATCACGGCGCTTATGCAGGCCTTAAAGGAGCGTCACGGCCGCGTTGACATCCTTGTCAACAACGCCGGCATCGGCTCGCTCGGTCACCCGTTGCATGAGATGGATCCCGGCGCCTGGAACGACCTGATGGCCACCAACCTGCGCGGTCCCTACCTGATGATCCGGGCTTTTGCTCCCATGATGATCGCTGCCCGCAGGGGCCACATCCTCAACATCGCCTCGCTCGCCGGACACAATCCGCTCAAAAACGGGGCAGCCTACGCCGCCTCCAAGTGGGGCCTGAATGGCCTTACCTATTCGGTCGCCGAAGAGCTTCGCGACTATGGTGTCCGCGTCTCTGCCATCGCTCCGGGGTCCGTCAACACCTCCTTTGGCCACACCGAAGACGGCAGCTGGAAGATCCAGCCGGAGGACATTGCCGCCGCGGTCGAGCTTATCGTCACGCAGGCCGATAGCTCCTTTATCAGCGAGATCAAAGTCCGTCCGCTGCAAAAGAAGAAGTCCTGACCCTGCCTGGGAGTGCGCGGACTTGTTTTTCCAACATGGCCGCTTCCCTCTTGCCTCTTGCGGTTACCCGCCTGCTTTCCGCTTGCGACGCTCCGCCGTGCGTTCTACCCTGAAATCGTCTGGCGGGGTTCTCCTGCTTCTTTTTGACGAATGGCGGCTGTTTTTGGGTGGAATGCCCTGAAAGGCATCCTCTGCAGCCTCGAAATCTGCATTCGATGTCTAAAGGTTGAGTTTGGGACGCCTTATCCACAACATCTTGGGGTTGCCATGTTGACCCTGCCCCGGCTGACCGCTACATTCGACTCTGACCAGCTTGTTTTCAGGCCTGGTCCGGCGTATTTCGCCTGCATTTCGCCTCCCCTCAGCGAAGGAAGGAGTCAATTCCCATGCTGAAGCTGAAAAAGATCCAGATCCTGGGCTTCAAGTCATTCTGTGACCGTACCGAGGTCGCGCTCCCCGGATCCGGCATTGCCATCGTCGTCGGCCCCAATGGCTGCGGCAAGTCCAACATTCTCGATGGCCTCAGCTGGGTGCTGGGCGAACAGAGCGCCAAGACCCTGCGCGGCGGCAAGATGGAAGATGTCATCTTTGCGGGTACGCGCGACCGCAAGGCCCTCGGCATGGCCGAGGTCACCATCACCCTCATCGATCCGGAAGCCTATGTCGGCGGCCCGCTGCTCGACGAGCCGGAGATCGTGATCGAGGACGAGATGGAGGCCGACTGGGACGAGGAGAAGATCCGCGCCGAACGTGCCGCCGAAGTGGAAGAGATCATCGCCGAGGCCCAGCCCGGTCCGGTCGCCGTCGAAGGCGCGGCTCCAGCCGCGAACCCGTCCGCTGTGAATCCGTCTGTAGAGCAGCCCGAGGGTGAGCAGGCTGAAGCGTCGGTGGAAGGCGGCAGCCCCGTCGTTCTCAAGATCCGGCGCCGCAAGTTCCAGAAGACGCCGCAGAAGGGCGAAATCGTCGTCACGCGCCGGCTTTTCCGCACCGGAGACAGCGAATACCTGCTCAACGGCAAGCTCTGCCGCCTGCGCGACATTCAGGACATTTTTATGGGCACCGGCCTAGGGCCGGAGTCCTACGCAATCATCGGGCAGGAGCGCATCGGCCAGCTGCTCAGCTCGAAGCCGCACGACCGCCGCTCGATCATCGAAGAGGCCGCCGGCATCACCCGCTTCAAGACCAAGAAGCGCCTCGCCGAGCTGCGCCTCGAGCAGTCGAAACAGAACCTCTCGCGCGTCAACGATATCTTCGAAGAAATTACGCGGCAGATGGCCTCGCTGAAGCGCCAGGCCGCGAAGGCCGAGCGCTACGGCCAACTGCGCGACGAGATGCGCGCACGCCTGCGCGTGGTGCTCGCCAGCCGCATCTCGCAGCTCGACACCGAACAGGCTGCGGTGACCGAAGAGATCGGCACACTGACGACCAGCATCGACCAGCACTCTGCCGCGATCGAGGAGATGGACGCGCAGCACTCGACGCTTCGCGCCCGCGGCTACGAGATCGACACTGCCGCCAAGGAATCACAGACCAGCGCCAACCAGGCTGCGGTCGAGCTCGAACGCGCCGCTTCGCGCCACCATGCGAACGCAGAACGCATCATCGATCTCGATGCCCGCGCTACTGCCGGCGCTGCCGAGCTCGAACAGACGCGCGCACAGCTTGCGAACCTCACCGCCGAGCGCGATGCGCAGCGCAAGTTCCTCGACTCTGCGGCCTCCGAGGCGCAGGCGTTCAAGGAAGAGGCGCAGGTACGCCAGCAGCAGGCCCGTGAGGCACTCGCCGCTGTGTCGTCCGGCGAGCAGCGTGCCGAAAATGCCCGCCGCCAGGCCATGCAGCTGCTCTCGCAGGTCGGCAACATTCGCAACCAAGCCACGCAGGCCGAAGAGTCGCTTGCCTCGCTCGAGCGCGAAGCCGAACGCCTTGCCGGGGAGATGAACACGGCCCGCAAGGATCTGGAATCGCTCGGAGCCGAACGCGGACAGGCATCGCTCACCTTCGAATCCGTCACCGAACGCTTGAAGAATCTCGAAGCCGAGATTCAGACGCTTCGCGCGCAGATCAACGTGAAGCGCAGCGAAGAAGCCGAGGCCAAGCGCCGCGGCGATCAGCTGCGCGGCGAACGCGCCACGCTGGCCGGGCGTAAGAATTCGCTCGAATCGCTCATCCGAGAGCACAGCTACTCCACCGACACGGTCAAGAAGCTATTCCGCTCGCATGCGCTCGCCGGCGGTCTTAAGCCCGTGGGCACGCTGGCTGACTTTCTCGAAGTCAACGACCAGTACGAAAGCGTCGTCGACGAATTTCTGCGCGACGAGCTGAACTACATCGTGGTGAAGAGCTGGGATGCCGCGCACGAAGGCATGCGCCTGCTCAAGACCGACGTCGATGGCCGCGCGACCTTCCTCGTGCATCCCGAGGACTCGCAGGCCCGCTTCTCGTTTGCCGGCGACGACTCGCAGAATCGCCACGAACAGCATCAGGGCGTGGTGCCGCTCAAGAAGTGCATCCGCGTGCTGGACGGTTTCGGTCGCTCGCTTGAAGTGATCCTGCCCAAGCTGCGCGACGGTTATGTGACACCGGATTCCGAGACGGCTCGCTCGCTTGCGCTCGAGAACCCGCAGGCTTTCTTCCTCGCGCCTTCGGGCGAATGCTTCCACAACGTCACCGTGACCGGCGGCAAGCCGCGCAACGGCGGTCCGCTTACGCTGAAGCGCGAACTGCGTGAGACACAGGAGAAGCTGCAGAAGGTCGAGACGGAACTGGCGCAGACCGAGATGGCCGCGGCTACGTTTGCGAAAGAACTCTCGGAGATCAATCGCCAGCTCGAGATTCTGGGCGAAGAGCGCCGCGTGGCCGAGCGTGAGAGCGCGAACCAGTCGGCTGCTCTCCGGCAGCTAGAGTCGGAAGTCCAGCGCCTGGAACGCCGGCTGCAGGAGTGGGTTCTGCAGGGCGAGCGCAACAAGGATCAGCGCAACCAGAAGCAGACCTTCATCGAGCAGAAGCGCGAAGAGGCCAGCCGCATCGAGTCGCAGCACCTTGCCGCCGAAGCCGGCATCGAAGAACTACAGAAGACGCTCGAAAACCTGCGCCGTCAGCGTGAAGAGGCGCAGATGCAGGCTGCTCAGGTCTCGGCGGAGCTGGCCGGACTCGAAGAACGCCGCCGCGGCGCCGAAGCGAACTTCGCGCGCATCGACCGCATGTTCAACGACGTGCGCCAGCGTGTAGGCCAGATCGAGGCACAGCTTGTCGCAGCGCAGTCGGAGAAACAGCAGCGTGAGCGCGAGAATGAACAGCTCGCCGCCAGCCGCGAACAGCTTGCCGGCACGCGGGAGCAGGCACTCGCGGAGATTGCCCGCCTCACCGCCGAAGCCACGCAGCTGCGCGCCCAGGTGACCGAGATCGAGCAACAGCTCAAGAGCCTCCGTGCTGAGACCGATACCCTGCGCGAAACCCGCAGTGTCCGCAGTTCGCGCTCGGCAACGCTCACGGCCGAGCTCACGCACCTCGAAGAGACCTGCATGAACGATCTCGCCGTCGAAGCCTCGGTGCTGCGCGAGGACCAGGAGATCGTCCGCATCGACGGCGAGGCGCTGTCGACCGAAGACGAGGCCTGCCGCGGCCTGAAGCAGAAGCTCGAGGGCATGGGTCCGGTGAACATGATGGCTCTCGAGGAGTACCAGGAGACCTCACAGCGCCACGAGTTCCTCGAAACGCAGCGTAAGGACCTGCTCGACTCGATCGAGAACACCACGGCGACCATCCGCGAAATCGACCAGATCTCGCGCACCAAGTTCGACGAAGCCTTTGTGCGCATCAATGAGAACTTCAGTGCGACGTTCTCGAAGCTCTTCGGCGGCGGTCAGGCCTTCATGCGGCTTACGGATGAGGAGAACAGCGCGGACAGCGGCATCGATATCGTTTCGCAGCCGCCGGGCAAGAAGCTGCAAAATGTGCTGCTGCTCTCCGGTGGTGAGAAAGCGCTGACCGCTCTTTCGCTGCTGGTCGGCATCTTCCAGTACCAGCCGAGCCCCTTCTGCGTGCTGGACGAAGTCGATGCCCCGCTCGACGAAACCAACGTCGGCCGCCTCGCCGACATGCTGCGCGGCATGTCGAACGACACGCAGTTCGTCATCGTGACGCACTCCAAACGCATGATGACCGCTGCCGACATGATTTACGGCGTTACCATGCAAGAGCCGGGCGTCTCGAAGGTCGTCAGCGTGAAGCTCGGCGGCCAGCAAAACACCGGCGACCGGCGCGCTACCGCATAATCCTCGCGCTCTACCTCATGTGCGAGATGCGTTGATCTTATCGATCTACCTGAATGCCGAAGAAGGCGTTATGGCATTCAGGTGGATCTCAAGGTCAAACCATCTACCAGGATCAGTTGCCCGCCCGCATCTCTGAAAACTTCCGGCGTTAGCTTCTGCTCAACATGAGCATCACCGCCACAAATCGGACAGGCGTAGATTGCTTCAG
Organism: Silvibacterium dinghuense; assembly: GCF_004123295.1. Classification (NCBI taxonomy): domain Bacteria; kingdom Pseudomonadati; phylum Acidobacteriota; class Terriglobia; order Terriglobales; family Acidobacteriaceae; genus Silvibacterium; species Silvibacterium dinghuense. Next base: position 275,436 of record NZ_SDMK01000002.1, on the reverse strand, counting down.
GCGGCCTATAGCTCTCCTGGAAAAGCTGGAAACTTCTGCCCGGAGATGAAGGGCGGTGGTCTTCATAGCGCACAAAATCGATGGCGACCATATTGAGATCGAGTTTCTGCCTCACTCGCGCCGCAAAAAGGTGCTGCCCGCTGGAATAACCAGCGCGATATTCCTCGACAGTTGCCACCCCAAGTGCTACCGCGTCTGTATCCATCGATGTCGCTGCGACAAACCCGTCCGTGGCCATGTCGGTGTCACCGGAAAATTCAAATGATGGAAAAGTCACGGCGCAGGTGCTACACCGCATTCGCAATACCTTTCCTTCGACATACCTAGTCATGGTTCTTCGTCCGGTTTCTCGTCGCGCCGTATACCAGGCCGGCTGCGGTGTGGGTTCACCTGTAAGCTTGAAAGCGGGCGCTCGTATCGCCAACTAGAGAGTTCGATTCTCAGACCGTCGAGCCATTGCCCGCTCGATAAATACACGAATGGCGATGTGGTAATCCTGGCTTATCTCGGCGATGTAATTTTCCAGCAGCGTCGGCGTAGAGTGCAAAACTTGTGATACAAGAGCATCGAATGCTGGCTGGGTTACACGCTCGGCACCTGGAAGGAGGGATCTCTGAAGTACCGTGTGCGCTATGATTTCAAGCGCAGCGCGGCGGTATGGATCTGAAAGAAGAACGTTCAGATCAGCTCTCGCAATGTCGAATGAAAAGCTCGTACTGAAGAAGCCTGAATCAACCGGCAGCGAGTAGGTCAACTTGTCGGCCAATTCATCGACATGCGGCTCATACCCATCGCCTAATCGCCTGATCCCGGACATATCGATCTTCCCCCGTCAGCAGATTAAATTGACGCGGCATCTTCACCCAAAAGCGGGGTAGGCATGAAGCAGGCCGGGCGCTCTTGGGGAACACGCGGCCACCGTATTCTGCCGTTGCGTTCTCCGGATAACGCAACCTTGGCCCTGCATTTCTACCGTATCAAGACCGGTATCCTCTCCCCTCGAGAGCGCTCACGGCGCGTTGACAAAGCTCTTCCTGCGACTGAAAATCGAAGTTCAGTCTCATCGTCAGTCCCAACCAGGAAGGCTCTCCCGTTGCCCGCTCTTATCGAAACCGAGTTTGCCGATCTCGTCCTTCACGCGCGCGGAAAGGTGCGCGATCTTTATGCCGTTGGCGAGCATCTTCTACTTGTCGCCACCGATCGCATCTCCGCTTTCGATCACGTCCTCGGCACCGGCATCCCGGGCAAGGGCAAGGTGCTCACGCAGCTCTCGCTCTTCTGGTTCGACTTCCTCAAGGATGTCGTTCCGAATCACCTCATCACCGCCGATGTGAAGCAGTATCCGGCCGAGCTTCAGCCCTTTGCCGCGGAGCTCGGAGGCCGCTCCATGCTGGTGAAGCGGGCGCAGATGTTCCCGGTCGAGTGCGTGGTCCGCGGCTACCTCTCCGGCTCCGGCTGGAAGGACTACCAGGCCACCGGCGCCGTCTGCGGCATTCCGCTGCCTGCCGGCCTGCGCGAGAGCGACCGGTTACCCGAGCCGATCTTCACTCCCGCGACCAAGAGCCTGGACGGCGAGCACGATATCAACATCAGCTTCGACGAGATGGTGGCGCGCGTGGGCGCGGCCAAGTCCGAGAAGCTGCGCAGCCTCACGCTCGCGATCTACACCAAGGCTTCGGCTTACGCGGAAGAGCGCGGCCTCATCCTGGCCGACACCAAGTTCGAGTTCGGCACCACCGCGGAAGGTATTATCCTGGCGGACGAAGTGCTCACGCCGGACTCCTCGCGTTTCTGGCCGCAGGACCAGTACAAGCCGGGCGGCGCGCAGCCTTCGTTCGACAAGCAGTTCGTACGCGACTATCTCGAGAGCATCCGCTGGAACAAGCAGGCCCCTGCGCCGTCGCTGCCGGAGGATGTGGTCAAGCGTACGCAGGAGAAGTATCTCGAGGCCTACCGGCTGCTTACCGGCAAGTCACTTTCTCTTTAAAACGGGATGTTCATGGCGCTGATCGACTGGGTCATTGTCGTTATCCTTGTTGTTTCGATCCTGTCGGCAGCCAAGAAGGGTTTTTTTCTTGAAGTCTTCTCGCTCGCGGGTGTGATTCTGGGATTGCTCCTCGCGAGCTGGAATTATCAGAAGCTGGTTCCCTGGTTCGGGCGCTGGATCAACAACGCCGTAGCCGATCAGGCTCTCAGTTTTCTGGCCATTGCCCTGGGGGTGATGATTGCCGCTGGACTCATCGGCCGCCTCATCCGCTGGTCAGTGCATTCGGTAGGATTGGGCTGGGCAGACCGGCTGGTCGGCGCAGTCTTTGGATTGGTGAAAGGGTGCGCTCTGATTACGGTTGCGGTGCTGGCGGTTGCCGCGTTCCTGCCTCAGGCCACGTGGTTTCGTGAGTCGCGTCTCATTCCGTATTTCCTGAGCGCGGCCCACCAGGCATCGATCGTGACGCCCACGGAGTTCGGCGAGCGCATTCGCCAAGGGGTGACGATTCTCCGCCATGCGCAGCCGTCCTGGATTCGGCCTTCGGCTTAGGATCAGGTCTACGGCGCAAGTTTTGCCTTTGCAGAAAAGGCAGCAGGTTGCACACTCACAGAACAGCGTGAGTGGGTTGGAATGATGAAGCGCACCAGGGCGATCAGCGCCCTGCAAGGCGAAAGAAAGAGGTTGAATGTGAAGCGTGAACTGGAAAACCTTGTGACACAGATGCATGCCGGGGGTATTACCTATGACGAAGCCGTGCGCGAATTCAAGCGGCGCTTCCTCATCGAGGTCCTCGCACATCACAAGGGCAACCAGTGCAAGGCGGCCAAGGAGCTTGGCATGCACCGCAACACGCTGAGCCGCACCATCGCCGAGCTTGACATCAACCCTGCCGAAATCCGTCTCGGCCTCAAGCGGCCGCCGCGCAGCGAGCGCCCCATGCTGGAAAGCCGTCAGGTTGCCCGCTGAACTGTTCTCCCAGGAAGAGGCCTGCGCCGATTTCCTGTGCTCTCCTGCTTTAATCTGGAAGCAAGGATCTTTTCAGTGACTCTTCCCTCCACGCAGCAGCCTCTCGCCGCGACGACGCAAACTGACGATCGCGTTCATATTCAGCCCGGCTTTCTCTGGGACCAGCAGGCCGCCTATCTCTTTGATATCGACGGCACCCTGCTGCGCTGCCGCGACCGCATTCATGTCGGCTCCTTCTTTTCCGGCGTCCGCGCAGTCATGGGACAGGAACTGGTGCTCGATGGCGTCATCCTGAGCGGCAATACCGATCCCGGCATCCTCCACGATGCATTTCGCCTCGCCAAGCTTGAAGAACACCTCTGGCAGCCGCATCTGGAAGCCATCCTCGAAAACATGCGCGTCGAAGTGGCCAGCCGCCGCCACGAGATGCAGATTGCCATGATGCCCGGTGTCGAAGACACGCTCGCTCACCTCCAGAAGAAGGGTGCAGCGCTCGGTGTCGCGACCGGCAATCTCGAAGCGATCGGCTGGCTCAAAATCGAGTTCCTCGGCCTGCGGCACTGGTTCACCTTCGGCGGCTTCAGTGACAACTTCGCTCTCCGCGCCGATATGATCGCGCACGCCGCAAAGCTCGCCCGTGAGCATTCCGGCCCCGAAGCTACCGTCTGCGTCGTCGGGGATACGCCTTCCGACATCTCGGCGGCACGCGCCAACGGCCTGCCCACCATTGCCGTGGCTACAGGCAGCTTCAGTTTTGACGATCTGATGCAATATGAGCCCGAGGTCTGCGCGACCTCGCTCTCTGCTCTGCTGCGTGTGACCTCGAAGGCCTCCGCTTAAGCTGGTTAATCCATTGTCTTTTCACCGCCAATCCGCTCTCGTTCTTGCGTTGCTGAGCTCTTCTTTGCTCTGCTCCGCGCAGGACACCGCGCCTGCTGCGCAGAAGCCGGCGGCATCGCAGCATCGGCCTTCGGCGCATGACCGCGCCGAGGCGGAAAAGCACTATCTCGCGGGCGCAAAGGCCGTCGAGCAGGAGAACCTGCATAAGGCCGAGGATGAGTTCTCCCGCGCCCTCAAGCTCGACCCCGCCAACCAGCGCTACCAGACCGCGCACGAGATCACTATCCAGAATGAGGTCACGGAGCTGATTCAGGCCGCGGAGAAGGCGAAGATACTCGATCATCTCGACGAGGCCAATGCCGATCTGCGTCAGGCCTTCCGCCTCGATCCACGCAATCCCATGCTGGTGCAGCATCTCGACGACATTACGCGCGCCGCGGCGCCTGATCCGGTCGCACTCTATCCCGAAGACACTACGCTCGCGCCACCCGTTGTCTTTGCACCTGCAGACAAGAAGCAGAGCTTTCACCTGCGCACCACCGGCCAGGAACTCCTCCGCCAGGTGCTCACTGCATATGGCATCACTCCGACCTTCGACAGCTCGGTCAAGAATCTCCCCGTGCGCTTCGACGCCGATGACATCAACTTTGAGCAGGCGCGGCAGATGGTAAACCTGGTCACCAACACCTTCCTGGTGCCGCTCGATCCTCACCGCGCGCTGGTAGCCGCCGACACCAAGGACAACCGCGCCCAATTCGAGCGGCTGGCCCTTGAAAACATCTACTTCCCCGGTTTCGATGAGAAGGAAACGAACGAGGTCGTGTCGATGGTCAAGGCCATCTTCGATCCGAATCAGGTGCATGTACAGCTGGTTCCGGGCTCCTCGGCCATCAATGTGCGTGCTCCCGCCACGCAGATGAAGGCCCTCAACCAGACCATCTCCGGACTGCTCGACGGGAAGAGCGAGGTGGTGCTCGACGTCCGTCTGTACCAGATCGCGAAGACGCGGACGCAGAACATTGGTCTTCAGCTACCGACACAGACCACTGTTTTCAATATCCCGACCCAGCTCAATTCTGTTTTGCAGAACAACTCGAGCCTGGTGCAGGAGATCATCTCGAGCGGCCTGGCCAGCGCCGGCGACTATGCGGCCATTGCCGCCATTCTCATCGCCTCGGGCGAGGTGACGGGCTCAGTGCTCAACCAGCCTTTCGCTTACTTCGGCGGCGGCGACACGCTCACCGGCATCGCGCCGGGCAGCATTACCGCCAACCTTGCGCTGAACTCCTCCGATACACGCATTCTGGATCATGTACAGATCCGGGCCGGCGACCTGGAGGACGCGACGCTCAAGAGCGGCACCCGCTACCCGATCATCACCTCGTCCTATTCGAGCCTCTCCGGCTCCACGACCAGCATAGCCGGCCTTTCGACCGCTGGCGTATCGAGCACGCTGGCCAGCCTCGGGCTCAGCGCTTCCTCGCTCACCTCGACGAGCGAGACGATTCCGCAGGTGCAATATGAGGATATCGGCCTGACGCTGAAGATAAAGCCACACATTCAGAAAGATAGCGATGTCACTCTGGATATTGACTTTACAATCAGCTCACTGGCCGGCCAGACGCTCAACGACATTCCTGTTCTCGACAACCAGGAATACAAGGCGATCACCACGCTCAAGCCGGGAGCTACGGCCATGGTCGTGAGCAGCCTGAGCAAACAGCAATCCAAGGCCGTCAGCGGCCTTCCCGGGCTGAGCGAGTTGCCTGGGATGGGAAACACGACGAATCAAGATGTCCAGCTTGATATCACGAACCTTCTCATCGTGATGACGCCGCACGTCGTGCGCATCGCGCACCGGGAAGAAGCCGGAAAGATGCTCTTCCTACCCGTGCACGAGTAACTGCTGCGCGCAGGGCGAATCTGCCTTCGGCACCCGCTCCCTTTGGTCGCGAGTTGGGATGTGGCAGGACTAAACAAAACAGCTGGTCCCTCCACTCCGCTCGGGATGACAATTTGCGTCAGGGATATATGTGAATACGACCTAGGTTGTATCCACCTATAGCTGGTCTGAGACTAAAGAACATACCCATATCGTTGTCATCCCGACCGGAGCGTAGCGCAGTGGAGGGACCTGCGGTTTTGCCGGTACAGGGAGAACCGCAGGTTTCTCCACTCCGCAGGACGGTGAAACTGTCCTGCTCCGGTCGAAATGACAGCCTTTTACGATCGCTCTATGGGGATATGATCTAGCTCCGCCGGCGCGCGACCTCTTCGTAGAGCGCGGCGTATTCCTTGGCGGGCTCGGACCAGGAATAATCCTGCTTCATGCCGTTCTGCATGAGCTTCGTCCATGCTTTTTTGTCGGAGCGGAAGAGCCCGAGAGCCCGTTCGATTGCGGCATAGAACTCATTCGCATCGTAGTGCGGGAACTTGAAACCTGTTCCCTCACCCGTTTCGCCATTCCACTCGGCAACCGTGTCTTCCAGACCGCCGGTGGCATGCACCACCGGCACCGTTCCGTACTTCAGGCTGTAAATCTGATTCAGGCCGCAAGGCTCATAGCGTGACGGCATCAGGAAAATATCCGCACCCGCCTCGACCTTGTGCGCAAGCGCATCGTCGTAGGCGATCTTCACCGACATTTTTGCGGCGTACTGCTCCTGCAGGGAGCGGAAGAGATTTTCGTAATACGGCTCGCCGGTACCGAGCACAACGAGGTAGACATCCTCGTTCAAGAGGCGGTGCGCAATCTGCGCAATCAGATCGAAGCCCTTCTGCGTCGCAAACCGTGAAACGATGCCCAGCACCGCTGTCTCCGCGCTGACGTGCGAGGCGCCGAAGGCATGGAGCAGGTCCTTTCTGCACGCAGACTTCCCCTCCAGCCTGTCCGGTGTGTAGTGAGCCGCGATGTTGTGATCCGTAGCCGGGTTCCACTTGGTGTAATCCACGCCGTTCAGAATGCCGTGCAGATCCGCGGCGCGCTTGCGCAGCGTGCTATCGAGGCCATAGCCGAACTCGGGGGTCTGGATTTCCTTCGCGTAGGTCGGGCTCACCGTCGTCAGCGCATCGGAGTACACCATTCCACCCTTCAGGAAATTGAAGGTGTCATACTGCTCGACACGATCCATGGTGAAGAGATCCCATGGCAGCAGCAGCCGTTCGGTGGTCTGCGGCGGAAACCATCCCTGGTAGCCGGCGTTGTGAATGGTCAGAATCGCGCCTGCGTTCCGCAGCGCCGGATCGAAGTAGTACACCGACCGCAGATACACCGGGATCATCGCTGTCTGCCAATCGTGAACATGGAAAATATCCGGCACGCCGAGCTGCTTCGATGCCTCGAGCACTGTTCGGCTGAAGAGTCCGAACCGCTCCCAGTTATCGAGATAATCGCCGCTCTGCGTCGCATAGAGCGATTCGCGATCGAAGAGCTCGGGGCAATCCACGAAGTAAAACTGCACTCCATCCCGCTTGCCGCCATCGAGCACCGAGACGAAACGGTTGTAGTACGTGAACGGGATCGTGAGGCTGGCGATCACCGGCTTCTTCTCCGGAGACTTCTCCCGTACCTGGCGGTAATACGGCAGGTACACCGTGGCCTGATGGCCGAGCCTGGCGATCTCCGCGGGCAAGGCGCCCATCACGTCGGCGAGACCGCCGGTTTTCACAAAAGGAACGCATTCCGAGGCGGCAAAAACAATGTGCATTGTGCGCTGACTCCGTACTCGTCTATATGATGCAAAGATGGCAGTTACGTCGCATCCGGCCGCGAGCATCCGGCCGCTTGAACCACAGTCCAAAGCAAGTCTATACGCCTTACCCGGTCTCAGGGGGAAGAAGGCATGAGCCGCTCAGGAACTCGTCCCGGACCACGCTCGAAGCCAAAGCTTGGGCAGAACTTCCTTATCGATCCGCATGCCTCACTCGCCATTGCCGACGCATTGGGCGATCTTTCGCAACGCACTGTCGTCGAGATCGGACCCGGCGCCGGCGCCATTACCGAGCTGCTCCTTCCGCGCGCACAGCGCCTGATTGCGATCGAGCTCGACCGCGTTCTTGCGCAGCGGCTCACCGAGCAGCATGCCTCCACGCCTTCGTTCGAAGTGATCTCTGCCGACGTGCTCAGCGTTAATCTGCATGATCTGCGCGCCGATGGGCCTCCGCTTCTGATCATCGGAAACTTGCCCTACTACATCACCTCGGACATCCTGCTCCACCTGTTCCGCTTTCATGCGGATGTGGACCGCGCCGTCATCATGGTGCAGCGGGAGGTTGCCGATCGTGTTGCCGCGCATCCCGGCACGCGCGACTATGGCGTTCTCTCGGCTACCGCGCAGCTCTACGCGCGCGTCGAACGCATTCTCACCCTGCCACCGGAGGCGTTCATGCCGCCGCCGGATGTGCACTCTTCAGTCCTGCGCCTCACCATGCAGCCGCAATTCGCAGCCCTCGGGGTCGAGCCCGATGCGTTTCTCGGCTTCGTCAAGAAGGCCTTTGCCCAGAAGCGCAAAACCCTGGCCAGCAATCTACGCGCCGCAGGGCTGGCATCCGACATAGCGCAACAGGCATTGGAAGCAGCGGGCATCCCTGCGATGGCTCGCGCCGAAGAGCTAGATCTTGCTACGATGGCCCGCCTCTGGAAACAGCTGGAGTCTCGATAGGCATCGAGAGCCCGCATTCCGACCAAGCAAAAGCCGGTTCTTGTGAGAACCGGCTTTTGCTTTGCGGCTTGTTCTGCCCTAGTGAGGACGACCTCCGCCTGGGCTGCCACCTGCTGGAGCCGAGGCCGGAGCGGAGAAATGCGGCGCCGCAGGAGCAGAGGAAAAGTGCGATTCCGAAGCTCCGGAGCCTGCAAATCGCGCTCCGCTCGAAGGCGGCACATAACCGCCACGGCTGCCGGTGTAGGCGGTCCGGCTCTGGTTGCTGAAGCCGAAGCTGCCTGGAATCACGCCGCTCCGATTATTGCCCACACTCAGGTACGTCGGGTTGGTCCGGACGAGAGAATTCGTGAAGCTTTCTCCGAGCGGACCCGACTGCTGCGGATGCACGCTTGCCTGCTCCGCATGGACGGCATTGCCGTTAAAGTTGAAGGCACGCGCCGTCGGCTTCGCCTGTCCCGCTGTCCGGAACTGGTTTAGCGCCTGCGGTGTACGATTCACCGCAACCAGCGGTTCAGGATGCTTGCCAGGTCCATGCGGCGGCAGCCCGTGACCGGGGTTCGTCGGCCGGATCGGCAGCTTGTACCCCGGAGGCGTCCGCCATACGGTCGCATAGGGATACCAGCCCACGCCTACGCTGCCCCATCCGCAGTTTCCCGGGAACCACATCCAGCCAAAGCTGTCGAAGTAATCCCAGGCGCCACAGTGATAAGGCCACCAACCCCAGGAATAGCCGGAGATCCAGGTATAGCCGACACCCGAGTAGTAACCCCAGGCGCCTACGCCGAAGGGATCCCAGCTGGCGTCCACTCCTGCCGGAGCCCATCCCTGCCCGTAACCCGGCACGTCATACCAGTCGCCGTAGTAATCGAGATCATTCCAGGCCGGGTCATCCGGATTTCCGGAACCAGCCCGCGCGGTGGTGGCGTTCTGATCGAGCATCGCCAAAGCCTGATCGCGGTCGCTGTTCCACTGGTCCCAGCTGTCCGAATCGATGCTCGGCACCAGGTCATATTGTGAGGAGTTGGCCGCGGCGAACTTCACCGTCTGGTTGGTGTGTACGTCGATGCTTCCGTTCGCGCTGTCGACTGCCTTCACGGTGCCATGCATCACGGCAACTTCAGGATTCTGGTCGAGATTCACGCGGAAGACGCTGCTATCGGCAGGCGTCAGCGTCTCGCCACCCAGATGGACCGTGTACTGCCCCGCCTGCCCATTGAGCTCGTAATAGGTCAGGCCGCCGTCCGCGGTGATCGCGGTGACTGTGTGCCCGTCGGCATCGCGCCGCAGCTCCGTCAGTGTCAAGGCGCTGTTCGGCGTCACGCGGACGACCGAACCATCTTCAAACTGGATTTCTACCCGGCCGTCGTCTCCGGTATGCAGCCGCATCCCCTGCATGACCGGCATATTCTGCTGCGCCTGATCGAAGTCTGACTGCCCGTCAGAGGAGATCTGGACCTTGCCCTCGACATCGCTGAGCCGTACCGCGCGGACAGCGCTCCCTGTCACAGGCGTCTGTACCGTCGAGTCCGCAGGCGGCGGAGGCACGGAGTCCTGATCCTGTGCCAAGGCAACGGCACCGGAGAACAGTACGGAAAGAACCAGACCTGAAAAAATTCCTCGAATCGGCAGCCAACGCTTCAATGCTTGATTTCCCAGGTGCCCCATAGACACCTCCTTTTAGCCGGCGCACAGCGCGCCCAACCCTGTGTCCAACCTCTGCAAAACCCCGAAACTCGACCGAGAGTTTCGTTCCTGCCGGACACCTGCTGATATTCAGACGCATCACCCCCGGCAAATGATCCATTTGTCGAAAGGTTTACTGCGCTCCCTCTTTCTCAGATGCAGCCAGAAGCGACAGAGCACGTTTCCGGGCACGCTCCATGACCTCCTGATCGCCAGCAATGGCTTTGAGCGTTGGCGCGATATTCGCGATTTCCGCCGCTCTATGCTCCCGGAAAGAATCCTGCAGATTCTCGAGCTCCGCATCGAGAGCAAGCCGGCTGTGCAGGTGCTGCAAATCCAGCCGCTGCCCCTCGGCCAGCGTATAGGCGACCGCCTCCATCTGCTCCCCCAGAGCGTTCACCTGCGGATCCTTCGAGAAGTTATAGGTACAGGCACCGTGGCCATCCGTTCCCTCGTAACTCCACAGTTTTTTGCCGGTAAACGCCGTGTGCTCCTTGGGAGCCTCGCACGCCATGTCAAAGAAGTGGTGGGAGCGCGCCAGAGCGAATACCTGTTCCAGAAGTGGGTCGGCAATCCGGATCTCGCGCTTCATTGCGGGAAGATTCAGGGCGGCTGCATCGCTGGTTGGAACATCTACGCCTGCCGTCGCAGGCGTGGCCGCGGACTCATATTGGCCGCTTCCATCCTCGTGGAGCGTGATCCTGTATTGCGGGGGCTGCAACTGCGGATTTTCAAAGGAAAAAGTGATTGTTGCCTGCTGGCCCAGTGCTACGGCCGATCCCACGGCAAACAGCCATGCCGCCGCAACCGCTTTCACCGCCGCACCGCCTCGAGGGTCTGGGCGTGGTGAATGTGGCAGATGGCAATCGCCAGCGCGTCTGCGGCGTCGGCGGGCTCCGGCACTACGTCCAGGCGCAGCAGACGGGCCACCATGAACTGCACCTGCTCCTTTTGCGCGAGGCCGTAGCCGGTCACCGTGGATTTGATCTTGAGCGGAGCGTATTCGGCCACCGGAAGCCCGGCCGTCGCAGCCGCCAGCAGCGCTACACCGCGCACCTGGCCCAGCTTCAGCGCCGACTTGGCGTTGACCGAGTAGAAGACCTCTTCGATCGCGACGATGTCCGGCTGGTGGAGCGCGATCAGGGCGCAGAGCTCGGCATAGACCTGCGCCAGCCGCTGCGGCGTGGTGTCTTTTTTAGAAAGCCGGATACCACCGGCGTCGCGCCATTGCAGCTCGGGATTCCGCGCCGCGTCGTTCCATTCCACCACGCCGTAGCCGGTGCACTCCGTGCCACAGTCAATACCAAAGACCCGCATGGTGGAAGTTTAGAGCAGTTTGCCTGAAGTTGTACGTGACCGCACAGGACGACAATCGACATAAGGAGGGAAATGCTCTCCCCCGGCATCACACCAAGCCGGTTTTTCAAACAAAACCGCGAACCGAATTCTTCATTCGGTCCGCGGCGTTGTTTTCATAGCTTAGAGACGGGTGGACCAAGCGGTATCGACCTATTCGCAAGCAAGCACTTTTCTAAGTGAAATTGTCATCATCCCGACCGGAGCGCAGCGCAGTGGAGGAACCTGCGGTTTGCCTGTTTGCGGCTGGAAGCCTCCGGCGCGAACAGAAAAAAGCAGGTCTCTCCACTCCGCGAGACGATAAACCTGTCTCGCTCTGGTCGAGATGACAATCGCATGCAGAAGAAAAACGTCAAAAGCTCAATAGGTCGATACAGCCTAAGGATTGTTCACCGCATCATCAGCCGCGACATTGTTTGACGTGCTCGAGGTGCTCGAGGTGCTCACGTACTCGTAGTCGTACCAGTTTGTCGAGGTGGGCGCGGCCGAGGTATTCGTCAGTTCCAGCCGGAGCGCGTCGTCCATTGCGCCATAGGTCTGGCTCACCCCGATGGTCATCACGTTGTCGGCGCCTGCCGCACTCAGCGCGCTCGCCGGGAACTGGAAGACCACCCACTGATAGTAGCCGGAGAGCCCGCTGCGCACCGAGCAATCGGAGGCCACAGTCGAGCGGTAGCCCCAGGTGCGCGTGGTCCCGTTCAACTTCACCACGTAACTGCCGTAGTCGCAGGCCAGCGCCACCGACAGCACGGCGTAGCTATAGTTCGCCGCATCGGCCGGCGTGGCAAAGTGCACCGTCCACACCGGAGTCCGCGTGCTCACGCCGTTGCTGCCGCTGGCGCCGCTCAGGCTCGCCACATAGCTCGGAATTGTGTTTTCGTAGTTATCCGTGGTGTCGTTGGTCGCGTCGTACAGGCCGGGATCGAAGACGCCCCAGTGGTCGTAATTCCATGCTTCCCAGTTATTGGTCGCCGCGCCGGCCGGTCCTGCCGTCGCGTTGTAGACCACTGAGCCGCTGTTCGCCGCAAAATCCTCCCAGTAGTTATAGGAGCCCCAGTAGTCCTTGTAGTCGAAGCCGCGGCTGTCGTGTCCATGCAGAAACTCGTGCGAGGAGCGGTCGGGAATGCCAATGCGGAAGACCGTCTCGCCAAAATTCTCCGGTGTAAACTGCACCGCAGGCACCGCCGTGGTCTGGCCCGCCGTCACCACGATGCCGTCCTGGCGATACTCACCGAACTGCCCCAGCACAAACACGCTCAGCCGATAGGTGCCGGGAATCACGCCCTTGAACTCGGCGCGGCCGCTCTGCGTGATGTCGGCCCAGTACTGCGCGCCCGCGCTCGAAAGCTGCACATTCTTCTCCGGATCGCTTAGCACGGCCCACGCGGCCTTGGTGGGTGTCGAGCCCAGCCGCGCCAGCCCCTTCACCTGGACCGATACGCCGCCGCGGCTATCGCTCGGCACATAACCGGCGTCGAGCAGCTGCGTCTCGTGATCGTAAAACGAGCGGAAGCCATGCGAGGCGCGCAGCGCATCGGCATAGAGATCATCGGCCGTCGCCAGTTGCCTGCCAGGCTGGCTCCACGAGCGCCCTAACTGGTTGAAGCGCACATAAAACGGCCCGAAGAGCCGCGTACTCGCCGTGCCCTCGGCCGTCGTCAGCGTCATCGGGTTGTCCAGGTGGTCGGAATAGGCCTCGATCATCAGCAGGTTGCCGGTGAAGTAGAGATCCTGCTTGGTCGGGCCCCCCACCATCGACTCCTTACTCGGAAACACGGCCCAGATGCCATACTTGCCGCCGTAAAGGCCATGCGCACGATGCAGGTACTCATAACCGGCGTGGTCGTACTTGGTGTAGAACTCGCGGGTGAAACCGGCCGGCAGCGCGAAGCCGTGCAGGTCGACGGTGGCATCCTGCACGTCGCGCCCCGGATCGGTGGAAAACATCTCCGAACTCGAGGGCAGCGGCACCGTCGTTACGCCCGGGTTGTTCACCGAGGCATCCACGCTATAGGTGTTTGTGAAGGCGGTCAGCGAATCGCGGAAGACCCACTGCACCTGGCCGATGCTCCCGGCGATGTCGGAGGTGGAATGGTTCGCGACAAAGTACACGTGCAGCCCCGGATCGCCGGCCGTCACCACCCAGTGCTCGGAGTAGGTATAAGCCAGCGTCGAGCCCGAGGTATAAGTCACCCACCAGTCGAGATACCCCGGCATATCACCATCGGCCGGCACATTCGCATAACCCGTGGTGGTCGCCGATGCGGTGCCGAAGCCGGAGTTATCCATGTAGAAGCCCTTGGGCTGACCATTCGAATTCAGATTTGTCGTATCCACCATCTGGTCACCGGTGCTGTTCATGGTCATGCTGTAGATGTTGCCAGCACCCGGATTGAAGTCGATCGCGAAGACGCCGTTGTTGATCTTCCAGTCGGTCGCGCTGCTGGTATCGATGGTGATGGTGGGCGGCGTGGCCGTAGCCTCCATGGGCACCTGCGCAGAGCCGTCGCTCGAGGTCACTTCGAGTTCAGCCGCGTACTGGCCGGGAGTCAGCGGAGAAAAGGTGACCGACGCCGTGCACGAAGCCCCTGCGGCCAACGCCTGCCCGCACGCACTGCTCAGCGAGAACGCATTCTCATCTCCCTCGTGCAGAGCAATCGAATCGATGCTGATCGAGGCGTGACCAGTGTTCTTGAGCGTGAGCGAGGCCAGGCTCGTAGAGCCGGCGGCAATCGAAGAAAACTTCAATGCACTGCTCGAAAGCTGTAACGGAGATGCGGCGTTCTGGGCAAAAACTGCGCTGGTGGAGGAGAGCGAGAAGGCGGCGAGGAGCAGGCTGCTCCATCGCATGCGGAGGAGGAATTGCTGCGTGCGCATGATTACATCCCCTATTGAACAAGTTGCAAATGCGGAACAAATGTACGAATGCGATATAGGGCTGTCAAGGAAAAGGTGACCGCCTCTCAGGGGATATTCAGGCTTTAGAGAATTTCTTCGCGCTCACTCATGACAGAACGTGGCTGCGAGACTCACTGTCGGAGGCTGTTGCTCCCTTTGGTGAAAAGGGTTGTGCCCGACCGGAGCAACAGAGGCTCGGGTCGGGCACTGTCCAGACATGCGTGGGGAGGCTTTTGTGGTTTCTTTTACCGCGAGATGCCTTCGAGCGGCGAGCTTGCCGTCGCGTAGAGCTTGCGCGCCATACGCCCGGCTACGTAGGCCTGTCGCCCCGCGAGCACTGCGTGCTGCATGGCTTCGGCCATCAGGATGGGGTTCGCCGCGGCAGCGATGGCGGTGTTCATCAGCACGCCATCCGCGCCCAGCTCGAGCGCCAGGGCTGCGTCGGAGGCTGTGCCTACGCCCGCATCGACGATCAGCGGTACTTCGGTGATCTTCTCGCGAAGAATCTGCAGCGTCGCCCGGTTCTGAATACCGAGACCGCTGCCGATGGGCGCCGCCAGGGGCATGACCGCAGCTGCGCCAGCATCGATCAGACGCCGCGCAAACACAATGTCATCCGAGGTATAAGGCAGAACAGTAAAGCCTTCCTTGACCAGCGTCGCCGTGGCTTCAAGTGTTGCCTGAACATCGGGATAGAGCGTCGCCTGGTCGCCGATCACCTCGATCTTCACCCAGTCCGAAAGTCCGACTTCACGCCCCAGACGTGCTGCGCGGATCGCTTCTTCGGCGGTGTAGCAGCCGGCCGTATTCGGAAGCAGGAAATACCGCTGCGGATCGATGAAGTCCAGCAACGACTCCTTCGAGCGGTCCAGGTTCACGCGGCGCACCGCCACCGTCACCATCTCCGCGCCCGAGGCCTCAATCGCCGCCTGCGTCTCCGCTCCGTCCTTGTACTTTCCCGTGCCTACAATCAGCCGCGACTGGAAAGCCTTGCCCGCAATTACCAGTGGTTCCATGGTTCTATTGTAGAGCGCATTGCACACTGCGGACGTGTCCGTCGTCACAGGCTATTTCAACAGTGGAACTCCCTGCCCCAGCCCATCGCATGCATCGCGATAGTGACGCACATAGCGGAAGTCCAGCACCAGCGCCAGGGCCGCCACCGCCAGGCATGCGGCAAGAATCCAACGCTGCGGCCGCTCCTTGTAGCGCGCCATCTGCCGGAAACAAATCGACATCAGGAATGCGGCCATGGTTGCCAATACCGTCAGCGGCGTCAGGTGACTGCATGGCAGTCCCTGCGCACGGAGATAGTAAACCGAGCCCACAAACGCCACTCCGCACAATACAGCCGTGCTCAGGACGGCAAACGGCAGCTTCTTTCCTGTCAGAGCCATTCTCTCTATGTTCGCATCTCCTTGAGCGCGGAGCTTACCCGCAGCTTCGCGCCGGTCGCCGCCTGCACTGCATCGACGGAGAGCCCAGGAGCAATTTCCTCGAGCAGCAGGCCCTCGGGCGTCACGCGCATCCATGCCATCTCGGTTGCGATCACATCCACGACACGCAGTCCGGTCAAGGGCAACGTGCATTGCCTGAGGATCTTCGGCTGCCCGTCGCGCGTCGTGTGCTCCATAGCCACGATGACTCGCCGCGCACTGGCCACCAGGTCCATCGCGCCGCCCATCCCTTTCACCATCTTGCCAGGGATCATCCAGTTGGCCAGATTGCCCTGCTCATCGACCTCCATTGCGCCGAGGATGCTCAGGTCCACATGGCCGCCGCGGATCATGGCAAACGACTCCGCGCTTGAAAAGTAGGAGCAACCCGGCAGCTCGGAGATCGTCTCTTTGCCTGCGTTGATCAGGTCCGGCTCTTCCTCGCCTTCGAAGGGATACGGCCCCACCCCAAGCATGCCGTTTTCCGACTGCAGCACTACTTCGATTCCCGGGGGCACGTGGTTGGCCACCAGAGTCGGCATCCCGATGCCAAGGTTTACGTAGAATCCATCCTGCAGCTCACGCGCCACCCGGCGTACAATTCGTTCCCGTTTCATCGCGTCGCTGCTTTTACCGGTAGCTGCAAGTCCTGTTCCTGCTGCGTTAGTATGCATGGCGTTCGCATCCTAGCAGGATCGTCATGCTTCTGGCGTTTTTTCACCTCCGCTCCCGCTCGCTGCTGCGCGGAACGCTCCTCGTTCTCGCCAGCCTCGCCCTGGCCCTCGTCCTCTCGGGATTTCCTCATCCGCGTCCTACCTGGTACGTCGCCATTCCCGCGCTTACCGCGCTCTGGGGAACCTGGGAGACGCTCCGTTGCCTGCGCCTGCGCTGGAGCTTCTATCACGGCGGCGTGCTCATGCTTCTCTACATGGACGTGATGGCCATCGCCATGATCTTCTTCCTTCTCCTCTATCCCTATGCTGGCTCCTATTTCAGCCGGGTGGAATAGGAGCTGGTGGCCGTCCAGGCGATTGTGCATCGCGCTTTCTGCATGCCGCTGATGCCCTGAGCAGCAAAGCAAATCGCCCGGCATCTTCTGCAAGATGCCGGGCGATCGTTCTTTCGTCATGCTGTTGTCTTACGCCTTGGCCGTTTCCAGACCCGCCAGTGACTCTTCGTACGGAGCGCGGAGCACGCCGCGTTCTGTAATGATCGCGGTGACGTATTTTGCCGGGGTCACATCGAAGGCCGGGTTTACGATGCCCACGTTGTGCGGGGTCAGCTGCTTGCCGGCATGGTGGGTCACTTCTACCGCGGCGCGCTCTTCGATCGGAATATCGTCGCCATGTGCGGTTTCGAGGTCGATCGTCGACCACGGAGCTGCTACGTAGAACGGAATCCCATGCTCTTTCGCCAGTACCGCTACGCCGTAGGTGCCGATCTTGTTCGCCACGTCGCCATTGGCGGCGATACGGTCCGCGCCGACCACCACGGCCTGGATTTTTCCGCGACGCATCAGGCTGGCCGCCATGTTGTCGCAAAGCACCGTCGTCGGAATGCCGTCATGCATCAGTTCCCACGCTGTTAAGCGTGCACCCTGCAGAAACGGCCGCGTCTCGTCGGCATAAACCTCAATCTTGCTGCCCTGCTCGACCGCCGCGCGAATGACACCCAGCGCCGTGCCGTAACCGCAGGTCGCAAGAGCTCCGGCGTTGCAGTGCGTGAGCACGCCGCCTTCTTTCGGCAGCAGGTCCGCGCCGTGCGCACCGAGCGTTTTGCAGGCCTCGATGTCCTCGTCATACATCTTCAGCGCCTCGGCCGTAATCGCCTCGCGGATCGCCTCGACGGTCATGCCCGGCTTCGCCTTCAGCTCGGCAAACAGGTCTTCCATCCGCCGGATCGCCCAGAACAGGTTCACCGCCGTCGGCCGCGTGCCGGCCAGGGTCTTGCAGATCGTCTGAAATTCCGGCTCCAGAGCTTCGACCGTCGTTGCCTTGCTCCGCTCCACGCCCAGAGCCACGCCCATGGCCGCCGAAACGCCGATCGCCGGCGCGCCGCGCACCACCATCGTCACGATGACATCGGCCACCTGCTCGTAGGTGGTAGCCAGAACATAGGTTTCTTCCAGCGGCAGGCGTGTCTGGTCGAGAAACCGAACGCCTTCAGAGGTCCATTCCAGTGTGGGAATCATTGCTGCCAGTGTAAATCCTTTTGCAAACAGCTTGCATCCTAGTAACGTAACTGCAATGAGTTCAGAACGCTCCCCCGGAACCTTCCCGTTTTAGTCCATCCTGTGATTTACTCTCCGAATCCCATTCCATTCCGGGATGTCTGAGCAGTACTGAATTCAGACTTCCAACCAGATGACGAAACAAGCTCTATCTTCAGCCTGTAGCCCAAATTCTGCCCTGAAGGTCGCAATGAGAAAGGCAAAAAAGACTTGTCCTAAGTGTCAAGAAGTCGAATTGATCCGGATCGCCCGGCGTGGATTTCTTCAGGAAAGGGTATATCCCAGATTCGGACTGTATCCGTGGGAGTGCGGACAGTGCCGCAACATCTTCCTGCTCAAGACCCGGGGCATACGATACCGAAAGCCTTCCCAGGACTCCGCTACCGATCGCGGATGAAAGAAACAGGGCGGAGTCATTGATGACTCCGCCCTGCGTTTGTTTTACCGCCAATGTCCTGGAATCCAGACCCATCCGCCAGGACGGGCATCCCAATGTCCCGGCACCCACATTACGCCTGGGCGGGGCGGGAGCGTCCACCGGCCGGGAACCCAGACATAACGCTGTCCGACCCAGCGATGGTATCCATCGACCCAGATGTAGCGCGGTCCCGGAGCTATCGGCCGTCTCTCCACCACTGGCGGCGGGGGAGCAACACGGACCACCATTTGGGCGAATGCAGCACTGGTACTCAACAGCGCGGCGGCTGCCAGAGTAAGAATCCACTTCTTTTTCATGCCTCTCTCCTGCTTGCGATCTGTGATCACGCACGGAATAGACACAGGCCGTGGATATGAGTTGCGATGGAAATCTCTCCCAGGTGTTTAGGAAGATCACATCCCATGAATCCATGCCGAGGAATCTGCAAAAAACTGAGTGCGCCGTTCCGATTTGTACCAATTTCGATCACAGATGTTTCAAAGTGACAAAAGTACCTTAGAGCTTCCAGAAAATCTCGTTGCTCCATGCAACTTCACTGGCATGATGAGGCAAAGTTTTTCTCATTACCCGGATGCTGATGAACGCTATCCCATCCCAATTCAGTTTGATCGCGGCCCATTCGCTCTCACTCGTTCTCATGCTGCTCGATCCGCATCTGTCCCGGTTTGCCGCAGGCACCAGCGCTCTCGGCGGAGCCCTGCTGGCGTCGCTTCTGTGGGGCGCTATCTACCGCTTCTGCATGCATGGCCCCGCGCAGCCGCTCCGCCAGAGCATCGAGGAGGAAACCGCCCGTCAGCATTGCCAGGCACTCCTTGAGCGTGAACGCAGCCTCATTCTCGAAGCCATCGGCCAGACACTTCCTCTCAAGCAGCTTCTCGAGTCGATCGCGGATTTCATCAGCGGCCACCGCCATCAACTCCGCTGCTGGTGCATCACGGCCCGCGGCATCACTGCCCCCTCCGCCACGGCCATGGAGCTGGAATATCCCGGAGCAGAGATACCGCAGTTCCGACACGAGATTTATACCCAGGACAAGGAATGGCTCGGCTTCTTCCTGCTCGAAGGCACGTGGTCCGCGCAGGACGATACGGTGCTCGAGATCGGTACAGCACTGGCCGCACTTGCGATTCGGAATCGCCAGATGCACGAAGACCTGGTACGCCGCTCCGAACACGATGCCCTTACCGATCTTCCCAATCGAATTCTGCTGGAGCAGAGAGTCGCGCAGGCCATGGCGACGGCCGAACGCCATGCCCAGGGCTTTGCCCTCATCTACATCGATCTCGATCACTTCAAGAAGATCAACGACCGCTATGGGCATCGCACCGGGGATGCCTACCTACAAACCGTAGCGCGGCGTCTTTCCGAACGTCTGCGCCGGCGAGATACGCTGGCGCGCGTCGGAGGGGATGAGTTCCTGGCGCTGATTACCCAGGTCAACGACCGCAGCGAAGTCGAAGAAGTGGTCCATCGCTTTGCCGGCTGTTTCGATGCTCCCTTCCCCATCTACGATCATCTGCTTGTGGGCACAGCCAGCCTTGGCATCGCGTTCTTCCCGGAAGACGGCCGTACCTTCCAGGAGCTGGAAATGGCTGCCGATGCTGCGATGTACGCCAGCAAACGCATGGCCGGAAGTCGCAATCAAGGCGCACAGGAGGCGCCTCTCGACCTGCTCCCGCTTCATCCGCAGCCCCCTGTTCCGTCGAGTACAATCGACGCGTGAACTCCACACCTCGGAAACGTTTTTCTCCCTGGTATCTGCTGCTCCTGCTGCCCTTAGCGGGTCTTCTCTTCCCCGCGCTTTACAGCCGCGCCACGCCCGAGCTTTTCGGCTTCCCGTTCTTCTACTGGTACCAGGTTGCCTGGGTATTGCTCACGGCAGCGATCACCGTGATTGTCTACCTTGCCGAGCAACGTCGATAGCACCTGCATCTCGTTGTAAACTTGACTCTATGTGGCCGGGTAGCTCAGTTGCATAGAGCAGGGCACTCCTAACGCCAAGGTCGCAGGTTGGAATCCTGCCCCGGTCACCACATCACCACTTCCCTGTTGGCGTATCGAAATCCCATGCGAGCCGCCGTTCTTCACCATCCCGATCCCGTCAATCGCGAACCGCTCGCTCTTGAAGAAATCCCCATTCCTGTTCCTGCTGCGGGGCAGCTTCTGCTACGCGTCGAAGCCTGTGGCGTCTGCCGCACGGATTTGCACATTACTGCCGGCGAACTGCCGCCACTGCATAATGCCATCACGCCCGGACATCAGATTGTCGCCCGCGTTGAGCAAGCCGGTTCCGGTGCAGACCCAAATCTTATTGGTCGCCGTGTCGGCGTTTCGTGGATGGGCGGCATCGATGGGACATGCCTTCTCTGCCGGAAAGGTCACGAAAACCTCTGCGACAATCCGACCTTTACCGGCTACTCCGTGCCCGGAGGCTATGCGGAATATACGCTTGCCCGCGCCGACTTCTGCATTCCTTTGCCCGAAGAAGTGGATGCCATCCATCTCGCCCCGCTGCTCTGTGCCGGCATCATCGGATTTCGCAGTCTGCGGGTCGCCGAAGTCGAACCTGGCGACCGCGTCGGACTCTATGGCTTCGGTGCTTCGGCGCATCTTGCCATTGAAGTTCTGAAGCATTGGGGTTGCGAGGTTTATGTTGCTACGCGTGGCGAATCCCACCGCCAACTCGCCTGCGAACTCGGTGCCACCTGGGTTGGAGATGCCCTCGCATATCCGCCTGTTCCACTCGACCGCGCCGTCACCTTCGCTCCGAGCGGAGACGTGGTTATCTCCGCACTCGGTTCTCTGCGCAAGGGCGGCATTGTCGCAATCAATGCCATTCACCTCGACCGCATTCCTCCGTTCGACTACGACAAACTCCTCTGGGGAGAGCGACAGATCCGTTCCGTAGCCAACATGACGCGGCAGGACGCAACGGACTTTGTCACTCTCGCTCACCGGATCGGCATTCGACCCCGGACCACGGTCTTTTCCCTCACCGAAGTAAATCGGGCCCTCGACGCTGTGCGTAACGACGCGGTGGATGGAGCCGCGGTCGTCGTGCCCTGATGTCCGCTCATCCCTCGACAATTGCCAGCGTGAAGCCGTCGTAACCCTTGCCGCCCACGGTCTGGATGCAGGTCGCGGACACACGTTTCTCGGCAGCCAGCATCTCGTTCAAACGCCGCACACCCAGGATGTTCGGATCGCTGCTTTTCGCATGGATTACGCGGCCGTCGCGCACTACGTTGTCGAAGATCAGCGCAGCTCCGGGGCGAGACAGCGTTAACGCCCATTGGAAATATTCGGGCATGCTGGCCTTGTCCGCGTCGATGAACACCAGGTCGAACGGCGCTTCACTCGCGAGCTTTGGCAGTGTCTCGATGGCTCTTCCAAGTTTCAGTTCGATCCGATCCGCATATCCTGCGGCCTTGAAATTGGCACGCGCCACGGCAGCATGCGTCGCATCCGCCTCGAGCGTGATCAGACGTCCGTCCGCAGGCAGAGCGCGAGCCATCCACAGCGTGCTGTATCCGGCGAGTGTTCCGATCTCGAGGATCCTGGCAGCCTTCTGCATCCGAGCCAACAGATACAGCAGCTTGCCCTGGCTCGGAGACACGGCGATATCCGGTAAACCGGCCTCCAGACCGGCTGCCCGCGCAGCCTCGAGAACAGCATCATCGCCCACCAGGAGCCTATCCAGATAAGAATCCACTTCTGCCCAGCGCTTTTCGCTCATCTCTGTTCCTTTTCTACTTTGTTTCCAAATGCCGACACAAATAAAAGGGAGACGCTTCTGCGTCTCCCTTGCTTTCTATTTGCCGCCAAGGCTAATGCACTTCCACCAGCTGCTCTACCGGTTCACCTGAACCGTAGCGATTCTGTACGTACTCATCGAGAATCTTCCGGAAGTCGGCCACGATGGTGTCGCCGCGCAGGGTCGTCATCAGGCGGCCATCCACGTAGACCGGCGCCTTGGGCTCCTCGAAGGTGCCCGGCAACGAGATGCCGATGTTCGCGTGCTTCGACTCGCCGGGCCCGTTGACCACGCAGCCCATTACCGCCAGCTTCAACTCTTCCACGCCGGGGTACTGCTGACGCCATACCGGCATCGAGTCGCGCAGGTAGTTCTGAATCTGCTCGGCCAGCTCCTGGAAGTAGGTGCTCGTCGTACGTCCGCAACCCGGGCAGGCGGTGACCTGCGGGGTGAAGCTGCGAATGGCGAGCGATTGCAGAATCTGCTGGCCGGTGAGCACTTCCTCGGTACGGTCGCCGCCCGGCTTGGGGGTGAGCGAAACACGAATGGTGTCACCGATGCCCTTGAGCAGCAGCGGCGAGAGGCCCGCGGTCGAAGCCACGATGCCCTTCATGCCCATGCCCGCTTCAGTCAGACCCAGATGCAGCGGGTAGTCGCAGCGGCCGGCAAGCATCTCGTACACGTCGATCAGGTCTCGGACGTTACTGACCTTGCCACTGATGATGATCTTGTCGTGACCGAGGCCATAACGCTCGGCAGCAGCAGCGGAGTCGAGCGCCGAGCGGCACATCGCTTCCATCATCACGTCGCGGGTATCTGCCGGTTCGGCCAGCTTTGAGTTCTCGTCCATCATGCGCGTCAGCAATGCCTGGTCGAGCGAGCCCCAGTTGACACCGATGCGCACCGGCTTGTCGTTCTCAACCGCGCACTCGATCATGATGCGGAAGTTGTCGTCGTTCTTGCGGCCTACGGAGACATTGCCGGGGTTGATGCGGTACTTCGCCAGCGCCCTGGCGCAATCCGGATATTTCTTCAGCAGCAGGTGCCCGTTGTAGTGGAAGTCCCCGATGATCGGCACGTGGATGCCCAGCTTATCCAGGCCCTCCACGATATGCGGCACGGCCTGCGCCGCTTCGTCATTGTTCACCGTCACACGAACCAGCTCCGAACCGGCTGCAGCCAGCGCTGCGACCTGCTGAATCGTGCCCGCAACGTCGGCTGTGTCCGTGTTGGTCATCGACTGCACCACCACCGGCGCCTCCGAACCCACTCGAACGTTTCCTACCTTGACCGTGACGGTCTTCCTGCGATGAATCTCCGGCATAAAGTCCTCATCTCCATTTTACTCGACCGGCACCCCTTTCCGGCATTCCCCTACCCCCATGTCCCTACACCGCGATACCATGAGCCCGCTTGCCGATCTGTCCTCGCGCCTGCTCCCCGGCGCTCATTTTCCCGCAGAGAGGTACCTACTTGAGCACAATCCGTCTCCTCGTCGGAACCCGCAAAGGCGCGTTTCTTCTTACCTCCGACGGCAGCCGCCGCGACTGGCAGGTCTCTGGTCCTCACTTCGCCGGATGGGAGGTCTATCACCTGAAAGGCTCCCCTGCCGATCCCAACCGCATCTACGCTTCGCAATCTTCCAGCTGGTTCGGCCAGGTCATCCAGCGCTCCGACGATGGAGGCTTAACCTGGAATGCGGTCAATAACCAGTTCTCCTATGACGGCACACCCGGTACGCACCAGTGGTACGACGGCACACCGCATCCGTGGGAGTTCAAGCGAGTCTGGCACCTGGAGCCCTCGCTTCATTCGCCAGACATCCTCTACGCCGGCATCGAGGATGCCGCGCTCTTCACTTCTACCGACGGCGGACAGAGCTGGCACGAATTGTCAGGATTGCGTACCCATGGCACCGGTCCGGACTGGCAACCCGGCGCCGGCGGCATGTGCCTGCATACCATCCTTCTCGATCCGACCGACCCGAAGCGCATCTTTGTCGCAATCTCCGCCGCCGGCGCCTTCCGCACCGACGACGGCGGGCAGTCGTGGAAACCGATCAACCGCGGCCTCTACTCGAAGTACATTCCCAACCCAACGGCGGAGGTTGGCCACTGCGTGCATCACATCGCGCTCCACCCCTCGCGCCCTTCGACACTTTTCATGCAGAAGCACTGGGATGTGATGCGCTCGGACGATGCCGGCGACTCCTGGACCGAGATCAGCGGCAACCTTCCGACGGACTTCGGCTTTGTCATCGACGTGCATGCCCATGAACCGGAGACGCTCTATGTCGTACCGATCAAGAGCGATGCCGAGCACTTCCCTATCGACGGCCAGCTCCGCGTCTATCGCAGCCGGTCAGGAGGCCACGACTGGGAACCGCTCACCAGCGGTCTGCCACAGGCCAACTGTTACGTGAATGTCCTGCGGGATGCCATGTCGGTCGACCGTCTTGACGACTGCGGCATCTATTTCGGCACGACCGGCGGCCAGGTGTATGTTTCGCCCGACGGCGGCGATCATTGGCAGGCAATTGTGCATGATCTGCCGCCGGTACTCTCGGTAGAAGCCCAGACCATTGCGTGATTCCACCATGCCCATGATCCGCATCGAACTTCCCGCCGGCCTGCGCCGCCTTGCCGGCACGCCGCTGGAGATTTCCATTGAGATCACCGGCCCGGTTACCCAGCGCACCATCCTCGATACCGTCGAGGATCACTACCCCATGCTCGCAGGCACCATCCGCGATCACACCACGAAGCTCCGCCGTCCATACCTGCGCTTCTTCGCTTGCGAGCAAGACCTCTCGCACCTCTCGCCTGACGATCCGCTACCGGAAGCAGTTGCGACGGGCCGCGAGCCGTTCCTTATCCTCGGCGCTATCGCCGGCGGATAATCCTTTCGGCTCACCCTGCCCGTTCTCCCGGCATTGCATCTGCGCCGCGAGGTTGCTCTCAATCACCGCGGCGCAGCTGTTTTCGGTCGGCGCCGCAGACAGGCACGAGTACTATGGAGGCACGCTATGAAGACCCTCATCTCTTCCGCGCTGCTTCTGGGATTTGTGTCCGTGGCAGCCGTTCCCGCCTTTTCATCCCCCCAGCCCAGGAACCCACAGGTGAACGCAGATACCGTCTCCGCCGAGGCCCTCAAGGTCCACGACTCCGCCATTGTGATCGATACCCATTGCGACGTCACGCAACGGCTGGTCGATGAAAACTTCGACCTTGTCGGTCCACTGAATGGCGGGCAATTCAACTTCGAGTCCGCGAAAAAGGGCAATCTCGGCGCCGAGTTCTTCTCCATCTGGGTCGAGCCCGATCTCTACAAGGGCCGTGACGCGCACCGCACGCTGGAGCTGATCGATGCCGTCTACCAGCAGGCCGCGAAGCATCCCGACCAGATGATGATGGCCTTCACCGCTGACGATATCGAGCGCGCCCATCGCGAGCATAAGCTTGCCGCGCTCATGGGCATCGAGGGCGGCCACTCCATCGAAAACTCGATCCCGCTGCTGCGCGACTACTACCGCCTCGGCGTCCGCTACATGACCCTTACCTGGTCAAACTCGCTCGATTGGGCCAACTCCTCCGGGGATCAGAACAAGCCCGGCGCGCCGCATAATCCGGACGGCCTTACTCCCTTCGGCAAGCAGGTTGTCCTGGAGATGAACCGCCTCGGCATGATGGTCGATATCTCCCATGTCGCCGACGACACCTTCTGGGCCGCGATCCAGACGACGAAGGCTCCGGTGATCGCCTCTCACTCCGACGCGCGCGCCATCGCCGACGCACCCCGCAATATGACCGATGACATGCTGCGCGCGGTCGCGAAGAATGGCGGCGTGGTGCAGGTGAACTACTACTCGGCTTTCATCTCCCAGGACTACCGCAATGCCTCGAACGCTCAATCCGCGGAAGTGGCCAAAGCCAAGGACGACCTCAAGGCGAAATACGCCGCCGAGGGCAAGCAGGTCACCTATGGCGACCTTGAAAAGCTTGAGCGCAGCTATGCCGACCGCATTCCGCGGCCGCCGCTCAGCGCGCTGATCGACAACATCGACCACATCGCAAAGGTTGCCGGCATTGACCACGTCGGCCTCGGTTCGGACTTCGACGGCGTGAGCGGCCAGCTGCCCCAGGGCATCGACTCAGCCGCCGACCTGCCGAAGATCACGGCGGCGCTGCTCGCCCGCGGCTATTCACCGGAAGACTGCCGCAAGATTCTCGGCGGGAATCTGCTCCGGGTTCTGCGCGACGTGGAACGCGTCAGCCACGAAATGCAGGCGGGACACGAATAATCTCACCAGCGGGAGCAGGTCTTGCTCGCCTGCTTCCGCTTTACTCTAAAACGGCTGCGCGGTTCATCGTGACTCCGCGCAGTGCGCTGCCCAACTTCTTCGCAGCACTCCGCAGACGCACTTGCGGCGTCCAATCGGCTCTAGCCAGCAACAGCACATCCTTTGCGTGTTCCCGGTACCACTTCGTCCACCGGCGGGAGTGCACCGGCGGGCAATCCACCACCACCCAGGAGTGCTCTTTTACCGCCCACTCCAGAAACGATTCCGCTCTGGAAAGCAGCTGCTGCGTCTTTCGCCTGCTCATCCGGTCGCGCACTGCCGACACATGCAGACGGTCATTCACCAGTGTGAAGGCGCTTTCTTCTTCCGATGCGATGTTTCGCAACGCGCAATCGATCCCATAGCGGAGCCGGGGGCTTCCCAGCATCCGTCGCATGGCCGGCCGCTCCAGCTCAAACTCTGCGACGAGCACTGGTTTCGCTCCTTCCGCGAGCCGGCTCGCCAAAGCCCATCCCAGGTTGAAGGCGGTACTCGTCCTGCCATCCCCGGGTTCAGCGCTGGTAAGAAAAACGGTATGCGATTGCTTCCATTCTTCAGCCGCTTCCAGCTTTTCTGCCAGCTCCAGATAGCTTTGCAGGCGCGCAGACTGCGAAACATCCGCGAACACTAGCGCCGGATCGAGGCTCTGACGATTCAGCGGCACTTTCTGCCGCGGGCCGCCGCGAATCAGCAGCCCCATTTCGATCCTTTCCCTGTCGCTTAAGGCGAATGCGCTCATCGAGCTTCTCCCTTCACCGGGCTCCAGGCCAGCGCGCCGAAATACTTCGTGCCTGCCGGCACGGCCGCAAGGAGTTCCACGGAATCGCGCACAGGCCTGTAGCGAAGAAACAGGAGCTGCATATAACCGATGGCCAGCAACACCGCGCCCGACATGCCCCCCCACAGAATCAGGGACCGGGTTCTATCGGGTATGGCATGAGCACTGTCCGGCGCTGCAACCAGGGAAAACCGCCCCTTAGCCACCGGTCGCTGCTCGTCTGCCGATGATGTCTTTCCGGCCGCGCCGGAGCCGGCTCCGGATTGCTGCCCCGGCAATCTACTTTGCAGGCTTTGCTCTTCCGCCTGGAGCGTTGCGCGTTCCTGCCGTAGCTGCGCCAGTTGCTTCATGATGCTCCTGAGCCGCTCCGCATCTGCCGGGTTTGCTGCCACTCCCGGCGTCGCGGTGCCGCTGTCCGAGCTGTCACTGCCTTCGAGCGCATAACGTTCGGTCGTGAGTTGCCCCATATGCTTCCGGATCTCGCTCTCCTGCAACTGCAGCGTTGCAAGGTTCTCACTGTCGACGCGAGCCGACGTCTGGATGCTGCCTGCGCCGGAAGGTGCAGTATCATGCCGATCTTCTGCCGGGCTCGCGGAGATCAAGAGGCTGGAAACAGCATTCAGCGTATCCAGAACACTGCGGGCATTCTGCCCGCGCAGGGAGATCTGGAGCAAGCCCGGACCGGTCTGGTCTAACTCAAGCTGCGCACGAAGGCTCTGCCCGGGAGTTTTTGCTTCCCCCGTTTCGCCTGCCTCCCCATCCTGCGGGCTATCCGCAAGAAAATGCGCCTTTGCCGCAATCGCGTCCAACTGCTCCGCAGTCAACATGGCATCCGCAAGCGCGGGAGTCGCGGTGTCCGACTGATCGATAGCCGACGATTTGGGAGCGTCATACGACAACAGGGACGAGGCCAGGTAATCCGCCGGATACTGCATCCAGCCCCAGCAGGCCACGCAGGCTGCCAGTCCTCCCAGCAGTAGCGCTACTCCCCAGTGCCATGGCGCAATACTCGCCCAACGATTTCGTATCTTCAACGCGCTCATAAGGATCGGCCTAATGCCGTTTCCTCCTTTTGCGCCGGGGAAGCGCATGGCCATCACGTTCCCATGCCTGTTGCGATGAGTTTTGTGACTTTCTTGCCTTATACAACGCTTCCACACTAAAAGAATGGCCAGCCCTATGAGGATTTCAAGGTTTTTGGCAAGAGACTATTACTTTGGAAATCTTGCCGTCAGCACCCTCTTTCCCCTTAGATTTCCCTCTCCGTCCCGATCATGTACTCTGGTCCTTTGAGAATCCGCATGCGTGTCTCACCCTGGATCCCTGCCGTTTGCCTCGCCTTTACCAGCCTGACCGGCTTTTCCCAGCAATCCACCACTGACTCCCAGCCTGCCGCAGCTTCGCAGAGCCAGAGCTCTTCTCCGGCTACACCGGCAGCGCAGAGTGCGCAGGATCTCCCCGATTCGCCGGGCTCGCAGATCCACGTAAGCCCGCAGCCGGCCGGTCCGACGGTTGTCTTTGACTCCTCCATGGGGCGCATGACCTGCAAGCTCTTTTCCAAGGAAGCGCCGAATGCTGTAGCCAACTTTATCGGCCTCGCAGAGGGGACCAAGGACTGGACCGATCCGAAGACCAGGCAGCTGGTGCATGGCAAACCGCTCTATGACGGCACCACCTTTCACCGCGTCATTCCCGGCTTTATGATTCAAGGCGGCGACCCGGTAGGTGACGGTACCGGCGATCCCGGCTATCTCTTCAAGGACGAGTTCGACCCGAATCTCAACTTCGATGTGGCCGGCCGTCTGGCCATGGCGAACTCAGGCCCCGATACTAACGGCTCGCAGTTTTTTATTACCGAAGTGCCAAACGATGCGCTCGACCAGAAATACACCATCTTCGGTCAGTGTGACGAGCACAGCGTGCTCATCGTACAGTCCATTGCCCGCGTCGAGCGCGACGGGAACGATAAACCTCTCACCCCTGTCATCCTCAACAAAGTCACCATCGTGCAGGATGGCCAACCGCTGCCGCCCGAACCAGCACCGGCAGCCGCTCCTCCGGCTCCCGCTCCTCAACCCCAGCCATAAACCCGCTGCTGCATCCAATGAGAACGCGGGCTCTCAGGCAGAAGCCGGAATTTCAGCGCCCTGAATTTCAGCACAAGGAGAAACCATGTCCCGTCAACCCGGAACTTACGCTGTCTTCAACACCACCGAAGGCAAGATTGCCGTTCGCCTCTTTGAGAAGGATGCACCCAAGACCGTCGCCAACTTTATCGAGCTGGCCGAGGGCGGCCGCGAGTGGACCCACCCGGTCAGCAACGTCAAGAGCAAGGACAAGCTCTACGACGGCACGATCTTCCATCGCGTCATCCCCGACTTCATGATCCAGGGCGGCGATCCGGCCGGCACTGGCTTTGGTGGCCCGGGCTATCGCTTTGAGGACGAGACCAAGGGTTCGCCGCATCGCTTCGACAAGCCCGGCAAGCTGGCCATGGCCAATGCTGGTCCGAATACCAACGGCTCGCAGTTCTTCATCACCGTGGCCAATACCGAGTGGCTCACCGGCCGTCATACCATCTTCGGTGAAGTGGTCGAAGGCCAGGATATCGTCGAGAAGATCTCCAAGGTCGCCCGCAACGGGCAGGACAAGCCGCACAAGCCTGTGCAGATTGAAAGCCTGGTCATCGAACGCGTTTAAGATCACGCGCTTCCCAAAACAAAGAAGCTCCGCGGCTGCTGCCAGCGGAGCTTCTTTGCGTTATTCCTGCTTTCTCCAGATAGCCTTGCGGAGTTCCAACCGGTTAATACGGATTGGTCAGTCCCAGTGGAGACAGGCTGTTGGATAAGGTCCCTTTGGACTGAGATTTCCCCATCTTTCGGTCAGTGCTCAGGCCGTTCCCGAGGCCATTTTCTGTCGTCTTCCCAGCGGAGCCGGATAATCCATTTCCGGCCTGAGAGGAACGCATCGCATTTTCCCTTGCGACCCGGCGAAGATAGCGCTCGTACATGCTGGAGGCGTTCGCTCCCGCCGTCTCAGAACCGCTGCCGCGACCTGTCAAAGACGGCCTGAGGAAGGTCTGATTGGTCATGTCGAATGAACCGAAGGAAAGACCTTCATCTGCGGGCTGTTCGTACTCGCGTGGAGGCGGAATGGGCGGACTCAGGACTGCGGTGCCACGCGTACTATCCGGGAACTCTCCCTGCACATACGATCCGCCGCCTGCAGCACCGGTCCTGGATACGCCGCTCCCCGAGCCTGCCTGCAGGTAGTTGTCCTGGTCGTACCGATCTGCCCCACCTGCCGCCAGGGCGTGCAGCATACTCGAGCCGGGAGCGGAATCGCCTCCGGTGAGACCTGCGGAGTTCGAGGCGGAAAGACCTGCTGCAGAGCTTCCACTCGGAGAGGCCTGCCGGGTAACATCCTGCGGTCCGAATCCCATCTTGCCCGCACTCGCTCCTCCACTCCACGCCTGTTGCCCCCCAGGCGCAGCCCCGAGCGGCTTCACGGGCTGAAATGCCATGCGCATCGAGAAGGCAGGATTGACCGCTCGCGCGGGGTTTCCGCTCCCCTGGGAGCCGTCGGGCGCCAGGCCCGACATGGTCTGGAGCGAATCGATCGATGTCTGCAGTTGGCCGCCGTATACGGTCGCGCCTGTCTGGTCTGCCGTCGATAACGTCGTGGGCGCCTCGAACGTCATGGAAGAAAAAGGCGACGTCATCAGGTCGCCCTGGGTCACCGACCTCATGACAGTCGGAGACTCAGCGGTTAACGAAACCTGCGCATGGGTATGCACGGTCACGAACAAGAGCACACCGTAACTGCTCAGGCATGCACGAGGAACCCACCTCTTCATTGCATTCCCTCAGTAACCGGCAACCGGCGTTGCCGCGCGAAGTTGAAATCTGGGAAGCCTGAAAAATATCTCGAGAAACGTAATGAATAGAATTCCATGGAATACCGTGACCGCAAACGAGGTAATGGTGTTCTCTGCGGAAAGCACCTCGAAGAGGCACGAGAGGACCAGAAACAGAGCCGATGTCTGCTGCAGAAAGCTGGAGGCGAACTCCACAACCCAACGCAGGCACCACGCGGTGATGATGGGATAGAGGATCATCCCTATCAGCCCGAAATCCACCGCGCCAGCGGTCAAAATCGAATTCGCTTCATCCCAGTAGGAAAAGCCGAAAAGCGAATCGGCGAGGAACTCCTCCGAGGGAAAATCATTCTCGTGAATGGACGCGAATTCATGCTTGTATGGGTTGATCGCAGAAGGCACGGCTGCCTGCAGCAACGTAAAAGCATCCCGCCCGAGCCCAGGGGTTTTCCGCTCGCTGCCATCTAAAACCTGTGCCAGGAAACCCAGCACAAAGGTACGTGTCTTCACGTTCTCCTGCGTGGAGGATACGGCCCGGTCCAGTGCGGTGCCGTTCTTGATGAGAGCCAGAGCGACCGTCATGCGCTCCTGCAGGCCGACGGACTTTCTTCCCTCATTGTTGTAACCGGCGACGCGCAGCAACATGAACCCCAGGGAACAGGTCACGATAAAGACTGCGCTCAGTCCCAGCACCATTACCTGGCGGCGGATATTGCCCATCAGCCGAAAGCCGGCCATGCGGATCATGAACAGGGTCACGGCGCAGGTGTAGATCAGCGTGCGGCGGCCGGTCACAGCCAGCATCAGCAGCAGGGCAAACGCGCAAATCCCCATGACCCATTTCCGCATCCCCTTGCCGGGAATCAACACAAAATTGGTCACCGCGATGTTCACGAGCGGTGGGAAAAACCACTGCGCGGCGGCGGCTCCAAGCCCAAGATGTCCGCCTTCGCTGGACACTCCCATGTAAGAGAGTGCGCCCATCTTGAAGGCTGCCATCACCGCCAGCATGCCGAGCACGATCAGTGAGTTCAGCCTCGAGCCCTGGCGGAATTCGAAATCCAGGCCGAAGATCGGCTTTTCGAACAGCTCTCCCCA
This sequence comes from Silvibacterium dinghuense, assembly GCF_004123295.1. Taxonomy (NCBI): domain Bacteria; kingdom Pseudomonadati; phylum Acidobacteriota; class Terriglobia; order Terriglobales; family Acidobacteriaceae; genus Silvibacterium; species Silvibacterium dinghuense. Next base: position 243,094 of record NZ_SDMK01000002.1, on the reverse strand, counting down.
GGCAATGAGAATGGCGCAGGAGATCAGTACTCCGGCAATCCCGCGGGCAAGCACCGCATCGTCAAGCCCCAGGAAATGGCCCAGCGTGAATCCCGCACGAGGCACCGTAGCCCAGGTATTGAAGGAGCCACCCGCATATCCTGTCAGGAGTCCGATGCCCAGCGTTGTCGAGAATCGAGTGGGACCACGGAAGACCCATTCGAAAAACATATAGAAGCCAACAACGCCTCCGACAAAGGACGCAATGGCCAGCATGAAGTCTGTCGGCACGACCCAGGTCAGCAGGCCTGTCAGCAGTAACAGCAGGGGGATGTGGACGCAATAACGCCGGCGCGGAACAGCGAGAATCTGGCCGAAGAGCCGCTGCGGCGGCAGATCTGCCACAGGCCTCCAGGCTGTCTCACGCTGAGGAAGCATACTCAAGCCCGAGGCCTCTGCCTCATGCCGAAATCGACATTAATAAACATACGCATAAGCGGGGGCGTTCTGCGCTGCCGTAAGAATCGCTTCGACGCTGCGGTAGCCTACGGTCTTGCCGAAGCTTGTCGGGACATAGAGGATATCTCCGTCCTGCACAGAGATATCTGCCTCTTTGCCTTTTACGATATGCTTCAGGTCCAGTCGCACTTCTTCCCGGCCCTGCGGCACCTTCCGAATCAGCTGCGCATGGCTGGTCGACGCCACGGTCGTCCATCCTCCTGCCAGGGACAGCGCCTGCATCAGCGTAATGTGCTCATTGTTATCGATCAGGAAGCCGCCGCCCTTGGTGACTGCGCCAAGCACATAAATAATTCCCGACTTCGCAAGCGTAACGGTATCCCCGGGCTCGATTACCGGGTTGTCCTGCTGCGCCAGCGCCCTGGGATTCGCTGCGAGCATCACGGTGAGCGGGTGGGCAGGATCACTCCGGTGCTGAATAGTCACCGTCTTGCCGGCGAGTGGAGATGGCCCGCCCGCCAGGGCGATCATATCCGTCAAAGTCCGGCTGCCGAGCGTGGGATATACACCCGGTGTTTTCACTTCTCCGGTAATCGTCGCACCCTGCGTTGCATATTCGGTAATCGATACCGATACGTGCGGATCATTCATCATCCCGCGCGCGCGCAGGGCTTCCTCGATCGTTCTCGCTGCCTGATTGGGCGTCTCGCCGGCAAGATGCACGGTCCCCAGGACGACGAGATTGGCTTCGCCGCTCTGGTTTACGCGCGTAGAGCCGGAAAGCTCCGGGGTATCGAAGACCTCCACGTCCAGCATGTCGCCGGGACCGATGGCGATCTTCGGCACACTCGAGGGCTCAGCAGGTCTGGCCGCAGCCTGTCCTGGTTCCGGCATCGAAGCCGGGGACCAGCTTCCGTTCTGTGTCTGGGCTGCAGCCAGCGAGCTCAGCGCCAGCACAGCGAAAGTCTTTACCAGGCGAGTGCAGTTCCGCATCTTATTTCTGCCCATCCTGATTTTCTTTCACCCCATAACCGGCACCGTAGTTGCTCTTGTAGCCGTAGTCATATCGCTTGGCGTAGGTGTAGTAGTTCTCCAGCCGCAGATCTACGCCGTTCACAATAATTCCGAGAATATGCGCGTTCGCACGCCGCAGCTGCTCACGCACGCGCTGCAATGCTTTCTTTCGTGTCACGCCGGAACGAACCAGGATAAACGTGGCGTCGGCCTGCTGCGCCAGCCCCAACGTGTCCGACACCGCGAGGATCGGCGACGAATCCAGAATGATGTGATCGTATTCGCTGCGCCACTTCATGAGCAGCTCACTCATCATGCGCGACGCCAGAATTTCGCCCGGATTGGGAGCAATGGGACCACGGCTCAGGACTGTCAGATTCGGCAGCTCAGGGATGGGATGCTCGAAAGACTCATTGCCTGATTCTCGCGAGAGCAATGTCGAGAGCCCAACTCGGTTCGACATGCGGAACTTCATATGCAGCGTTCCCTTGCGCAGGTCGGTATCCACGACCAGAACCCGCGCAGAGCGCTGCGCGAAGGAAATAGCTATGTTCGCTGCGCAGGTCGATTTCCCTTCCGCCGCGAAGCTGCTGGTAATCAACAGCAGTTTCATCTCGTTATCCACCGCAGAAAGCAGGATGGAGGAACGCAGCGTCCGGAAGCTCTCAGCGGCGATGGATTGCGGCTCCAGAAGGCTCACCAGGTCCGGAGATACCTTCTGCGGCTGCGGATCAGTTCCCTTTCGCGCTGCGATGGGGAACCGCGGGATGACGGCCAGCGTGGGCAGATGCGCAATCTGTTCGGCGTCATCCGAAGTACGGACCGTATCATCCAGACCTTCCATAAAGAAGGCCAGTGCCATACCGACGATCAAGCCGCCGAGAAGGCCGAACATGACATCCGAGCGCTTTGCCGGCAATACGGGGAAAGGCGGAATGTTCGCGCGATCGATCACATCGATATTCGTGGCGCTCAGACCCGCAGTGATGCCCGCTTCCTTCAGACGCATCTGCAAGGCGTCATAGAGCTCCGATGCCGACTCGGCTCCGTGCTTCAGGATGTCGAACTGGGCTGCGGACTCATTCTCGCGATAGGCTTCCTGCTTGGTCGCCTCCAGACGGGCGCGCATCAGGGACTCGGTATTGACCGAGGCATCGTACTCTTCGGTGAAGCGCTTGGTCAGGCTGTTGATCTCCTGATCGATATCGCTCTGCACCTTCTCGAGCTGGTTGTTGACCTCAACAACCTTGGGATAGTTGGGGCCGAACTTGGCCTTCAACTGCGCAGCCTGCACCAGGAGCGCGGCCTGCTGTGTCCGCAGGCTGCCGAGAACGGTTCCGGGAGCAACAGAAACCAGCAGATCGGGGTTTCGCGTCATGGCCATGCGATACCGCGCTTCTTTCACAATGCGGTCCGCTTCGGCTTCTGCCAGCTGTTCGTTGACGGTGCGCAGGCGCTCGGTCACCAGGTCGCCACCTGTCGCATCCATCGCCACGAGGTTATTCTCGCGCTGGAATTTTGCCAGATCCTGCTGCGCGTCTTCGACCTGCTTCTTTACCGACGTCAACTGCTGCGAGAGCCAGTTCGATACTCGGGTCGTCCCCTGAAACTTTGCGCGCAGGTCGCGGTCCAGGTAGGCATCGACAATCCCGTTCGCCCCTTCCATGGCTACCTTGGGATCGGGGTTGCGGAAGCTGATCTCAACCATCTCTGTGTTCGGAAGCACCTGCACCTTGGTCGATCCGAGGAACAGGGAGATGATCTCGTGGCGCTGCGCCGGGGTCAGCGTTCCGGTATACGGCGAGGTTTTGAAGATCGCATCGAAGGGGGCCTTGTGATACAGGTCCAGCGAATTGATCACCTCCATGGCGACCGTTTCGCTCTGCATGATCTCTACTTCCGTCTGCAGCTTATCCTCGGCATTGCCGCCGCCGCCCAGCTGCTGCTGGATGAGATCCTCGATGCCGATATTGGCCGAACGGCTGAAATCGATATGCACCCTGGCCGTAGCTTCATACTGCGGAATCGTCGCCAATGCAAAATACAGACCGATTCCCAGCCCGAGCAGCAAGCACGCCAGAATGATCCATTTCCGCTTGAAAACTACTTTGCGCAGGTCAGCCGGAGTAAAGACCGTGTGCTCTTGTACGGATCCAACCGCCGGGGACGACGCAACTTTTTGAGGCTCCTGCGGAGGTGCTGACCACCCTTGCATCCTGATGGACTCCTTGTTGCCGGTTCTGCCGGCGGCAAGCCTCTTTCCTCCATGGAGCCTGGATCGAGACAAACGCCTTAGAAAGTAGCTGGTGACACTCTATCAGTCAGCAGCATGATTCCTGCGGCTGCTGAAAACACACTGCTGCTTCTCCGTAACATACGGGAAAGGAAAGCGTGTCAAAAGAGGAAGAACAAGCGAGAACCCGACTTGGCCCTGATTGTGTAAACACCGCTCAGATCGGCAATACCTGTCGAAAGAGATGAATGACCATGCGGAACAAGCGCCCTTCCGAGCAAGTGGTCGTCTACTTAAGGCTCGGGCCGAGGAACAGGCCTGCACACGGCTATCGGCGCAGGCAGGGCAACCGCAATGTGCTCTGAGTGTAGCGAACCCACCCATCCCGGTCAAACAAAAGATGTTATCGAAGCCGCCTTCGCTGGGGAAGGCGGCTTCGAACTGCATTACTTTGCCGACTCTGCTCCGGAACCGCCCGCATATGTCACCTTTACGGCGACAATCTCATACGGCTTTACCGGAACCGTGATGACACGTCCGTCACGGGCCAGTTCCCCGCCCTGCGACTGCTCCAGGAGGTTTGTCTCCACGGCCTGCTGTGCACCGGCCGGAACTGTCAGCTTGACCTCGGAGGCCTTGCCCGCCCACTCATAGAAGTGGAAGACAAGCCCGTTCCCGTCCTCGGCCTTTTTCATCGCCGTCAGCACCACATTGCCTGGCTCAACCGCGACGAAGGAGTGCTCCGCCGGCAGCTCGCCACTATGCGCCTCCACCTGCGTGGCTGAAAGGCCGTAGTTGAACTCCAACCCCTCGCGCACGGTCATCGCCTGCTTCCAATCGCCGCCGTGCGGATACAGCACATAGGCGGACTTCTGTTCCCCGCGGTCAGCCACCGGGTCCGGATAGGTCGGAGCGCGCAGCAGCGAGAGCCTCAGCACGTTACCCGCTGCATCGTAGCCGAACTTCGAGTTGTTGATCAGGCTGAAGCCGTGCTGGCCATCACCGAGATCAGCCCAGCGCAGTGCCGGAACCTCGAACTGCGCCTTCTCCCAGGTGTTGTTCCGTTCGGTCGAACGCTCGATCGAGCCGTAAGGAATTTCGTACGTCGCCTTGGCACTCGTTGCCGCCAGCGGGAAGGCTGCCTTCAGCAGGATGTGATCTTCGTGCCAGTCGACACGGTTCTCTACCACCACATGGTCTGCGCCGGTATAGAGCTCGATGTCCTGTACGAACTTCGACTTCTCCGTGTGATGCACCACGCGGATCACGTCCCGCATCGGAGACTGCTCGACCAGCTCCGCCGAATCCGCCGTGTCCAGTTTTACCGGCGGCTGATCCAGCGTACCCGGATCGATGTTCCAGGCATCGTAGTCCTTGGGCAGATCCTTGAAGAGCTGCAGTTCGTTGCCGCAAGCCCCCTTGGCCAGCGATTCGAAGCCAGTCTTCTTGTCGAGCAGGCTGGTGATGCAACCGGAACTCTTATCCACTGTCACGCGAAGGTCTGCGTTCTCGATCGTCAGCCCATCGGCCTTCAGATCGCTGGCAAAGCTCTTTTTGCCCGGCACCACGCGCACGACTTCATATCCCAGGGAAGGCACCTCTTCCGCCTTCACCCGCAGGGTGAAGCGATGCGTCGCGACATCCTTCTCGATTACCTGCGACGGCAATACACGCCCCTTGGAGTCGATGACCGAGACTTCGTCCGTTGCCTGCGGCATCTGCACGTGGACTGTCACCAGCCCCGAGCGATTCCAGGCCAGCGGATTCACGACCATCACCGGCACGCCATCCTGCACCTCGGTATCCACATGGGCAGCGATCGTGCCCAATGCCTTCTCCGAGATCGCGTCCGTCGAGAGCTTTACCTTGTCATAGTCGCGCTGCGCGTCTTTATAGATGATGCCCACGCCCGAGCCAGCGGCCAGATCATGGAAATCATTGAAGGTGATCTTCTTCCAGTCGTCCGTCAACTCGTCGCCCGGATACGCATCTCCGTCCAGCCATGCCAGCGAAGCGTACTTCTCCGCGTTCAGCGCCCACTCCGAGCTCTCGCGCATGTTGCGCTTGTGTGCGGCCTGGGTGGTAAAGACGCCGCGGTGATATTCAAGGTAAAGCTCGCTGTTCCATGTGGGAATCGCGATCTTGCCATCTACCGCAGCCGGAGCTTCCCAGCCCTTCGCGATCTTGTCGTAGTCCCATACCGGCGAATCGCTTGCCAGCTTCGGCTCGACCGAGTCGAAATAGCTCTTCGCCGTTCCGAACTGCATCTTCGGCACAACCTTGTCGCTGCCATTGGCCCAGTGCTCGCCCTGGTCGAGGATTTCGCGCGTCGGACCACCGCCGTGGTCCCCCACACCGTAGAGGTCCATCATCGATGGCAGTCCCGGATTGTCCTCACGTGCGACCTTGAGATCGGCCGAGAGGCGCACCGGATCGAGATTGTCGTTCGCGTAGTCGTGCGGGAAATAGGTCAGCACCTTGCTGCCATCCGGCGACTCCCACCAGAAGAGCTTCAGCGGCAGCTGATTCGTGTCGTTCCACGCCATCTTCTGCGTCACGAAGTAATCCACGCCCGACTTCTTGTAGATCTGCGGCAGCTGCCAGTTATAGCCGAAAGAGTCGGGGTTCCAACCGATCTTCACATCGACGCCGTATTCCTTCTGGTACCAGCGCTTGCCGATCAGCAGCGAACGCGCGGTGGACTCACCGTCCGGCATATTCAGATCCGGCTCGACCCACATGCCGCCGACGATCTCCCAACGCCCTTCCTTGATGCGCTGCTTAATCCCGTCGTTGATATCCGGGTACTTCTCGGACATCCATTCGTTGTACTGCGCAGCCGACTGCGTGTAGGTGTAGTTCGGATACTCGTTCATCAGCTGCAGCGCCGTGCCGAAGGTACGGCGGACCGCATCTACGGTTTCGGTCCACGGCCAGAGCCACGCCGCATCGATATGCGAATTACCCGTCAGGTGGAGCGTCGCCTGCTGCATCACCGGGCGCAACTCATCCAGAGTGGTCTGCGCGGCGCGCAGAGAGGCATCGAACTTCTGCTCATCCCCTGCATTCAGCGCCTGGAGATCGATCTGACCGATCGCCTTGTTCAGCGTGGACTGATCGGCAGGCAGGTTCTTCGAAAGGCTCGGCAGCAGGAAAGATGCCGACAGGATTTCACGCCGTTCATCATCCGGATTCGGACGGCCTTCGGCGAAATCGATCTTCATGTTGACAGCATGAAACTGTTTCTTCTCTACCGTCGGCAGCAGCTTGACGGCTACCAGCACCTTGTCGCCCGGTTTGGCGTCATCGAACAGGACAATCGGCTCCAGGTCCTCGCCTAATGCCACGCGGCGTCCGTTGAAATACACGATCTGCGGCGTGGTCCCATGGCCGTAGGCCTGGAACTGAAACCAGATGCGCGCCCCGGTCAGGTTGTACCCGTGGAGCTTCGCCGGCACGGTAATCCATTGCCGGAACCAGACAGCTTCGTTAGGGACTTCGCTCTTCGGCGTCACCGACGTCCATGCGCTGTCATCGAGGTTCGTCGCCTCGCCATGCGGTACATCGCCCGCATGATAACGCCATGGCCCGGAAGGCAGATTGTCGAGTTCTTCCAGCTCGCTCACCACTTTCTGGGTTGCAGCCGGAAGCGACTTCGTCATATCTGTGACAGATTGAGACCAGAGAGCCGGTGAGCTCGCCAGTAGAGAACATGCGGGGAAGGCAAGGCAGAAAAATACGGAAAAGCGAATGCGAACGGACATCGAAACGGAAGCCTCCGGGGGGGTCATCGTGGGCAAACGTGGCGACAGACAAACGATAGCCTGCGACAGGAGCGGTGTGGTCCACGGCGATTATACGTGAGGTGGGAGCAGGCGCCGTTTCAGCGCTTCGAGCGATGCGTCGAGAAGAGAACCGGGCCGTCCTCTTCCCGCTGGATGCTTCCCCGGAGCAACAATCCCGGCACCACCGCGGCCTCCTGGGGACGTCCCCATAAGAAGCCCTGCAGGTGATCGCACTCCATCGCCTGCAGCAAGAGCAGCTGCTCTTCGCGCTCCACGCCTTCCGCCACGATCTGCATGCCCAGGCTGTGTCCAAGCGACAGAATGGCCTGCACGATCTGCCGCGCTTCGGGTTCGTCGCACATCCGCTCGATGAAGGAACGATCGATTTTGAGCGTGGAAATCGGAAGCTGGTGCAGATGCTGCAGCGAAGAATATCCGGTCCCGAAGTCATCGACGGAAAACTGCACACCCACTGCCGCGAGGTCGAGCATCTGCCGGGCTGCGTCTTCGAGGTTACGCATGACGCTCGTCTCGGTAATTTCAATTTCCAGGCGCGCCGCATCCACCCCGTAACTCACCAGCACGCGCCGGACATTTTGCGCATAATCCGCACGAACGAGCTCCAGCGGGGACACATTGATCGCAACACGCACCGGAGGAAGGTGATGCCTGCTCCATTCGGCAATCTGGCGGCAGACCTCCTCAAGCACCCAGTTACCGATACGCATGATTAAGCCGCTCTCTTCGGCAACAGGGATAAAGCGCTCCGGAGATATCGTCCCCTTGACCGGATCTTCCAAGCGAAGAAGAGCTTCCAGGCCGCGCAACTCGCCGGTCGTCGCGTACTGCGGCTGATAGAGGATTCGAAATCCATTTTCTTTCAGAGCCTGACGCAGCGCTGCCTCTAAATCGTTGACTTCCAGGGCTGCAGCCGAAATCTCATGAGAGACGAAAACGAACTGGCTGCCTCCCGACTTCTTGGCCCGATACATCGCCGTATCCGAGGCGCGCCACAGCACCTGCGCTTCACTGCCGTCATCCGGATACATGGCGATACCCAGGCTGGCAGACAGCTCCAACTGATAGCCCTCGACCTGAAAGGGCTGGCGGATGCTTTCGAGCAGCACCTGCGCCACTCCTGCCGCGTCCTCGGCAGAAGACAATCCCGCCAGCAGCAACGTAAACTCCTCGCCTCCAGACCGCGCCACGGTATCGGCGGCGCGCAGACGGCTTCGCAGCAGGTCCGCCAGATGCTTCAGGCATGCATCGCCGATGGGGTGCCCATACCGGTCGTTGATCTGCTTGAAGCGATCGAGGTCCAGACACATGACCGCGACCTTCTCCCCGTTGCGAGCGGCGGAGCTGAGCGTGTGCTCCATGCGGTCTTTCAGCAGAAGCCGGTTTGGCAATCCGGTCAGGGTGTCATGGTTGGCCTGATGGACCAGCTGCTCGTGAAGCTCTATCCGCTCGGTGACATTCTGCACCAGAGCAAATCGCGCCTTCCTGCCTTCAAATTGAATGGCGTGGGAAGCGATATCGACCTTGATCCGAGAGCCATCGGCCTTGATGTGCGTCCATGGGCCGGACCTCAAAGAGACCTCGTCCAGCTCCCGCAGCCGGCATTCCAGCTTCAGTTTTTCCTCGATGGGCCGCAGGTCATGCAAGGACATCCGGCTGAACTCTTCCATGGTGAAACCGTAGGCTGCCGCAGCCGCCTCGTTCACCTTCAGAAAAGCCAGAGCCTCTTCGTCATAGATCCACATGGGATGCGGATTGTATTCAAAGAGCAGACGATACTCTTCCCGCTGCAGAGCCATGGCGGCAATCTCGTCTTCCAGCAGGGTCAGGATCATCCCGAACTCGACGAAATACTTGGGCAGGTTCCAGATCTCAGGCGATATGGAAACGTTCGGGAACCATGTCTCCATCGCAACCGCACAGGGGAAGACCATCGCCCAGGCCAGCAGTCCGCCGATCGCCGTCACCACACCCATGGATGCCCGGCGAAAATCCAGCCAGTAGAGAATGGCATTCAGCAGGTAGAGCAGCGTCAGATCCGCATACGTACCCTGAATCAGATTGCCGCTGTATATAGCAGCCAGGCTCCAGAGCGTGCAAAGCGGAACCAGCATTGCACCGAGCCGCACCATCGATGCGTGCCTTTGCCAGAGGCGCTGAATCGCAACCAGCGTTCCGCCAGCCTGCAGCAGTACGATACCCGTCAACAAGAGGCGATTGCTGTATTGGAAGGAGGTCAGCGCTGCATAGAGAAGTCCCGGGCCGCACAAAAGTGCGATCAGACGGAACCCACGCAACACGCCCAGGTGGCGGCGATCTCCAGCGAGGAGAAAAGCCACGCCTCCCAACAGCAGAGTGCTTAACATCGCCGTCGCCGCCAGCGCTGCCTTGAATGGAGTGGCCGGACTCCACAGCAGGACGGCAAAATGAATCAGGATCAGAAACCAGCCGATGATCCAATAGCGCAGACGAACCGTCGGACGTGTCCGGAAGATAGAACCGAACACCAGTACCAGCAGGCCGAGGATCAGGATGTCGAGAAACGCATTCGGCATAGCGAACTGAAACTTATTTCAGTACTGCGGAGGCCCGTCTTAGCGGCGGCACTTATGCGTGCATGAGGAAGCCAACTGCACTTTGGGAGTGCCGAACAGCACAAAGGAAGGCAAATGCGTGAAAGAAGAAAAAGCGCGGCAGATACGAATTCGATGGTGGGCAGTGCAGGATTCGAACCTGCGACCCCTTGCTTGTAAGGCAAGTGCTCTAACCAGCTGAGCTAACCGCCCGGGCATTCCGGTCTGCGCTTTCTATACCGTCACTTTCCTATCTGTGCCGGAGTTCAGCGCTCTTTGTTTCTTCATCATAACAGCAACTGTTACTTGCTTCCTCTACCTGCACCGAAATGCATAAGATTCTGAAACTGCTGCGTCTTCTCACTCGCCGAAACAGCGGAAATACTCCGGTTGAACTTCCCCATCTCATGGAGCTCAAGCAGACGCTGCCTGGAGTAGAGAACAGCCAGATACCCTACCACCGCCAGATTGACTGCCAGCCAGTACACCGCCACGTGCATCATCAGACCGATCCCCGCCATCTCTCCGCCCTCACCACTTCCATGCTCCACTGCTCAACGACATGGGGAAGTTTAGGGAAATTGCACCATACCTGGCATCCCCCATCTGTGTTAATCGGTACCTGCCAGGGGTGTTAGTCCATCGATTGTTAGACTAGGCAAGCGTGCCTCGTCTCATCATCAATGCCGATGATTTCGGCCTCACTCCCGGGATCAATCAATCCGTGCTCGAGCTCTCTGCCGCCAGAGCGCTCACCTCCGCGACACTCATGGCCACGGCGCCGCATTTTGCCCCTGCGGCCGCGGAAAGCTCTCCACAGCGGGGACACCTCCTCGGCGTCGGCTGCCACGTGGTGCTGGTCGACGGGGAGTCGGCGCTGCCCGCCGGCGAAACGCCCGCTCTGGCTCCAAACGGGCAGTTTCGTCCCACCCTTGGAGCCTTCCTTTCGCAGTTGTTGCGTGGAGCGATCTCCGAAGCCGAGATCGAACTCGAAGCGGTATCGCAGATCCGCCATCTGCAGGCTGCCGGCGTTCCGGTTACGCATGTGGATACTCACAAGCACACGCATATGTTTATCCGGGTGCTCCGTCCCCTGCTGCGCGCTGCCCGGGCCTGCGGGATTCGCGCCATCCGCAACCCCTTTGAGCCGGAGTGGTCCATTGCCGCAACCCATGACGCACCCGCCCTGCGCAAGCTCCAGGTGGCCCTGCTGCGCACCCGCCGCAGGCGCTTCCTGCAGATGGTTGCCGATGCCGGCCTGGCGACCACGGATGGCTCTCTCGGCGTTCTGGCTACCGGAACGCTTAACACGGCAACCCTTGAGAGCATTCTCCACGCCATGCCGGAGGGAACGTGGGAGCTGGTCACGCATCCGGCCTATTACGATATGGCCCTGGATACGGTGGCTACCCGCCTGCGGGCCTCGCGGCCTATCGAGCATGCGGCTCTGCTGGAGGCCGTGCCCCGGATAACCGCCGGAATGCCCTCTCTCGAGCTGCTGCACTTCGGCCAGATATCCCCCTAAGCGAAGCCTGCTGAGCTTCCATGCGCGATGGCAGGCTCGCATCGCGAAAAAGCCATCCGGATCACGCCGATCTCGCAGCTCAGCACAATCCCGCGCTCTTCCCTGCAACGGTCCTCGCTGCACCCGATGCTCTGCGGCTTCCGCGATCTCTCCATCGTCTCCGGGATCGTCAGTTCGGTATCTGCCGGAAGCAGGCACTTCAGGTTGCCGGCAATCGTATTCAGCAGCTCTCCAATCACGTCCTGCACATCGGACTCGCTGATCTCTTCCATCGGCCGCATCAGCATGGCATTCGCCAGCACCTCGGCCAGGCCGCGCGAGCATTCGAGAGAGAAACGCCCTTCCCAATCATGGAGAAACCGCACTTCGCTGCACACATCGGTCGCTGTCGGCGTCCATCCTGTCTCCGCCGGGTCCATCCACACATCGCATATCTGCAGAATGGCCTGCTGTGCCATCGCAATCTGCTCATCCCGGAACATCTCGACTGCCTGCATCTCCGCACTCCCGCGCTGTATGTTCACTTCGCTGCGTAAAAGGTGGCTCCGCCCATGGATTCACTGGTGAAGCCATTGTGCAGATTGATCATCGTCTCCGCGCAGCCGAGCACAAGGACGCCCGTTCTGCGCAGAACATGCTGGATGTTGTTCAGAATCGCCCGCTTGGTTTCCACGTCGAAGTAGATGAGAACGTTCCGGCACAGGACGAGGTCGAAGGGGCCATGATTCCGTATCCTCTGGCGGAGATCGAGTGGCTCGAAGGTGACCATGCGGCGCACCCGCTCCTGGATCTCCCACTCCATGCCGGCCTGCCGGAAATATTTCAGCAGGTAGGCGGCCGGAAGCCCGCGATTGACTTCGAGCTGCAGGTATCGCCCCTTGCGTGCGCGCTCCAGCACCTGCTCGGAGAGATCCGTCCCGAGAATCTGCACCTCGGAAGGATCGACTCCCAGTTCGAGCAGCATCATCGCCACGCTGTAGGCCTCCTGGCCCGTCGAAGCAGCGGCCGACCAGATCGTCAGCTTTCGCCCTGCCTGGCGCCCGGCAAGCAGCCTGGGCAGCACATGCTTCTTCAGGGCATCGAAGGCTACGACATCGCGGAAGAACAGGGTCTCGTTCGTCGTCATCGCTTCGACGACACGACGCGAAAGCAGCGATGTGGTATTTCCGCGTATGTGCTGGCAAAGCTCATCGAGCGACTGCAGCCGCTCCACGCGCACTATGGGCATCAGACGCGAGTCGATAAGGTAATCCTTCGAAGCATCGATCACGATGCCGGAAGCGGCATAGAGATGGCGCTGTAGAAAACTGTAGTTCTCCTTCGAAATAGCCACACGAGGAGCAGGTGCCGGTTTGGTTTCGACCTGTTGGCGGGACTCGATCATGCCAGCCTTGCCTTCGCCAACAGCGCATCGGCGATCGCATGCAAATCCAGGACCTGGTTTGCGAGACCTGCCTCCACCACCGCTCCAGGCATGCCCCAGACCACGCTCGATGCACTGTCCTGCGCGATGACATAGCCTCCGTGCCTGCGCACCTTCTCCACGCCCAGGCGGCCATCCTGCCCCATGCCGGTCAGGATCGCGGCCACCACATCGCCACCGAAGACCTCGGTGACCGAGCGCATCATCACGTCGACCGCAGGGCGGCAGGAGTTCTCCGGAGGACCCTGGTCGAGCGTGATGACTGTACGTCCTTCCCGCGAGACGACACGCATGTGAAAGTCTCCCGGAGCGATATAAACGCAGCCGGGCAGAACCTCTTCGCCCTCCCGCGCCTCCATGACCTTGAGCGCGCAGCGGGCATTCAGACGGTCGGCGAGAAACTGCGTAAAGAGCGGCGGCATATGCTGCGTAACCAGGATGGGCAGCGGAAAATTGCCCGGCAGTTGCTCCAACACCTCGCCAAGCGCGGCCGGACCTCCGGTTGAGAGTCCGATCGCCACCACGCGGTAATGGCGGGCGTGCTCGGATCGGCTGTCCGTCACCGGCGATGCGCTTCGCACAGAAGCAGGCGATGGCTGCATCCTCGTTCTTACCGGCGAGGCCGCTCCGGCAACTCCGCAAAGCTGCTTCAGCCGCGGCACCAGCAGATCGCGCAGCCGGGCTTCCGCCTCGTCCATGCGCCCGCTGTTGGAGGGCTTGGGGACATAGTCGCTGGCGCCGCGCAGCAGCGAATCGATCGTCGCCCGCGCTCCACGCTCGGTCAGGGTGCTGAACATGATCACGCGGATTGCGGGAAAATCCCGTTGCAGGTGACGCAGCGTCTCCAGCCCATCCATCTGCGGCATTTCGATATCGAGGGTCATCGCGTCGGGACGCAGCTGCGCCGCCTTCTCCAGCGCAATGACTCCATTGACCGCCGTGCCCACCACCTCAATGGCCGGGTCGCTCTCAAGCACGCGGCTGACCAGGTGCCGGATGACGATCGAATCGTCGACCACGAGAACCCGTATTCTGCGACCGGCGCTGCTGCGCGGCGGTAATGCCGTTTGTAATCCGCTCTCTGCCATGGGCCTCAATCCATTACGTGCAGCAGCTGCAGCTTTTCGAGGATCACCTCTTCGGTGAAGGGCTTGGTGACGTACTCGCTCACCCCGGCCCCGAGTGCTGTCTGCATCCGCTCAAAGTGTGTTTCGCTGGTGATCATCATCACCGGGGTTGCCGCAAAACGGCTCTCTGCGCGGAGTGCCCGCACGAAATCGAGCCCATTCATCTCCGGCATGTTCCAGTCCGCACAGACCAGAGCGACCGGACGCGCCTCGGTCAGAAGCATGGCCATGCCATCGCGTCCGTTTTCTGCCTGTACGACCTCGAAGCCGGCTCGCTGCAGAATGCGAGAAAGGATGCCGCGCACCGCGCGCGAGTCGTCTGCCACCAATGCGAGTTTCATCGCTCCTCTGTCTTCCGCAGCACCACCCTCTTCAAATACGGAAGGCATCGACCAGGCTCCGCAGCCGCGCCGCCATCTCGGTGAGCGAATGCGCCGCCGCCTGCGTATCCCGGGCTCCGCTGGTGGTGTGCGTCGCCGTCTCGGCCACCCGCGCGATGCTGCGCGCAATATCGTTGGTGCCGCGCGCCGCCTCGGTCACGTTGCGGCCGATCTCATTGGTCGTGGCCGTCTGCTCTTCGACCGCCGAAGCGATGGTGTTCGAGATGTCGTTGACCTGGTTGATGACCTCGCCGACCTGCGCGATGGCGGTCACCGCAGCCTTCGTATCAGTCTGGATGGTCTCGATCTTCCGTCCGATCTCCTCGGTCGCGCGCGCCGTCTCCTTGGCCAGCTCCTTCACCTCGTTGGCTACCACGGCAAACCCCTTGCCTGCTTCGCCGGCGCGTGCCGCTTCGATCGTTGCATTGAGTGCCAGCAGGTTCGTCTGCTGGGCAATGGAGGTGATCACCTTGATGACTTTGCCGATTTCGAGGCTCGACGCCCCCAGCTGCCCGATGGTCTGGTTCGTGGAATCGGCCAGCGACACCGCGGATTTCGCGACGCGCGAAGCCTCGGTCGCACTCTTCGAGATCTCGCGGATCGAAGCCAGCATTTCCTCCGAGCTTGAAGCCACCATGCCCACGTTTGCGGATACCAACTCACTGCCGGAAGAGGCCGTTGTCGCCTGCTCAGCGGTCTCACCCGCGCTCTGCGTCAACTGCTGGCTGATGGCCGAAAGCTGCTCGGAAGAAGCGGCCAACGCCACGGCCGTATCCTGAAGCCCTTTCATGTTCCCGCGCAGATCGCCGAAGAAGCGCTTCAGACCTTCGCCAATCTGGCCAACCGGATCGCTGCCGACAACGGTAATCTCCTGTGTCAGATCACCCCTGGCCGCTGCCGATACCACCTCGACAATGCCTGCGACCTTCTGCCGAAGCTCAGCTGCCTCGCGCTGGTCTTCCTCCGCGCGCGACGTCATGGCATCGCGCATTTTCACCTGCTCGGTGACATCGGTAGCAAATTTCACTACCTTGAAGGGCTTGCCATTCACGTCGAGGATCGGATTGTAAGCGCCTTGAATCCATACCTCGCGGCCATCCTTGCTCACCCTCCGGAATTCGCCGCTTTGATACTCTCCATGCCGCAGTCCATCCCAGAATTCGGTGTATTCGCGGCTGCCTCGATCTTCGGGAAACATGAAGATCGCATGCTTTTTTCCGATGACCTCTTCCTCTGTGTAGCCCATCAGGCGCAGGAAGTTCTTGTTGGCGCTCTTGATCGTCCCATCCATCTCGAAGGAGATCAGTGCCCAGGATTTGTCGATAGCCTTCAGCTGCCCGGCAAGATCGTTATTGTCGATCTCTTTCTCGCGTTCACGGCTCACATCCTGCCATTCGAGCGAATAGCCGTCGAGATTCCCGGCCTCGTCAAAATATCCGCTCACCTGCAGGTGAAAGGTCACCGAGCCCACGTGAATATCCGTCTCGTAAGGCAGGTTTTCCGGATTCGAGAGCAGGCGGCGCTGATGGCTTGGATCGCGATGGAAGCGATCGATCGAAGAACCCACAATCTGTTCCGCAGTAAATCCCGGATAGACCTGCTGAAAGACTGCGAGATGACTCGCAATCATCTTGCGCGTGCCCTTGTTGGCATAAACGATGGTGAAGTTCTTATCCACCAGCATCACCGGCGTCAGCAGCGATTCGAGAGAGCGCTCGAAGCTGGATGCATGCGGTTTCTGGCCGGGCTTCGCCGGGCTTTTCACCGTGCTCTTCGCCGCGTGCGTCTCATGATTCTTCCCCGTTGCCTTGCTGGCCGTCTTGCCTGCCCGCGGCGTCTTGGCCATGACCGGAGGCATCGTCACTACATGCTTCACCACACCTGTCGCCATCGCTTCTCCCCATTCCTTTTCATGATTCGCTTTTCCTGCGTGGACACTGCCTGCCGCCGCTACAGCCCTGGCCTGCTTTGCGCACGCATGTTTGTTCTCCGGCTCAGCGGCACGCTTTTTCCAACAGCTTCTCCGTGTTGAGCACCAGGAGCAGATGGTTGTCGAGGTTGTATACGCCGTCGATCAGCTCCCGCCGCATCTCCGGCATGTTGTCCGGCACTGGAGCGAAGGCCTCGACCGGCACATCCAGCACGTCCCCGATATCGTCCACCAGCAGGCTCACCCCACCTTCCTCCGAGCGAAGAATGATGCTGCGCATCGCCTGCTCCTCCGGAGCAGCCTCAAGACCTAGGCTCATACGCGTGTCCACCGACATCACGATCTGTCCACGCAGATTGATCAGCCCGCGGATCGCCGGCGCGGCCAGCGGCACATCGGTCATCTCCTGCGGGCGCATCACCTCGCGCACCTTCTCCACGGCGATGCCCAGCAGGCATTCCCCTACCTTCACGGTGGCGAACTGCCGTGTGCCCGCGGCGCCTGCGTCTCTCCTCACCAGTCCTCTGTTCACGCGCTCCAAACTCTGCATCGTCCCTTACCTTGCCCCGGCCAGAGCCAGTTCCGGCTCCGGCGTTTGGGTGCTGAACACCTCGCCCAGCCGCTCGAGCAACTGCTCCCGCCCATCGGCAAAAAGCGTCCAGGCATCGGCCTGTGCCTGCACTTCGGCTCCATTGATTTCCCCTTCTCCGACAAGCGCGATCAACGGCATCTCGCGGAGCTGCGGCTGCTCCCGCATGCCCTCGAGCAGCATGCGTCCCTCTCCATGGCCAAGATCCGATGCCGTGACCACCGCATCGGTGCCGCCCCGGGCCAGCCGCGCTACTCCCTCCGGCACCGAAGCCACCGCCTGTACCCGGTAACCAGCAAGCTCGAGAGCATTGCGCAGCATCTCACGCGGCGCCAGCGCCGGAACCACCACTAACAGCGAACCCTGTCCATGCGCCTGCGCCGGAGCCTGGTTCCAGTCCTCGCCCACTAGCCGGCCCAGCGCGTGCAGGTCGATGAAGTCGGTGAGCGCACCGCCGATCAGCGCCGAACCCAGCAGCCCGGGCACGCTGCTTGGCCGCGCCGCGCCGATTGCGTCCTCGACCACATCGAGAATCCTGTCCACCACCAGTCCCAGGCTGCGGGCGCCATTGCTGCACACGATCACCAGGATCGGTTCGCTCTCCCGTCCTGCCCGCCGCTCCGAGGAATGTCCGCCGCCCAGCGCGCTTTCGAGAAAAGCCAGAGGAAGGATCTGTCCGCGATAATGCAGGACTTCCGCGCCGGAGGCCCGTTCCACGCGCGCCGCGGCAAACTCCTCGAGGCGCGAGACCAGGCTGAGCGGTACCGCCAGCCGCGTAAAGCTCCCGGCAGCAAAGAGCAGCAGACGCTGCGATTCACGCCCTCCGTCCACACCCTGCTCCTGAGCCATGACCAGTGCATCCTTCTGCTTCGCGCCAAAGCCGGCCAGCCGCGCAATGCCTGCCGCATCCAGAATCAATGCCACCTTGCCATCGCCCATGATGGTCGCGCCGACATAGCAATTCAGCCCCTTCAGCTCCTTGCCCAGCGGCTTCACCACGATCTCCTGTGTATCGCTGATGTGATCGACTACCAGGCCGAACTGCCTGTCTTCCACCTGCAGTACGACGATGTTGCGCACCTCTTCGTCGCTCTCCGTCGGTACGCCGGGCGGCAGATGCAGCACGGTATGCAGCGAGATGACCGGGAGCAGGTGTCCGCGATGGCGATAGACCTCGGTGCCGTGCACGCTCTGGAACTGCGTGCGTACCTCTTCGCCCTCGATCCGGATCAGCTCGAGCAGATTGGCCTGCGGAATGATGAAGCGATGGCGGCGCGACTCGCCCTCCCGCCCGGCAACACGGCAGTTCGCCGCAACCACCAGCCCGGGAATGATGGCCAGCGTCAGGGGAATCTTGATGCGCACGGTCATGCCTTGATGGAAAGTGCTGAAGATATCCACCGAGCCGCCGGTCTTTTCGATCTTCGTCTTCACCACGTCCATGCCTACGCCGCGGCCGGAGATGTTGGTGACCTTTTCCGCAGTCGAAAATCCAGGCAGGAAGATCAGCTGTGTCGCCTCGCGATCGCTCAGCGCGGCGATGCGTTCCGGCGGCAGCAATCCCTTGTCGCGAGCCTTGGCCTTCACTTTTTCCGGGTCGATCCCACCGCCGTCATCGCTGATCTCGATGATGACGTGACCGCCCTCATGAAAGGCGCGGAGTTGAATCTTCCCCGCCGCGTTTTTTCCCCGCGCCACGCGCACCTCCGGCGATTCAATCCCGTGATCGCAGGAGTTGCGCACGATGTGGGTGAGCGGGTCCTTGATGGCTTCGATGATGGTCTTGTCCAGCTCCGTGTCGGCGCCGTCCATCTCGATCTGGATCTTCTTGCGGCACTCGGCAGCCAGATCGCGCACCACGCGGGGCAGCTTATTCCACACCACGCCGATGGGCTGCATGCGCATCTTCATCACGCCTTCCTGCAACTCGCTGGTGATGTGGTTCAGCCGCTGCGAGGCGCCGGTCAGCTGCGAGGTTGCTGCTACATCCTGAATGAGCTGATTGCGCGCCAGCACCAGCTCGCCTACCAGGTTCATTAACTTATCAAGCAGTTGCACATCCACGCGGATGGTCGAGTCCGAGAGGCTTGTTCCACCTCCGCCGGCCTCTTCTGCGCGTCCGCTGCTCCGCTCACCCTCTGCGGCGACAGGCGGTGCCGCCGTGCTGCGCACGACAGCCTGTCCATGACCAGGCTTGCTCTCTATCCCGTGCACCAGCTCTACCTGCACCGATGCCGCGGCCACCGGCACCAGGGCCGCATGCTCTTCCACCGGCTCCGCCGCCGCGGCCTGCGCAGCGGCCTCGGCCGACGCAGGCTCACCAGCAGAGGAAACCGCCTCACCGCGATAGGCAGACTCAAGACGCGCCACCAGCCCGGCATAGCTTTCACTTCCCTCTCCGCCGGTCGTCTCGATGTTCTCGAGAATCGCCTTGACCGCATCGACCGTTTCAAGAATCAGCGAGGCCAGAGGAGGGGTGAGCTCGCGCTGGCGATCGCGCAGCTGGCTCAGGATGTTCTCCGCTACATGCGTGATAGAACCGAGGCGGTCAAAGCCGAAGAAGCCCGAGGTTCCCTTGATGGTGTGCACGGTGCGGAAGACCTCGGCCAGCAGCCGCGCATCATCGGGCCGCTCCTCGAGCTCCACCAGATGGCTGTCCAGATGGGCAAGATTCTCATTGCTTTCGATCAGAAATTCTCGAACATCCTCGTCGTCGATCATGCGGTCTTCCGGTCTCTATGGCCTGTGGGCGCACTGTCTGGCCTGGGGGGAGACCAGCAGATTGGTTTGTGTCGCATTTATCGGTTTGAAGAACGCTGCACTTGAGGTAGTCCACCCGCGCAGCTTATTTCGCAGGCTCGCAGGAGAGGGTCCAGTACTGGCCCAGTGCGCCGCGCCGCTCCTCCATCTGGTTCAGGTAGAGGCGCACCCGCAAACGGCTCGCGTCGACGCCGATACGGAAGACCGCAATCCTCTCGCCCGAGGTGCGCATCTGCACATCGGTACCGCTGATAATCGTCGGCACGCTCAGCGCCATCGGCCCCACCAGTGGTTCGAGATCGGTCTTCATGCAGCCGAAGATGATGTTCGTCATCTCCGCGACTGCGTCCAGCGCCTCCGGGGTCAGCGTCTTCTCTTCGGTGCCCAGCATCAGGTTGGCCAGCGTACAGGCAAACTCAGGCGTGCACTCGAGCATCCCTGTCCCGCTCAGGCTTCCCACCCAGCCGATCACCCCGGCTACACAGCGCAGATCCTGTTCCACAGGCTGCCCATCGGCCTCCACATCCAGAACCGCGTCCACGCCGGCCATCGTCGCAAAGGCATGCGGCACCGCCTTGCGGATTGCCTCGCAGGCCAATTCTCCAGCCCTGGCGAGATCGAGTTTCTCTTCCGCCATTGAATTCCTCCCTTTGCCTTCAGGCCACGCCCGCGCCAAGACACTGCAACAGCTTCTGCTTCACTTCATCCGTGGTGAATGGCTTGTGGATATAGCCCTTGGCGCCCAGCTGCACGGCCTTCATCACGTTCTCCATGCCGCCTTCCGTGGTCACCATAAGCACCGGAATATCCTTCCACGCGCTGTTTTTCTGCTTTTCTTCGAGGAACTCCATCCCGTTCATGACCGGCATGTTCACGTCGCAGAGGATGAGCTGCACCGTATTCGCCTCGAGCACCTTCAGCGCCGCGCTGCCATCTCCGGCTTCGTGAATTTCGTTGACACCAAGGTTGCATTCCCCCAGCACCCGCCGCAGCATCTTGCGGATGACCATCGAATCGTCGATCAACAATACATTCAGCACACCTATCCTCCGCCCACCCGGATTTTTGCAGGCTCGTCACCATGCCCATTCCACGAGCGGGAACTTCCCGTTTATCGGCGCGATGCATTTGTGCTTGAACGGGACGCGCGTAACCGGCGTCAACCACTGGAGGTGTCCGATCCGCGTACATCGGATGCAGGATGCAAACAAAACAGGCCCGTCGCCGGGCCTGTTCTCTGTTCTTATCGATTGTGAGACTGCTCTACTTCGCTTCTTCCACTACGTCGCCCTCGCCGGGCGCGAGAAAGAGATTTGTCTCCAAACCATGCTGCCGCGTGTAGAGGTCGTAATAGCGCCCGCCAAGCTCGTAGAGGCTTGCGTGCGTCCCCCGCTCGACGATCTGCCCCTGTTCGATGACCAGGATCTGGTCGGCTTTGCGAATGGTGGAGAGGCGATGCGCGATGGTGAAGGTGGTGCGGCCTTCCATGAGAAAGGCGAGGCCTGCCTGAATCATCGCCTCCGACTCCGAATCGAGCGACGAAGTTGCCTCGTCGAGGATCAGGATGCGCGGATTGGCGAGGATTGCCCGCGCAATCGACAGCCGCTGCCGCTGGCCGCCTGAGAGCTTTACGCCGCGCTCGCCGACGATGGTGTCATAGCCTTCCGGAAAGCGCTCGGCGAACTCGTCTACCCTTGCGATCCTGCACGCGTTCAGAAACTGCTCTTCGGTCGCATCGGGATAAGAGAAGACCACATTCTCGCGAATAGTGCCGTCGAAGAGAAAGGACTCCTGCAGCACCACACCCAATTGCGCGCGATAGTCGTCCAGACGCACAGTCGCCAGATCGATGCCATCGATCAGCACGCGGCCGGAGTCAGGTTTATGGAAGGCGCATACCAAACTGATGATCGTTGATTTACCCGAACCCGATGAACCGACCAGCGCGGTCATCGTCCCCGGCTTGGCTTCGAATGAGATCCCATGCAGCACCGGCTTGTCCGTCTCGTAGGCAAAGCGCACGTCGTCGAAGGTCACGTTGCCCTCGATCGGTCCCAGCGCATGCACACGCTCAGGGTCGCTGAACTCGTCCTTTTCTGCCAGAATCTCCATCGTGCGATCGAGACCCGCCAGCGCTTCGGTGAGCTGCGTGCCGATATTCACGATCTGGAAGACCGGCGCAATCATAAAGGCCAGCAGCGCCGTGAACTGGAAGTAACCGCCCACCGTCATGCGATGGGTGAGCACTCCATGCCCACCAATGAGCATCACCAGCCCGCCCACGATACCCAGCACCGTTGTCGCTGCAAAGGACATCGTGCTGGTCGCTGTCAGCGAGCGCATCACGTTGTCGAGTAGGCGCTGCACGCCGCCGGCAAAGACCGTCGCCTCACGCTCCTCGGCATGGTAGCCCTTGATGACCCGTACGCCACCCAGCGACTCGGTCAGGCGGCCTGTCACTTCGGCGTTGATTTTGCCGCGCTCACGGAAGATCGGCCGGATCGTCTTAAAAGCCCGCTGCAGCACCAGCACGAAGGCTGCAATCACCGCGAAGACGATCAGCGTCATGCGCGCGTTGCTGATGAGCAGGTAGGTGAAAACCATCAATGCCGTCAGCATGCCGCCGACGAACTCCACCAGCCCCGTGCCGATGAGGTTGCGCACGCCTTCGACGTCGGTCATGATCCGCGAGACCAGCACGCCGGTACGGTTGCTGTCGTAGAAGCTCACCGACAGCCGCCCGATGTGCTGCTGCACCTGCTTGCGCAGGTCGGCGATCATCCGCTGCGCCGCCTTCGACAAGAGTTGCGTCAGAGAGAATGAGGTTGCGGCCTGAATCGCCGTTGCCGCAAAGATGGCTCCCACCAGCGGCAGCAGCCGCCCCGGATGCGGGCTCTTCGGATTCAGCACACCATCGATCAGGTACTTGGTTGAGATGGGCAGAATCAGGCCCGCCACGCGGTTCACCGCGACCAGCACCAGACCGAAGAGCAGCAGCCAGCGCCGCGGGCGAACCAGCTCCCAGACCTTGGGAAACGCCTTGCGCAGGTCCGGCTTCGCCTTCGGCTGCTCGCCTGCAGCGGCGCGGATCGTTCCCCGCCGTGACGTCGTTCTCTCTGCCTTCGACGCCAATCCTCCGCCCAGTCCGCCTCCGCGCATATGTCCCTCTACGCCCGCGCCCGGCGCGCGTTGATAAAGGAGCGCACGCACAGAAGTACGAAGATCAGCAGCAGCACCGCCATGGCCGCCTTTTCTTCCACGGCTGCCGGGAACAGGAACTGCCTGCCCTGCATCATCTCGATGTAGTCCACGATGCTTTTCGCCGTGCCCAGGAAACCGAGCA
Source organism: Silvibacterium dinghuense (assembly GCF_004123295.1). NCBI lineage: Bacteria > Pseudomonadati > Acidobacteriota > Terriglobia > Terriglobales > Acidobacteriaceae > Silvibacterium > Silvibacterium dinghuense. The sequence continues at coordinate 219,956 of NZ_SDMK01000002.1, read as the reverse complement.
GACCGATCGTCACTGCGATGTGCATATGCAGCATCCGCTTCTTTGCATCATCGGAGTTGGCCAGCGCGCCGAAGATAGCCAGCAGCAGTCCGAAGCCAGCCGGAATCAGGGATGTCGGATAGTGGTGCCCGGTAATCAGAAAACTGAATATACCCAGGGCAATCAGAACCACGCCAAATGTAATTGTCAGCTTTGCCATATCTCTTTCCAGATCCCTTCTGTTTGCCGCAACGCGCGGTCTCGCTTCTCTATTTCCCGTTCAATGCAGCCAGCACGTGCCTGGCGATCTCCGGCTCCGCGCCTGTCGCATCCACGCGCAGCGCATCCTTCGGTTCTTCCAGTGTTGCCAGCTGGCTGTCCAGCAAGCCCGGATTCATGTAATGCCCCGTGCGGCTTGCAAGCCTGCGCGCAAGCTCTTCCTTCGGCACATCGAGCAGCACAAACCGTAAGGAGCCCGCCGGCAGGCCGCCCACCAGCGTATCGCGATAGGTCTGCTTCAGTGCCGAGCAGGTCATAATCCCACTCTTGCCTGCATCCTCCCAGCCCCTGAGCACGGCGTGCAGACTCTCGAGCCATGGCTGGCGGTCGGCATCCGTGAGGGGAATGCCTGCCCGCATCTTGGCCTTATTTGCATCGCTATGGTAGTTGTCGCCCTCGGCGTATTCCCAACCTGTCAGCACCTGCAGCTCTTTGGCTACCGTTGTCTTGCCCGATCCCATGACACCCATCAGTATTGCGATCATCTCTGCTCGTTCTCTTTCTCTACTTGTTCGCAGCCAGGTCGTTCACGTCGGCCAGAATCTGCTCCGGCGTCCAGTCATTCGTGCCATACCACTTATAAATCCGTCCGCCCGGTGTAATCACCGCGGTCGAAAGAGAATGCGTGATCGTCTTATCTTTCTCCGGTGTCACGCCGACGAGGAAAAACTGCAGCATCTTGTCCAGATCGTGCTGCTGCGGAGCGGCGAACTCCCAGTGGTCGAAGGTCTCCTGCGTATAACGCCCCGTGTAGGCGCCGCCGTAGCTGCGCAGCACCTTCGGAGTATCGTACTTCGGATCGAAGCTCACGCTCAGCAGGTGGGTCTTCGCATAAAGCGCAGGATTCTTTGCGAGCGCCTTATCCAGCTCGGCAAAGTTGCGGCTCATCCGCGGGCAATAATCCGCTAAAGGACACCGTGTGTAGATGAAGGTCAGCAGCACGATCTTGCCGTGGAGCTGCGCCAGATGGACCGTCTGCCCGTTCTCGTTCAGCAGCGCAAAATCCGGCACTTCATCGCCCGGCTGCGGCATGTGGTAGCTCACCTTGGGCACGTAGTCCAGCTTCTTCTGCCCCACGATCACGATCTCGTCGAGAAAATCGCTGTCCTCTCCGGCCAGCAGCGTTGCCGTGATCCTGTCCCCAGGATGCAGCTCCGAAATGATATTCGGCTGCTTCAGCTTGTAGGGCATGATCATCGCGTCCATGTAGCCCGGGATGGCCTCGGTGTCCACCGTTACCTCGCCCTTCGACGCATCCGTCGACACCACGACCCCGCGCACCGCATAGCGTTTCACCTGGCTCGCCGCCGGACCCTGTCCTGCGCCATGACACCCCACCACTCCGCACAGGCCAAGTACCGCCAGGAGAGCGAACATCCAAAGCAATCCACACCGTCTGCGATTCACCCCTCAGTTTACACTTGGCCCATGAGCCGGCTTTCCCCGGAACTGGAAGATGCACTGCGAGTCGGCACGCTTGTCGTTACCGCGAATCCCCGCGCCGCACGCTGGCTTCGCTACGAATACGCCATGCGCATGCGCGAGACAGGCCGCCAGGCCTGGAAGACCCCGCCCATCCACGACTGGAATGCCTGGCTGGATACGCTCGTTCGCGATCACGCACCCCCGGATGCCCCGCTCATCCTGACTCCGCTACAGGAAGAACAGCTCTGGCTCCGCGTCCAGCAGCAGGACGAAGAGCTCGCCGTCGTCTCACCCGCATCTCTGGGCAGCCTTGCCGCGGGTGCCTATGCTCTGCTCTCGAGCTACGAGGCCCATGCCTCCCGCAATTACTCATGGGACCAGCTCGACGCCGCGCACTTCCGGCAGTGGGCCGCGGCCTTCGATCACGAATGCGATACCCGCAACTGGCTGAGCGCCTCAAGGCTCGAATCCTGGCTCGCCGAAGTCATCAGCACATCCAACTTCCCTCTGCCTGAAGAAATTCTTCTTGTCGGCTTCGACCGCGTCACCCCGGCCCAGCGATCGCTGCTTGACGCTATTGCCCGACACAGCTCCCGCATCGCGCATCCCGCCTCACTCAAACGGCACCAGCAGCCACAGCTCATCCGCGCCGCCGATCTCCGAGAGGAAATAACACTCTGCGCGCAATGGCTTCGGCAACAGCTCGCGTCTTCTGGCGCTGGGGTTACGCCGCGCATCGGTGTCGTCACCCCGGCCCTCGAATCGGTCCGCCCGGAGATCGACCGCATCTTCCGGCAGATTCTTGCACCGGAGAGCAGCGACATCACCGCCCCGGCCCGCGGGCTGCCCTTCGAATTCTCACTCGGCCAGCCGCTCGCCTCGGTACCCATCATTCGTGCTGCGCTCCTGCTCCTACGCTGGCTTGTCGCCCCGCTCGCAGAAGAAGAGCTCACCTGGCTGCTGCTCTCCGGCTTTCTCACCACAAATGATGCGGAGACACTCACGGCCGCACGCCTCGACGCGGATCTCCGCGCAAACGCCTCGTTGTCGATGGAGATCGGGTTGTCCGGCTTCCTCGCCCGCATCCCCGAGCGGATGACTGCGGCACATCCTCTCGCGCTACGCATCGCTCAGCTTCGCACCGTTGCCGAGGCCAACGGAGTGAATAGCGAGGAACGGCATCCTCCCAGCCGTTGGGCTGAGATTGTCCCTCTGCTTCTCCGTCAGACCGGCTTCCCCGGAGGCCGCGCTGCCGACGCGGTTCGCTACCAGGCACTCGCCCGCTGGGATCGTCTCCTCGACGACCTGGCATTGCTCGACTATGACGGCCGCGAGCTCAGCTTCTTCGGCTTCCTCACCGTCCTCGAGCGCCATGCTACCGGGACGCTCTTCGCCCTTGAATCGCATGACGCCCCCGTCCAGGTTATGGGCGCCCTCGAAGCCTCTGGACAATCCTTCGATGCCCTCTGGTTCCTCGGACTTGACGACAGCAACTGGCCGCTGCGCGGGAGCACGCACCCGCTTCTGCCTCCTGCCGTACAGATCCATGCGGGCATGCCCCACGCCACGCCTGCACTCGATCTCGAGCTCTCGCGCGCCATCACACTCAGCCTCGCATCCAGCGCTCCCGCAGTCGTGTTCAGCTGTGCCCAGCGCAATCGCGACGGGGATCTGCGCCCCTCGCCACTGCTTGCCGCTGTCGCGCCGGAGCTTCGCTTTCTCACCGCATCCGAATGGCGTGCCGAGAACGCGCTCTCGCCCGTGGCGGCTGCACCATTCGTTGTTGAGGAAATCCCCGACCCCACCGGGATACTCCCCTGGCCCGTAGAACGCAGCGCCGGTGGCGCCGACGTTCTCCGCGACCAGGCAGCATGCCCCTTTCGCGCGTTTGCGACCCGCCGCCTCCACGCACGGGAGCTCAACCACAGCGAATGGGGGCTGACTGCAGCCGAACGCGGCAATCTCCTGCATACGGTTCTCGAGGCCATCTGGTCACCGGACCACGGCCGCCTTCACACTCTCAACGATCTTCTCGCTGTGCAACGCGAAAACCGATTGTCCGCGCTCGTCGAAGAGACCATCGCCGACGTCTTCCTCAAACACCCGTCTACCGCACCGTTCTATGCGCCGGACGAAGACGGATACATCCCCGACGAGTGGACCCGCGCTTATCTCGACAGCGAGCAGCGCCGCCTGACCCGCCAGCTCATCGACTGGCTCCGCTATGAGTCCACGCGCGCGCCGTTCGAGGTCATCGCCACCGAGGAGAAACTGATCGATGTGCATGTCGGAGATCTGCGGCTGAATCTGCGCGGTGACCGCGTCGATCAGCTCTCCGGCTATCGCAATCTGCTCATCGATTACAAGACCGGCCTCGTCTCCGTTGCCGACTGGCGCCCACCGCGCCCCGCCGATCCGCAGCTGCCGCTCTATGCCGCCTTCGGCAACATCGACGACATCTGCGGGGTCGTCTTCGCCCGCATCCGTGCCGGAGAAAGTGGCTTTCTCGGCCAGGTGGAAGATGCGAAATCGCTGCTCCTGCCGGATCTCGCCGCGACCTCCGCGCTGGTCAAGTACCCCTATACCGACGTCGTTCGCGAAGAGTGGACGACCGCGCTGCTCGATCTCGCTGCAGGCTTCCTGCGTGGCGATGCCATGGTCGACCCGAAGAACGGCGCCTCCACCTGCCAGCATTGCCCGCTGCCTACCCTTTGCCGCGTAGCTGAAACCCGCGTCCTCGCACAGCCTGAAGACAGCAACGACGGAGATCTCGAGTAGAGCCATGCCCGAAGTTCTTCCCCTCCCAATCCGCGATCTTGACCAGCGCGCCCGCGCACTCGATGTCTCTGAATCCTTCATCGTCCGCGCGCCTGCCGGTTCCGGTAAAACCGATCTCCTCACGCGCCGCTTTCTGCGCCTGCTCACGGTCGTCAACGAGCCGGAAGAGATTCTGGCTATCACCTTTACCCGCGCCGCCACGGCCGAGATGCGCGCACGCATCCTCTCCGACCTCGAGCGCGCTGCACGCACACCGGAGGCTGCAGACGAAGACGATCGCCTTGCCCTTGCCCGTGCTGCGCTTGCACACGCGGAAAGACGCGGCTGGCGGCTGCTTGAGCAGCCCCATCGCCTCAGCATCGAGACCATCGATTCGCTTTGCCTGCGTATTGCGCACGGGCAGCCTTTGCTCTCCAACCTCGGCGGCCAGCTCACGCCCACCGAGCAGGGTGCACGGCTGTACGCCCAGGCCGCGCGCCGTCTCCTCAGCCGCCTGGGTAGCTCCCATACCGCGCTGAACAAAGCCCTCACACATCTGCTCGCCATGCGCGACAACAACCTCGCCGACTGCGAAGGCCTCATCGCCGGCATGCTGGCACAACGCGACCAATGGCTTCGTATCTTCCCCATCTCTCATCTCGGCGACGACGAAGAGGCGTGGGAGGAGCTGCGCTATAAGCTCGAGAAGCCGTTCCGCGATGAAATCCGCCGCGTTCTCCAGCAGGCCCATGCCGCGCTGGCCGCGCGTCCGCTGCTCGCCAGCGAACTTTTCCGCCTCGCCAATTTCGCGCTCGCAAACGGATACGAAGAGCTCTCCGGGCTGGCCGGCATCAGCGCTCTGCCCTCGGCTTCGACGCTTTCTGTCGATCACTGGCTGGCGATCTGCTCCATGCTCCTCACGAAATCGGATACGTGGCGAAAAACTGTCACAGCCGCCGAAGGCTTTCCACCGGGCACAAAGAATCGTGCCTTCAAGGAAGCCAAAGACGCGATGCTCAAGCTGCTCCAGCAGTTCTCACAGGAGCAGGACCTGCTTGCGCTGTTGTGCGCTATCCGCGCGCTGCCCAGGCCACATTACGACGAGCAGCAGTGGAGCGCGCTTCGCCACTTTTTTACTCTCCTGCGCTACGCCGTTGCCGAACTCCGCGTGCTCTTCGCCGAGCAAAATGCTGTCGACTTCCCGGAGCTCGGCATCGCAGCCCGCCATGTTCTGCAAGAGGAGAATCGCGGCCTCGACCGTCTCCTGGCACTCAGCGGCAACCTGCGCCATCTGCTTATCGACGAGTTCCAGGACACTTCGCGCAGCCAGCATCAGCTCGTTTCGTATCTCGTCCACGCATGGGAGCAGGGAGAAGGCCGCACCTGCTTTCTTGTCGGCGACCCCATGCAATCCATCTATATGTTCCGCCAGGCCGAGGTCGAGCTCTTCTACCAGGTGGAAGCACGCGGTATCGGCCATGACGAACATGGCATTACCTGCGAGCCCATCCAGCTCCTCACCAACTTCCGCTCACATGCCGGCCTCACCAGCAGGTGGAATGAAATATTTACCGCAGTCTTCGGTGCCCCGTCGCAGTCTGCGGCCGTGCCCTTCACCGAATCCTTCGCCTCCGAACCTGCACCCGCCGCGCAATCTCTTCATGTACATCCGCAGATCATCGGCACCAGTGAGAGTCGGCCATCCTCCGAAGAGAAACAACAGGCTCAGCGTGAGGAAGCCGAGGCTGTGGTCACGGCTATCGAACATCATCTCCCTGCCATCCGCCAGGCTGAACTCGAAGGACGCGAATACCGCGTCGCCGTGCTTGTACGCGCCCGCCAGCATCTTGCCGCGATCGTGCCCCTGCTGCGCCGCCGCAATATCCCCTTCCGCGCCGTTGAGCTCGAGACCCTTGCCGAGCGGCAGGAACTGCTCGACCTCCTCGCGCTTACCCGCGCACTGCTTCATCCGATGGACCGCATCGCATGGCTCTCCGTGTTGCGCGCACCGTGGTGCGGCCTTACGCTTACGGACCTGCACACGCTCGCCGGGCGGGACGACCGCAGCCAGCGTCATCTCCCGATGCTTGAACTGCTGGAACAGCATCTGCCCGAGCTTGCACCAGAATCGCAGGCACGCGCAGCACGCGCTTTCGTCATCCTTCGCTCCGCGCTCGAAGCACGCTACACCGGTCCCCATGCCGCATCCTTCTCGCAGTGGATCGAGCGTACCTGGCGCAGTCTCGGCGGTCCGCAATGCCTCGATGCCGCCGGCCTTGAAAATGCGCAGGTCTACTTCGCGCTCCTCGATGGCATTGCGCCCGATGGTATCGCCGTCTTTACATCGGAGTTCGACGAGCAGCTGAATCATCTCTTCGCATTGCCCGATCCCACGGTCAGCGAGCGAGCGGGTGTCCAGTTGATGACCATCCATAAGTCGAAAGGCCTCGGCTTCGATGTCGTACTGGTGCCTGGGCTCGATCGCAAGCCGACAGGAGATCGCGGCTCTCTCATCGTTTCACTGCAGCGCAACGCGCCTGGCGGCGAAGAAGAGGTCCTGCTCGCCCCCATCGGCACACGCGGTGATGACCGCCACGCCACCTACGCCTGGATTCAGCGCCAGCGCGATCAGCGCGCCGCCGAAGAGCGCAAGCGTCTGTTCTATGTCGCCTGCACCCGCGCCCGTCGCGAACTGCATCTATTTGGCACTGCCACGGTGACAAAAGACGGCCTCCAACCCGGTGATGCCCGTAGCCTGCTTGCCTGCGCCTGGCCTGCACTCGAGGCGGAATTCATCGCTTTCGCTGCTCCTGCATCCGAACCGGCTGAAACCCTCCTGCCCTTTCCGGAGCCATCCTCGGAAAGGCGGCCTCTTGAAATGGCGGCAAACGCAGAACTGCAAAACTTTGCACCCACCCTGCGCCGGTTACGCGATCTCCCTCCCATCGCCGCCATGCAGAATGTAACGCTCACCGGCACATATACCGGAGCTGTCGAGGACCCTTTCGCGCGTCCTGAAGGTACGCGTCGTGCCCGACTCGTCGGCAGCATCGTGCACACTTTGCTCGAAGATCTCAGCCGCGGAGCATCGCCCGAGATCATCCGTCCCCGCACCCAGCGTCTGCTCCGGGAAGCGGCGCTCGCCGGCCGCGCACTCGAATCCGCCCTCGACGAAGTCATCAGCGCGGTCCACGCCTCGCTCGCCGATCCGGATAGCGCATGGCTGCTCGGCCAGCGCGAAGGCGCGGAGTCCGAAACCTCGTGGACATCATGGAACGGCACAGGCGCAGAGGTTGCGCTGCATACGCTGCGTGCCGATCGCGTCTTTCTCGCCGGCGAAACGCCGGGAAGCGAAGGCTCGCACATCACCTGGATTGTCGATTACAAGATGAGCGCACCGGCCGGAGAGCCGATCGAAGACTTCCTGGCCCGCCAGCGGGCGCTCTATGCACCACAGCTTGAGACTTATGCGGAAATGCTTGAGCAGGTGCGCGGAAGGAAGCTCGAAATCTGCTTCGGCCTCTACTTCCCGCGCATCCCGCGTCTTGAGTGGTGGGCACCGGCAGCGGAATAGCCGCCGGTGAAGGCTCTTACGCTGACTGGCTCTCGCTGTTCAACGAGTGATGCCGCACATCCGCTCCGCGCACCCAGAAGATCACATCTTCGGCGATGTTCGTAGCATGGTCCGCCACGCGCTCGAGGCTGCGCGAAATCATGATCGCGTTCAGCGCCTGCGGAGCCAGCTCCGGCTGCGCCTTCATCAGGTTCAGCAGCGTGAAGTAGGCAGTGTCATTCAGTTTGTCCACGTTATCGTCCATCGAAAGCACGGATTCTGCGACCGAAGCATCTGCCTCGATGAACGCCTGCAGAGCCTTGCGCACCATGGCCGCAGCGAGCGACGCCATCTTCGGCGTATCGACCGGCAGATCCGCTACCGGGAAGGCCTGGAGATCGCGCACCCGGTCGCAGATGCTGGTTGCCGAGTCGCCTACGCGCTCGAGATCCGCGTTGATCTTGATGACCGCGAGGATGAACCGCAGGTCGATGGCCATCGGCTGCTCCATCGCCAGCAGGTCCAGCGCCATCTGATCGATCTCCCGCTCGAAGCGGTTGATCGCCAGCTCGCCGTGGTCTACCAGATCGCAGATCGAAAGGTCCCGCGTACGATACGCTTCCACTGCACGCTGAATCGACTGCTCGGCCATGCCAGCCATCACCAGCAGCTTTTCCTTCAGATCATCCAGACTGCGCTGAAATCGAAGTCTCATCAGCCGAACCTGCCCGTGATGTAATCTTCCGTCCGCTTGTCGCCGGGATTTGTGAAGATCTTGTGGGTCGAATCAAACTCGACAAGCTTACCGTTCAAAAAGAAGCCAGTTCGCTCGGCCACGCGCGCCGCCTGCTGCATGTTATGCGTGACGATGACGATGGTGTACTGCGACTTCAACTGGAAAATCAGATCCTCGATCTTCGCCGTCGAGACCGGATCGAGCGCCGATGCCGGCTCGTCCATCAGCAGCACTTCCGGATCGACCGCGAGCGCACGTGCAATGCAGAGACGCTGCTGCTGACCACCCGAGAGGCTCGCTCCGGACTTCTTCTTGAGGTCGTTCTTCACCTCGTCCCACAGAGCCGCATGCTTCAGCGAGCGCTCCACCACCTCGTCCATCACGCGCCGGTTGCGGAAGCCGTTCAGCTTCAGACCCGAGGCTACGTTGTCGTAAATCGACATGGTCGGAAACGGGTTGGGCCGCTGGAAGACCATGCCGATCCGGCGGCGGATTTCCACCGGCGACGAGTCGGCATAAACGTCGATATCCCCGATCCGCACCGAGCCCGTCACCTTGGCGATCGGGTTCGTCTCGTGCATCCGGTTCAGGCAGCGGACGAACGTCGACTTGCCGCAGCCCGAGGGTCCGATCAGCGCCGTGGCCTCGTTCGCGGGAATATGCAGATTGATGTCCAGCAGCGTATGGTTCGCGCCATACCACGCATTCAGATTCTTGACCTCAATCCCGACACCCACTCAGTTCGCCCCTTTCAATACACCGCGCGTCGTCACGTACCGCACCAGCGATACCGAGATCACGATCAACAGGATCAGCACCAGCGCGCCGGCCCAGGCCAGGCGGTGCCATTCGTCATATGGAGAAATTGCGTATGCGTAAATCTGCAGCGGCAGCGCGGCAATCGGCTCGTGCAGGTTGGAGCTCCAGAACTGGTTGCCGAAGGCCGTGAACATCAGGGGAGCCGTCTCGCCCGCAACACGCGCAAAGGCCAGCATGCAGCCGGTGATCACGCCCGGCGAGGCCGTCTTCAGCGTGATCGAGAGCACCGCGCGCCAGCTGGGAACGCCGAGACCGAGCGCAGCCTCACGCACCGAGCCCGGCACCATGAGCAGCATCTCTTCAGTGGTGCGCGTGATGGTCGGGATCATCATGATGCCCAGCGCTACGCCGCCCGCAAAAGCCGAGAAATGCTTCTGCGGCAGAACAATCAGCGAGTACACAGCGATGCCCATCACAATCGACGGCACACCGTTCAGAACGTCTGCCGTGAACCGCACGACGTTTGCCAGCTTGCCACCCTGCCCAAACTCCGCCAGGTAGATGCCAGCGGCAATACCGATCGGCACGCCCAGCAGACTGCCCACCAGCAGGAGCACCGCGGAGCCGAGAATGGCGTTCGCCATGCCGCCGCCCGCCTCGCCGACCGGTTTCGGAATCTGCGTAAAGAAGGCCAGGTTCAGCGAACTCGCGCCCTTGTAGATCAGGTACGCGAAGATCGCCACCAGCGGAGCCACCACCAGGATCGTGCTCAGAACTGCGAGTCCCGTTGCCAGGTGATTTGTCGCCGCACGGCGCAGGGTATGGAATGCGCTCGGAGAATTGCTTTTCGTCATCGCTCGTTCTCTCCTTACGCCGCCCGCGGCGGTGCGCCGCGCGTTACAGCCCACACCAGCAGCCGGGCCAGTGCATTCACCAGAATCGTCACGATAAACAGCGCCAGACCAATCTCGATCAGCGCGCTGCGGTACATGTCATCGGAAGCTTCGCTGAACTCGTTCGCGATCACGCTGGCCATGCTGTATGCCGGCGCCAGCAGATTCTTCATGATCTGCGGGCTGTTGCCGATCACCATGGTTACGGCCATCGTTTCACCCAGTGCGCGGCCAAGGCCGAGAATCACCGAGCCCACGATACCGATGCGCGCATTGCGCAGCACGCCCATGCGGATCATTTCCCAGCGGGTCGCGCCCAGCGCCAGCACCGCTTCGCGCTGTGAGTGCGGCACCGCCGTCATCACCTCGCGCGTCAGCGACGAGATGATCGGCAGAATCATGATCGAGAGGATGACGCCTGCGGAGAGAGTGCCCAGACCGAAGTCCGGCGCCGCGAAAAGGCCTGTCCAGCCAAAAAGCTTGATCAGAACCGGATCGATATGTTCGCGCAGCAGCGGCACCAGCGTGAAGATCGCCCACAGACCGTAGACCACGCTGGGAATCGCCGCCAGCAGCTCGGTCAGGAAGGAGAGCGGACCGCGCAGAAACTTCGGGCACATCTCGGTGATGAAGATGGCCACGCCTACAGAAAGCGGCACCGCAATGCACAGCGCTACGAGCGAGGACATCAGCGTGCCGTAGATGAAGGGGAAGGCCCCGAAGTTGCCGCTGACCGGGTCCCAGGCGTGGCCAAAGAAGAACGTGATGCCGAACTTCTGGATGGTCAGCTGCGAGCGCAGCACCAGTTCCGTGGCAATCAGCGCCACAATGGCGAATATGCTGAGCGCGCAGCCCAGCATCAGCCAAGCGAAGCCGCGATCCTGCAGCGTCGAGCTGCCACGGCCCAGCAGAAACCTGCGAATCTCCGATTGCTCTGCATCGCTTACGATCGGAGGTCTCACCACTGCCTCATGCGTTTCCGGGGAGGGAAAAGTTGTGTTCGGAGATCCGGGCACACGAACGTCCTGTGTCTTATAGTCCACCAGACATTACGCTACCCGTCAAACATGAAAGGACGGTTAAAGCCGTTGAAAAATAAGGTGTAAGTATCATTGCTTCCGGGGAAAAGAAACGGCTCCGGGCAGAAGGATTGCCATGCCCGGAGCCGTTTGTGGCCTGCGTTACTTCAGCTGCGAGACCGTCGCCTTGACCTTCGCCGCAACCGACGGCGGCAGCGGAGCGTAGTAAAGCGCCGATACCTCGGACTCGCCGTGGTCGAGCATCCAGTTCAGGAAGTCCTTGATGACCTTGCCCTTCGCGCCATCCGGAGCGGGATTCGGAATCAGCAGCCAGGTAAAGCTGGAGATCGGGTACGCAGTCTTGCCCGGCGCATTCGTGATCGAAACGCGGTAATCCGCAGGCATCGACTTCACCGATGCGGCTGCTTCCGTCACGCCCTCCACGCTGCCCTTGACCCAGGTGCCGGCAGGGTTACGCACGTAGCCGAACGAGATCTTATTCTGCAGCGCGTAGATCAACTCCACATAGCCGATCGTGCCGGGCAGCTGGCGAACCATGCCCGCGACCGCTTCGTTGCCCTTCGCTCCGATACCCTTCGGCCAGCTCACCGCGGTGTTGCGGCCCACCGAACTCTGCCAGTCCGAGCTTACTTTCGAGAGATAGTCGGTAAAGATGTAGGTCGTGCCGCTGCCATCCGAGCGGTGCACCACGTTAATAGCGAGATTCGGCAGCTTGACGCCCGGGTTGTCCTTCGCGATGCGCGCGTCGTCCCAGTTGGAGATCTTGCCCAGGTAGATATCGGCCAGCACATCGGGAGCAAAGCGCAGTTCAGTGTTCACGCCCGGCAGGTTGTAGATCGGCACCACCGCGCCCAGAACCGTCGGGATGTGCACAATCTTGATCTTCGACTCGGAGAGCTGCGCGTCGCTCATCGGACCGTCGCTCGCGCCAAAGTCGACCGTGCCAGCTGTCACCTGACGGATACCGCCGCCGGAACCGATCGCCTGATAGTTGATCTGCACGCCCGGATGCGCGTTGCTGTATTCGATAAACCACTTCGAGTAAATGGGGTTCGGAAAGGTCGCACCCGCACCGTTTAACTTCTGCGCAAGGCCGGAGGAAGCCATCGACGCCATCAGCGCCGCGGCAAGGACAACAAGCTTACGATTCATGGAGTTTCCCCCTCGTGGGATATGCATGAATTGTTAAGCCCGCTTGTTACATACAGGTGACGAATTCGTAAAAATGGCAACAAATGGATGCGCATCGATCCATTTAAGTCGCTTGTGATGAGCTACTTAGAGGCTATCTCACTGGTATCGCGAACGTCATCTCCCCGGGTCGACTCCCGCCGCGATACAGCCGGCAGCGTGAAAAGAAAAGTCGCCCCCGATCCCAGTTCGCTCTCGGCCCGGATGTTTCCTCCGTGCGCCAGCACAATATGCTTCGCAATCGCGAGACCGAGCCCCGTGCCTCCCGACTCTCTCGAGCGAGCCTTGTCGACACGATAAAAGCGCTCAAAGATACGGCCCAGGTGCTCCGAAGCGATCCCGGGCCCGAAGTCCTGGACCCAGAACTCCACGCCATCTTCCACCTTGCGTGCACCGATCAGCACCCGCTTGCCGCCCTTGCCGTACTTCATCGCGTTTTCGACCAGGTTTCCAAAGACCTGGGTGAGTGCATCTTCATCGGCGCCTACGACTGCGTCGGTCAACTCAGCCTCATCGAGGCTGATATCCGAATCGATCACCATCCCGGCCAGCGAATCAATGGCGTCGCGCACCAGCGTCGAAGCCTTCACAGGGCACAGCTTCAGCCTGTAATCGCTCGACTCCACGCTCGCCAACGCCAGAAGATCCTCGGTCAGACGATTCATCCGCGTCGCATTGCGCAGGATGATCGCCATGAACTCCCGCGCGTGCTGGGGAAGTTCGATCATCGGGTCTTCGAGCAGCGTCTCGACATAGCCCGAGATCGAAGTCAAAGGCGTACGCAGCTCATGCGAAACATTGGCGACGAAATCCCGCCGCATCTTCTCTACCCGCTCAATCTCTGTGACGTCGTGAAGCACCGCTACGGCGCCACCGCCCGGAGTCGGCGCGGCATTCACCTCATACACCCGGGCCGGAGCCACCGACGTCGCCTTGCCACTGCTCAACTCCCGGCTTTCCAGAGCTATCTGGACACAGTGCAGGACCTCGGGGTCGCGCACCGCATGGACCAGAGCCTGCCCCTGGCGTGTCGCGCCGGGAGCAATCCGCTGCATCACGGTATTCGACCAGCTGATGCGGCCCGCCGCATCGACGGCGATCACTGCCTCCTGCATGCTGTCGAGCAGGGCGGCCAGTTCCCTCTGCTTCGTCTCAAGCGCATGGAAGCTTGCCTCCAGCCGCGCTGCCGTCGTATCCAGCGCTCGCGCGACCTCCGAGACTTCGTCGAGATCGCCTTCCTCGATGCGTGCGGTGAAGTCGCCCGCAGACATCCGCGCAGCGAAAGTCACGATGCGTTTGAGCCGCTGCTGGGCCCGCTGTGCGATGAAGGCGGCCAGGATGGTCGCCAGCGCAATTGCGAACATGGAAGCCAGCAGCACATCCCTGCGCAGGACATGGGTCGTGTCATGAATGCCCTGCAGCGGGTATGCCAGCCGTACGACCAGCCCGCCTCCGGCCACCGCGACATACAGCATGCCGTCCCGCTCCGTGCTGCCGACCTTATCGGCGTGGGTCAATGCTTCCTTGACCTCAGGAGGAATCGCAGATGTGGCCGGGGACGAGGCAGAAGAAGCAAGAACGGTGCCGTCCTGAGCAAAGAAGGTTACCTGCGCTCCGGCCTCGAAGGCTGCCCGTGACGCCAGTTCATCCAGACGCTGCCCATCTCCCGGATGCGCCTCGCCGGCCAGCAGGCGAGCCTTGCCGGTAAGCGACTGAGCGATCTCTTCCCGCAGCGAATGCTCGATGATGCCGCGCAGGGTGAAGTCCAGAATCGCAGCGCTGGTCGCCAGCACGAGGATGAAGGACAGCAATAATTTAGTGAATACTCGGCCGGTCATCGAAGGCTTCTGGAAGGAAAAGACTGCAGAGAAGAACATGGGGTCTCGCCAGAACGGCGGACCCCGCTGCTGTAAAGCCGCGGACCGGTGACAACACCGATCCGCAACTAGTTGTCAGCCCGCCTTCGGAATCTCGAAGCGGTAACCGGCGCCGCGCACCGTCTTCAAATAGCGCGGGTTCTCCGCATCCACCTCGATCTTCTCACGGATGCGCCGTACATAAACATCGACCGAACGCGGCGTGACGAAGCGCGAATCGCCCCACACCGCATCGAGCAGGTGATCGCGGCTGAAGACCCGGCCCGGGTGCCGCGCCAGGTAATCCAACAGCCGGAACTCGGTTGCCGTCGTGGTCGTCAGCTCGCCGCGCACCTTCAGCTGCATGGCGCTTGCGTCGATCACCACATCTTCGAAGCTGATCACCGAAGGCGTGGTCGGGCGCTCGAAGCGCCGCAGCACGGCCTTCACGCGGGCCAGCAGCTCGCGGGTAGCAAACGGCTTGGTGATGTAATCGTCCGCGCCAAGCTCGAGACCGAGTACGCGTTCGTTCTCACCCGCGCGTGCGGTCAAAAAGATAATCGGCACCGTGGCCAGCGCCGGATGGCTACGCAACCTGCGGCATACATCCAGCCCATCGCCGCCGGGCACCATGATGTCCAGAAGAAACAGCGAGGGCGGCTGCCGCTCGGCATCGGGAATCAGGTTGGCGGGAGTGGAGAAAACCTTCACCCCGAAGCCCGAAGCTTCGAGATGGTGCTGTACCAGGCGGGAGATATCGGTATCGTCTTCCAGGACAAATACGGTTTGGCTCAAAACAAATCGTCCTCAGGAACCCTTGGCCGTCAGGCCGTGGTTTCACAGCTCAAGCGTACGACAATCAGGCAAAGAGAATGCAAAAGGATTGTAAATTCGCCTAGCGGCTTTCGCGCAAAATCAACGCTTTGATGCAGGAATGCAGTTTCGCTAAGATGCTATACTCGCAACACTTTACCGTCATCTTTCCTCTGTCCACGCAAAGGTCTCCATGCCGAGTTCCCCTCTCATCCTCTGCATTGACGACGAACTCATCGGGTTGAGAGTCCGAAAAGTCGTTCTGGAACGCGCCGGATTCCGTGTTCTCACCGCCTCCGATGGCCCCAGCGGACTGGATCTTTTCCGCCAGAATTCCGTAGACGCTGTCGTGCTGGACTACTCCATGCCCGGCATGAATGGCGACGAAGTCGCAACGTGCATGCGCAGCCTGCGCGCCCGCGTACCGATCCTTCTGCTCTCCGCATACATCGAGCTTCCTCCCGGAATCACGAAGTCGGTAAACTCTACCCTCATGAAGGGCAACGATCCCAAGATCTTGATCGACACGCTGTTAGGGCTGCTGCATCCGGCTCAGGGTCCCGTCAGGAAAGCGCTGTGAACCTTGCCGAGTTCCGGAGAATACTGCGGCAAACTACGATTCTCCCGATTCTGCTGCTGGCGGCCATGGGTGTGCTCACGCTCGGGCTTATCCATCGAGGCTCGGTCACCATGTCCGCACTGGACACCAGTGATCGCATCGATACCGACATCCTCCAGCTTCAGAGCCTGATCCTCGATCAGGAGATGAGCCTTCGCGGCTATGAACTCACGCATGATCCCGCCCAGCTGCAACCTTATCGTTCTGCCGGAGCGCAGATTCCAGGTGCTTTCGATGCGCTGGCAGGCCGGCTCAAGGTAGATCGCCCGCACCAGTCCCTTCGCCTTGCCATCCTGCATGATCGCTACCGGATCTGGCTCGGATTTGCAGAATCCATCCTCGCTTCGCCGGCAAGCCCGAGCGAGACCCCAGCCGACGAGGTGAAGGATAAGGAGCTCATAGACGGCATCCGCGAGGCCGTGCGGGCTATGCATGAGGCAGAGACCCAGGCCCGGCATCATCGCGCGGCAACGGTGCTCTTCCGCGAGAAGGTTGCGTTTATTGTCCTGCTGCTGGCTTCCCTTTTTGTCGGAGTGTCTCTGGCGCTCTTCACGCGCAGCCGCCTGAAACTCGTCTCCCGCAACTACAGCACGACGCTCACCCAGCTCAGCCAGACGTCGCACGATCTCTATGACAGCCAGCAGAAATATCTCACGACGCTCGAGTCCATCGGCGATGCTGTCATCTCCTGCGACCTGAACGGCCATATCGAATTCATCAATCCGGTAGCCCAGAACCTTACCGGCTGGAGCTCCGCCGAAGCCATCGGGCGCCCCTTGCAGGATGTCTTTCACATCATCCACGAAGAGACACGGGAGCTTGCCGAAAACCCGGTGGAGAAGGTCCGCCGCTTGAATCAGATTGTCGGGATAGCCAACCACACCGCGCTTCTCTCCCGCCAGGGCAAGGAATTTTTAATCGACGACAGCGCTGCCCCTATTCACAATGCCCTGGGGGAAATGACGGGCATCGTGCTTGTTTTCCGCAATATCACGGAGAAGAGACGGACGGAGGCAGCCCTGCTTGCCGGCGAAAAGCTCGCGGTCGCCGGTCGCCTGTCCGCCACCATCGCTCACGAGATCCACAACCCGCTCGACTCGGTTGCCAACCTGCTTTACCTGCTCATGCTGGAAGAGAATGCGGACAAGCGCACAGAATACCTGCAACTGGCACAGCAGGAACTGGGACGCACGATGCAGATCAGCCGCACGCTACTCAGTCTCTACCGCGAGCCCAGAGCGCCGGTCAGCATCGACCTGCAGCAGCTCATCGAAAGCGTGCTCCTGCTGCTCGATCGGCGTATCCAGCAGCTTTCCATCCGTGTCGATCTGCAGGTTCTCGGTCCGGCCCAAATTGAGGGATTTCCTGCCGAACTGCGCCAGGTCTTCACCAATATCCTCGTCAACGCCATGGAAGCCGCCGGAGACGGGGGCACCATCGTCATCGCATTGCGCGAAGCTCCTTCGGAGGAGCTGTTTTCCGCCGGCGTACTCATCGAAGTTGCCGACAGCGGCCTCGGGTTTCCTCCGGCCAGCCTCGAACACCTCTTCCAGCCCTTCTTTACCACCAAGGGCGATCAGGGCACCGGTCTCGGCCTCTGGGTCAGCATGGGTATCGTGCAGAAACATGGCGGCACCATCCGCGTGCAGAATGGCGGCTCGACCTCGCTGCATGGGGCACAGGTCAGCATCTATCTGCCGTTACGGGCACTGCCCTATATCCCCTCCGGGCTGATCGCTGCCAACGCCTGACCTTATAAAGATTGCACCGGGATCAGCGTCAGATCCTCCACCAGGCCAATTTCCTTCTGCACGAAGGGTTCGGCATATCGCACCCCGGCCAGCAAGCCATAGTGCCGCGCCACGGAGAATGTCCGCTCCCGGATCTCTTCCTCCGGCACAAAAAGGCCGCCGCCGCGCTCCTGGTTCGCATACTGCGAGGTATAGGCCATCAAGGAGCGATGCCGGGCTTCGATGTGTGCAGTAACATCCACCACAAAACTCGGCCGCACATCGGCATACAGACTTGCATAGAGGATTTTGAATGGCCGGTGCGGCGCAAATCCCGTATCGAGGCTCGCCAGGCCGCTCAGGAAGCAGGCTTCATATCCAAGCCCTGCAGTCGTGTAATGATCCGGATGCCGTCCGGTCCAGTACGGCAGGATCACCACCCGCGGCCGCACCTGGCGCAGCACCCGCACCAGCTTGAGGCGGTTTTCATAGGTGTTTTCGACCCGTCCGTCCGGAATATCCAGCGCCCCGCGCCAGCTCACACCCAGAATCTGTGCCGCGGCATCGGCCTCCGCCGCCCGCTCTGCCGCCGATCCACGCGTTCCTGCCTCACCGCGGGTCAGGTCGAGGATCGCCGTGGACACTCCCTGCGCGCGCATTTTAAGCAATGTGCCGCCACAGGTCTGCTCTACGTCGTCGCGATGCGCCGCAATTGCCAATACCTCGGCCTCGACCGGCTCCGCCCAGCTGGATTCGAGCTCTGCCATTGTCTTTCTCCTCCAAAGAGAAAAGCGCGGTCAGCCAGGCTGCCGCGCTCTTCTACTTTTCTGCCGCGCTTAGTAGATGGTGTTGTCCGCGTCGCTGGACGCATCCATATATGCAACGTCGGCGGCAGTACCGCTGACCGTTACGTTGGCGTTGTTGCGCTCCGACATGTCAGCCGTGTTGTAGATGTACACCTGTCCACCTTCGGCAGTGTAGACCTTATCCAGGCCCGTGACCGGCGCGATGCCGGTGGCATCGCCCTTGTAAGAGTCGAGTGTTACCGCATTCGTCGAGGTGTTGAACATGGTCAGGCAGCCATAAGCCGCCGATGAGCCGGCCTCTACCTGCTTATAGCGCTCGCCCGCGATGCAGCCCGATGAGCCGATCCACAGCGTATCCTCGTCGCCGAGGACCATGCGGTTATGCGTGCCGTCGCTGATGGAATAGGTACCGGTGATGGAGCTGGTCGTCGTATCGAAGACCGTCAGGTTGCCCGCGAACAATCCATCACTCTGCTCTTCCTGGCCGGCAAGATACAAGGTATTCCCGCTGTAAAGACCATTGGTCACGCCGCCGGGTATCGCTGTCGTAGCCGTAGCGGTCAGAGCAATGCCCTCGCCACCGGTCACGCCCGTGTTCAGCTCGGAGCTGGTGAGCGGGATCGTCGTGATGCTCGAAGTCGTGCCGCCGCATTCCTTACCGCAGTTCAGAACCGTGACGGTCGAACCATCCGACGAAAAAAGTGCCTTCACCGGGTTATCGAAGGTTGCGTTCGCGCCCGTGCTCACCGGGAAGATGCAGTAGACCGGCAGGTTCTGCGGTTCGCAGTCCTGCGCCGTGTTGGAAACGCTCCCTGAGGTATAGGTCCAGTTCGGGTTATTGATGGCTTCCTGGCTCTGCGTTGTCGTCAGGTGCACCACGCTATAGACCGCGAAATTGGCCTCCGAGGTGCCACCTGCCGTGCTGGCACTGGCTGCCTGGGTTGCATTGCGCACGAACAGCAGCGCAATCGAACCGCCGGGGTTGACCGACACGGCATAGACGTTCGGCAGATTCAGCGTGTAGGACTTCGAATTTGCCACGTCGATGACCGAGACCACGTGGGTCGTATCGTTGGCCGCGTAGACGAACGACTTGTCGCGTGCGATGAAAACGCTCGAAGAGAGGCCGCCAGGAATGCTGATGGTGCTCGCTTCCTTCTCCGATGCGTAGCTCACCAGCGCGAAGCTGCCATCACCCTCGCCATAAACCGCGCCGATCTGCTCTTCCGGCATGTTCTGGATCGTCTGCGGCAGCGAGCCGGAGTAGCCACTGATCGAGAACGAGGCGACCGTGTTGTTGTAGTTGTGGCGGATGTCGTAATACGCATCGACAAACGGCAGCGCGCCC
This sequence comes from Silvibacterium dinghuense, assembly GCF_004123295.1. Taxonomy (NCBI): domain Bacteria; kingdom Pseudomonadati; phylum Acidobacteriota; class Terriglobia; order Terriglobales; family Acidobacteriaceae; genus Silvibacterium; species Silvibacterium dinghuense. The sequence goes on along the minus strand of NZ_SDMK01000002.1, from coordinate 200,172 downwards.
TTGGTCAGGGCACTGGGGTTCTGCTCCGCAATCAGGACGCGGTTCAAGAGCCCGCTCGGCGGAAGACTGCGACCGTCAGCGTAATAGCTTTGGCCACACGAAGTTACCAGGAGCAAGGATGCCAGGCACAGAACGGGGAGGAGCCAGTAAGCCGCGAAACTTCTTTTCTTCAAAATCCAAAACCTCACGAACGTGGGAAGCCACAGTATAGCAAAGCATTAGCGCATTCTGGCGGCCCCGGAAACTACCCTCTCGGATGCCCGTTCCGTCGCTTTCCCAACATCGCCAGTGTCACTGTCGATTAGACGAACGGTCGCCGATCCCGTCATCCCGCTCACGCTTTTGCCGTGTTCTAACCCGCTTCACTGTCCGCAAGTTGCGAATGCCGGACGGTGGCAAACACAACATCGCTGGCATACCATGAGAGGACTATGAACGAACGTATACGGGCGCTCTTCGGTGACCGGACCATTCTCTGTGATGGCGCCATGGGAACCACGCTCTACGCCCGCGGGGTTTTCATCAACCGCTGCTACGACGAGCTCAATCTCTCCCAGGCCGATCTCGTCCGCTCGATCCACGACGAATATCTCCAGGCAGGGGCTGAAGTCATTGAGACGAACACCTTCGGGGCCAATAGCTTCCGCCTGCTCCGTTACGGGCTCCAGGACCAGGTCTTCGCCATCAATAAGGCCGGTGCCGAGCTGGCCCGCCAGGCCGTCGAGCATCATGCCGGAAAACATGCCGGCAAGGCCTTTGTCGCCGGCTCCGTCGGGCCACTCGGCGTGCATCTTGAGCCTCTTGGCAAAACCAGTCTGGAAGAAGCCCGCGTTGCGTTCGCAGAGCAGATCCGCGGCCTCGTCGCAGGCGGCGTCGACATGCTTGCCATCGAGACGATCGTCGCGCTCAACGAGGCCGAGCAGGCCATTCTGGCGGCCAAAGAGGTTGCCCCGGATCTGCCCATCCTGGCGATGGTCAACGTCGACGACGAGGGTAACTGCCTCGATGGCACCTCGCCCGAAATCGCTGCTACCCGCCTCGCTGCCTGGGGTGCGGATATTGTCGGCTGCAACTGCAGCACCGGGCCGGCCACCATCCTCACCGCGCTGGAAAAGCTTGCCGCCGGAACCAGCCTGCCGCTGGCCGCGATGCCCAATGCCGGCATGCCTCGCGCCATCGACGGCCGCAACATCTATCTCTGCTCGCCGGAGTACATGGCCAGCTTTGCGCGTAAGTTCCTCAAAGCAGGCGCGCAGTTCATCGGCGGATGCTGCGGCACCACGCCCAACCACATCCGCGCCATGCGTGCCGCTCTGCGTGCCGCCGACGCGCAGAAGGTCAGCGTTCAGCCCACGGCGAAGGTCGAAATTGTCTCCGAGGTTGTTCCGCCGCCGCTCGCACAGCGCTCGAAGATCGGCCAGCTCATCCATGACGGCGCCTTTGTCACCATGGTCGAGATCGTCCCGCCGCGCGGCGTCGATGCCAGCCGTGAACTCGACGGCGCCGCCATGCTGGCCAGCCATGGCATCCACGCCATCAACGTGCCCGATTCGCCGCGCGCCTCTGCCCGCATGAGCGCGCAAAGCCTCTGCATCCAGATCCAGCAGAAAACAGGCATCGAGACGATCCTGCATTACACCTGCCGGGACCGGAATGTCCTCAGCATCCAGAGCGATCTCCTGGGCGCCTCGTCCATCGGCCTCAAAAACATCCTCTGCCTCACCGGCGATCCGCCTAAGCTCGGCAATTATCCCGATGCCACGGCGGTCTTCGATGTCGATGCGATCGGTCTCGTCAATATTGTCCAGCGCCTGAATCACGGCCTCGACATTGGCGGCAATCCCATCGGCTCATCCACGGGACTGACGATTGCCGTTGCTGCCAACCCAGGCGTGCCGGATATTGAAAACGAGATTCGCCGCTTCGCCTACAAGGTAGAGGCCGGAGCCGAATACGCCATCACGCAGCCGGTTTTCGATCTCCGCATCCTCGAAGCCTTCCTCAAGCGCATCGAGGGCTTCCGTATTCCCATCGTTGCCGGCATCTGGCCTCTCACCAGCCTGCGCAACGCCGAATTCATGAAGAACGACCTGCGCGTGAGCGTGCCGGACAGCATCCTGCTCCGCATGCAGCAGGCGGCGACACCCGACCTCGCCCGCGCCGAAGGCATCAAAATTGCGCAGGAGATGCTCGCCGCTACCATGCCGATGGTCCAGGGCGTGCAGGTCAGCGCTCCATTCGGACGCTATCCACTCGCTATTGAAGCCATCAAGGATGTTCTGCCAAAGCCGCAGTCCGTCGAAGAACTTCCGGCCGCGCAGGCCATCACCGCTTAGGAATCCCCATGGCAGCTTTTGAAGAATCGCTCAAGAAACTGGAAACGATCGTCGCGCAGCTCGAGCGCGGCGATCTTCCCCTCGAAGACTCCGTAAAAATCTTCGAAGAAGGCGTGCAGCTCTCTGCACTTTGCAAAAAGGAACTCGAAGAAGCGGAAGGTAAGGTCGAGATCCTCATGAAGCAGCGAGATGGCTCGATGAAGCGCGAGCCGTTTCCTTCGCTCGACACTCCTCGTTAAGCAAAAAACCAGCCATGGAAATGGCTGGCTTTTTGCTGCTGCATTATCCGCGGCTGAGCTTTGCCAGCGTCGCCAATTCCTTCAAGTATTGCTTTAAGGGGCGAGCGGGCCGTCCCCAGAAGACTACGCCCGCGCCCTTCACTTTCTTGTGCGTCAGCACACCCGAGCCGGAGCCGAGAATCACCTGCTCTCCCACCGTCGCGTGGTCGCCGATGCCCACCTGCCCGCCAACAATGGCATGATTGCCAATCTCGCTCGAGCCGGAGATGCCGGTCTGCGCAGCGATGACCACATGCTTCCCCACGCGCACGTTGTGACCGATGTGGACGAGGTTGTCGATCTTTACGCCTTTCTCCAGCCGCGTCTCTTCGAGCGCTCCGCGGTCCACGGTCGTGTTCGCGCCGATCTCGACGTCGTCCTCGATCACTAACCGCCCCTGCTGCGGAAACTGCGTATACGCCCCGGTCTCACGGTCGCGCACGTAGCCGAAGCCGTCACCGCCCAGCACCGCGCCGGCATGGATCACCACGCGATCCCCCATCTCTACGCCGGGATAAACCACAACCCGGGGATAGATCCGACACCCCTGGCCGACCTTCACTCCAGCACCCAGCACTGCGCCCGCGTCCACACGGCTGTCATCGCCCACTTTTACGCCGGCCTCGAGCACAGCATAAGCGCCGATGGAGACACGCCGACCAAGCACGACATCAGGCGCAATCACTGCGGTCGGATGTATACCCGCCGCTTCATCCTGTACGCGCAGCAGCCGTGCCGCCTGTGCAAAGGCAAGCTTGGGCTGAGGCGTCACCAGCAGTGTTTTTCCCGGGTTCTCCTCCGGAGCAATCTTCCGGGCCACAATCACTGCCAGCGCCGCCGAGGCCAGCGCCGCTTCGAGGGCTTCGGCATCTTCCGCAAAAACAAGGTCGCTTGCGCCGGCCCGCTTCGCACCCGCCACACCCGAGATGTGCAGTTCTTCCCTGCCTTCGGCGAAGCGCAGCTCCGTCTTCAGAACCTCTGCCAGTTGCACCAATCGCGTCATGCCATTCCTCGTTGTTTATCGCCGCGGATACAGCGTCGGCTCGCCTTCCGGCCGCGTCTTCCATCTACGATGCACCCACAGCCACTGGCTTGGGTATTGCCGTATGTAGCTTTCAATCACCGCCGTGCAGCGCGCCGTATTTTCGAGCGCATCACGCTCGGTGTCTCCAGTCTCGACCAGCTCGATCTCGGGACCGAAGCGCAGCACATACTTCTGCTCGCGCTCTTCCCAGAGCATGAAGCCGGGCAGAACTGCTGCGCCGGTTTTCTGAGCGACACGCGCCAATCCCGATGCCGTGCAAGCCATGTGCCCGAAGAAGGGCACGAAGACGCCCTGCGGCGGGGTCATATTCGTGTCCATCAGAATGCCCACCGTCTCACCGCGCCGCATCGCCGCGATCAGGCCGCGTGCGAAATCATCCTTGTGCAGCACCTTGTTGCCATGGAGACAGCGGATACCGTTCACCAGTGCATCGACACGCGCATTGTCCAGGCGCCGGATGACCATGCTCATGGGGTGCCCCATCAGCGAGTGGTAGAAGCTCGAGAGCTCCCATGCGCCGAGGTGACCGGTCACAATCAGCACCCCCTTGCCCTTGGCCTGCGCGGCGAGATAGTGATCGAGGCCCTCGTAATGTGCGATCGCGCCGACGTTCTTCTGCGTATAGCGCGGCATCAGGCAGAATTCCGCCATCAGCCAGCCAAGGTTGCGGAAGAGCTCGCGCAAAATCCGTTCGCGCTCGGCTTCGCTCTTTTCCGGAAAAGCCAGCTCCAGATTTCTCAACCCGGTTTTCCGCAGCCGTCCCATCACTCGCAGCGCCAGCCGCGCCACGCCTGCTCCCATCGCCCGCGCCAGCGGACGCGGCAGCCTGCCCAGCACCGTCACCAGCAGCCAGACAACGCCGTATTCCAGTCTTTCTCGCATCATGAAAAGCAGCCCTCAGTGTATACGCCGCGCACGGCGCTCCCTGAGCAAACGTCTCCCTCGTTCCGTCGGTATCATCACAGGGACGATATTTCGCGCCCGCGTGTTTCATTCGCCAGCCGCCGCTTTGGAGTACAGCCTCATGACGCAATACGATGACGAGCTCTCCCGCCTGGTCGAGCAGCTCAACCGCTCTTCTCTCGCTCCCCCTCGCACCAGCCTGTCTGACCGGCCCGAAACCGGTGCTCCCGAACCCCGTACGGATGTCCGGACGAATACATACAACGACCGGCCATCCCTGGATCATCTGCTTGCGCTCGCCGCTCAGCGCAACGCCTCCGATCTTCTGCTCCTAGCCGGTGTTCCTCCGACCTTCCGCATCAAAGGCACGCTCATCACTCCGGACAGCCAGGCACTCAGCCCGGAGGATCTCCGCTTCATGCTGATGGGAGTGCTCACACCTGCGCAGGCTGCCGAGCTCGAAGAGCAGCGCTCCATCGATCTCTCATTCTCGCGAGGCTCCATCGGCCGCTTCCGCGCCAACTTCCACTACCAGCGCAGCACCCTCGCCGCCAGTATCCGGCTCTTACCCGCGCAGGTGCCCACGCTCGACTCCCTGCATCTGCCGGCCAGCCTCGGGCAGCTCGCAGAAAAGCGCCAGGGGCTTATCCTCGTCACCGGCCCAACCGGCAGCGGCAAAACCTCGACGCTTGCCGCGCTGCTCGACCTTGTCAACACCCGCCGTCATGAGCATGTCATCACCATCGAAGATCCAGTCGAGTATCAACACGTAAACCGCAACGCCATCATCGAGCAGATCGAGGTCGGCCGTGACACGCCCTCTTTTGCGCATGCGGTCCGCGCCGTTCTCCGCCAGGACCCAGACATCATCCTCGTCGGTGAGATGCGCGACGGCGAAACCATGACCGCTGCGCTTACCGCCGCGGAAACCGGCCACCTCGTGCTCTCCTCGCTGCACACCAACGATGCTTCGCAGGCACTCTCACGCATCCTCGACCTGCTGCCGGCCAGCCATCAGCAGCAGATACGCCAGCAGCTTTCGCTCAGCCTGCTCGGCGTTCTCAGCCAGCAGCTAGTACTCGGGGCCGATCGCCTGCACCGCTTCCCGGCGGTCGAGATCATGCTCGCCACCCCCGGCGTTCGCAATCTCATCCGAACCGGACACGATCACCAGATCCGTCACCTTGTCGCAACCGGCCGCGCGGAAGGACTACAGACCATGGAGCAATCCCTCGCCGACCTGGTGCAATCCGGCCGCATCACGCTTGAAACGGCGTATGCCCACGCAGCCAGCCCGAAAGAGCTGGCTCAATACCTTGGCCGCGAACTCCCCGCCTGAAAGCACTCCTGAAATGCAGAAAGCCGGGCCTCGGCCCGGCACATCCCGCACTTCATCAATTTTCGATAAATTACTGAACGCATTCAGTAATTTCTGCGGCGTTTCAAGACGCCAGTTCCAGCAATGCGCGCTCTGCACGCAGCCAATCTTCCTCTGCGTGTCCATCCTTCCAGCCACGCTCGGCCCAGTAGCGCCTGGCCAGCTCCGCAATCTCTTCATGCGTCGGCTTCGGCCTGGCTGCTTCCGGGCTCGCCTGCTTTTTCGTTGTGGTTTTCCGGGGCTTTGCCGGAGTTTTGGCCTTCTTGATACTTTCTGCCATGCAAATCTCCTTGAGATAAATTCGCCGCCAACGAACGGGGCTCCTTCTTTAGACTAGGCGACAAGCAGAGCTCCGCATTCTGCAAAGCGCGGCTGCGTACCTAGCTGCGCAACGCTTTCTTCACATTTGCAGCTTTCCTTCCTCAAGATTCCGCGTATGCGACTCCCGCAAGCGCTCATGCATCTCTAAAATAGATATTGATGAGTCCCTGCAGGCCGCCGTTCGGCCATGGACCTGTTAGATCTCAGCATTACTTCACACGCATGGAAAGAAGGTCGGATACATGGATCAGCCCCAGTCGGACGCCCTAGTGTTCTTCGGCGCCACCGGAGACCTTGCTTACAAGCAGATCTTCCCCTCACTCCAGCGCCTCGCCAAGCGCGGCAAGCTCAAAGGACCCGTAATCGGTGTAGCCAAAGCGGGTTGGAATCTTGATCAGCTCAAGGCCCGCGCCAAGGACAGCGTCGAAAAGCACGGTGGTCTCGACCCCGAAGGTTTTGCCGATCTCAGCAGCCGCCTCCGCTATGTCGACGGCGATTACGCCGATATCAGCACCTTCCAGAAGGTTCGCAAGGAGCTGGGCAACGCGCAGCATCCGCTGCATTATCTTGCGATTCCTCCCAGCCTCTTCATCGAGGTTATCCGCAAGCTCAAGGATTCCGGTTCCGCAGAAGGCGCGCGCGTCGTCGTCGAAAAGCCTTTCGGCAACGATCAACAGTCGGCTTACGCGCTGAACCGCTCCATCCACGAAATCTTCCCCGAGCCCAACATCTTCCGCATCGATCACTACCTGGGGAAGAACGCGGTTCAGAACCTGATCTACTTCCGCTTCTCCAACGCCTTCCTCGATCCGGTGTGGAATCGCCAGTACATCGAGAGCGTGCAGATCACCATGGCCGAGCAGTTCGGCATTCAGGGCCGCGGTTCTTTCTACGACGGCGTGGGCGCACTCCGCGACGTAGTCCAGAACCACCTCATGCAGCTGCTCAGCAACATCGCCATGGAGCCGCCGCCGTGTCCGGACGTCGAAGCTCTCCGCGATGAACGCGTCAAGGTTCTCAAGAGCGTGCAGTCCATCCGCCGTGAAGATGTCGTCCTCGGCCAGTTCGAGGGCTACCACGATGAACCCGGCGTCAAGCCCGGCTCACAGGTCGAGACCTTCGCCGCCCTCAAGGTGATGATCAACTCCTGGCGTTGGCGCGATGTGCCCTTCTTCATCCGCACCGGGAAGAATCTGCCCATTACCGCGACAGAGGTGGTTGCCAAGTTCCGCCAGACCCCTCCGGTCTTCTCCGAGTCGGTTCCGCCGCAGAACTACGTTCGCTTCCGCCTCAGCCCCGAACCGCTGATCGCGATTGGTGGCTCCGTCAAGGAAGCCGGCGACCGTCTGCGTGGCTGTATGGTCGAGCTCTCGGCCAACCAGGGCTGCGGTACTGCCAATCTCCTGGCTTACGAGGAGCTTCTGCAGGACGCGATGCAGGGCAATCAGACCTGGTTCGCCCGCGAGGACTACGTCTCCGAATCCTGGCGCATCATCGATCCCATCTTCGCCGCGCACGGCGATCCGCTGCCCTACAAGGTCGGCACCTGGGGTCCGGAAGCCGCCGCATCGTTGACTCAGGGCTACGGTGGCTGGGTCGATCCGAAATAGCTGCCGCAAATAAAACGAGAAAGGCCGGGCAATCTTGCCCGGCCTTTCTCGTTGAGAGGAACCAAGGTTTTACTGAGCTGCGTGGAAGTAGTTGCGAACCGCACGCAGGAACGGCAGCGCAGCCGGAGGAGCCGGAATATTGCCCTTCAGGATCTGCTCAAACGGATGCGGCGAACCGTAAAAAGCATCCGTGTCATCGGTGTTCTGGCTGACCGAAGTACCATCCAGATCAATGCCCGCGAACAGGCCCTTGCTACGCGAATAGGTCAGGAGTTCGGAGTTCAGCTTCCAATCGGTTCCGGCCTGGGCATTGCGTCCTACCGGACCAGCTGAGGCAGCTGCGTCGCCACCGATCTTGAACTTGCTCTTGAGCAAGTCCTGCATGCCATTGCCATTCACGGCAACGAGCACCAAGTCTGTGCCCTGACCACCAATCTGGAAGCCTACCGAACCGCCGGCCATGCGAATGAATGCCGGCGCGCTCCAGCCGTGGCCGGTGCGGCAGGTGACCACACCCTGGCCATACTGGCCACCGATGATAAACGCACCCTTCTTGAGGCTCGGCACCACGGCCACGCAGGTGGCCTGCTTGATGATGCCGTCAGGAATCCCACGATCGGGAGTCTTAGCCAATTCGTCGATAATCATCCGCGACTTTTCCAGGCGGTCATTGATGGTGGCCTTGTCGCTGGCGGCAAACGCGGACAGGGACGCACCCGCAAGACAGAGTAGAACTAGCATTTTCTTCATACGATTTATCTTCTCCTGGCAAACCTGTTTGTTCCTCTACTGACGCGCACACACTATAAATTCTTTTTGCCCGGAACGGGGAGGCCGGAAACCAAAAGGATATTCCTCCGTCCTGACCATCCAAGCACGGGTAGATAGATGCAGCCTTTTGCCAGAAGGTTGAGAGGGCTTCAGAAAGCCGCAATGTCCGAGTAGTTCCGGATGGGCATGCAGCACCGCCCGGGTGAACATTCCAGAGGAAGAGAGGGATGACAGATCCCGGAGCGCTGGCAGGAGCAAAAAAGAGGGGCTGTGAGATCACAGTCACCTGCGCCACCAGCCCCGTTCCCCAGATCTGCGTTGTTGCTAGTAACGTTTTAGAGCGTTACCAACGAGACCGCAAGGTAACATGGGTACAGTGGGCTTAAGTAACCACAATCTACATAACTTTTGAGGGATGCAAAAGCTTCATTCTTCCAATCCAAAAACCCGGCTAGCTGCATGAATCGAAAGGGCTATTCGGTTTTGGACGCCAACTTTGCGCATCAACCGGCCGACATAAGCCTTGACCGTTCTTTCTTCGATTCCCAGGCTCTGGGCTATTTCCCGGTTAGAACGTGCCGCTACCAGGAGGCGCAGCACTTCCTGCTCCCGCTCGGTAAAGGTGAAATGATGCCGCAGCACCCGCTTCTCGGTCGTATGCAGCATCCGGTCCACGAATTTCGACAGCACTTTCCGCGGCGCCCAGATCGAACCGCTTTGCACCACCTCGATGCAGTGGGTCACCTGCGCCGGGGTCACCGTCTCTTCCAGGTATCCCTTGGCACCGGCAGCGATGGCGCTGATGATTGTTTCTTCGTTGGCCTCCGCACCCATCAGGATGAGCTTGACGGCCGGGCGCCTGGCCTTCAGCCGGGCCAGCGTTTCGAAAGAATCCAGTGGATCGCGGAGTCCGACAAGAATCAGAGGCAGCGACTCGTCTTCCATCGCTACCTCCAGAGTTGTCGGCACGGCCTGCAGATGCGGCAGCTCGCCCAGAACATCTTCAAGCCCGGCAATCCGGATCGGCTCAAAGTCCAGTAAGCCAATCCGCAAAGCTCCTTCTTCCGGAGCGTTCGTACTCATCGCAATGTCCTTACGTTGCGGCAGATTAGAGCTTCGGAAGTACAATTCCCTGCTGCTTCTGATATTTCCCTCGACGATCGGCATAGCTGACCTCGCAGGGCTCGTCAGACTGGAAAAAGAGTATCTGGCACAAGCCTTCGTTTGCATAGACACGCGCCGGAAGAGGCGTTGTGTTCGAAATCTCCAACGTTACGTAGCCTTCCCATTCCGGTTCGAAGGGGGTTACGTTCACGATAATTCCACAACGCGCATAGGTCGATTTGCCGACGCAGATTGTCAGGACGTCCCGGGGAATCTTGAAATATTCGATCGAACGCGCCAGGGCGAAGGAATTCGGCGGCACGATCACCGAGTCAGCCTCGACCGTCACAAACGAGCGCTCGTCAAAGTTCTTCGGATCGATGATCGCGCTGTTCACGTTGGTGAAGATCTTGAATTCGTTCGATACGCGCAGGTCGTAACCGTAGGAGGAGAGCCCATACGAGATCACTCCCTCCCGTACCTGCTTCTCGCTAAACGGCGAGATCATTCCGTGCTTCGTCGCCTGTTCGCGAATCCAACGGTCACTCTTAATGGCCAAGAAACTGCTCCTTGCCGGCAAACCTCATCATGAGCTACCGGGGTTCTGTGATATTTGCTTCAAAAATTGCATCTTACGAGACAGCCGATGCGTTGACAACAGGCGCAAAGCTTTCTAGCATCACTCCAGCCGAGAGGCATACGCAGGCAAATCCGAATTCCGGGTGAACATCTTGATTAAGCAGGACATTATTCATCACGTCATCGAGCGAACCGGCCTGCCCCGCGTCAAGGCCGAGGCTGCTGTGGATACCGTCTTCGAAAGCCTGAAGAAGGCCCTTGCCAACGGTCAGCGCATCGAGCTGCGCGGCTTCGGCGTCTTTAACGTGCGCCCTCGCAAAACCGGCATCGGCCGCAATCCCCGTACTGGCGCCGAAGTCACCATCGCCCCGGGTAAGGCTGTTCGCTTCAAGCCCGGCAAAGAGCTCCACATGCTCGACGGCGAGCCCTCGCAATCCTGAGTCCCGGCGGGCCAGCCCTGGCCCGTTGTCCTGCCTCCCGTGCGGTAACGTTTCCATAAAGTCCATTCGCTCGGCTAAGATGGTCGCTGCTATGCGACGCCATGCGATTCTTCTCTCTTCCACTCTCCTTGCCCTGGCATCCAGCTTTCACCTGACGGCGCTCCACGCCCAACAGACTTCTGAACCTGTGCGCGTTGCCATTGTCGGACTCGAACATGGCCATGTGGATGGCTTTCTCTCTGCTTTCTCCAGGCAACACGACGCGCAGCTGGTTGCCGTCGTCGATCCCGATCCTGCTCTGCAAGCCAAAGCACAGAAGAACTTCCAGCTTCCGTCCAGCCTCTTTTATTCCGACCTGGATAAGGCCGTTGCGGCCACCCATCCGCAGGCGCTGCTGGTTTATACCTCGGTTGGCGAGCACCGCCACGTGATCGAAGCCGCGGCCCGCCTCGGCCTGGATGTCATGGTCGAAAAACCACTCGCGATCTCCCTTGACGATGCTCTCGCCATCCGCCACCTGGCCCGCGAACACCACATCCAGGTTCTCGTGAACTACGAAACCACCTGGTATGCGAGCAACAAGGCTGTGCTCGATATGGCTTCCTCGGGCAAGCTCGGCGATGTCCGCAAAGTGGTCGTCCATGACGGGCACCAAGGGCCGGCAGAAATCGGTGTTCAGCCCGAGTTTCTCAAGTGGCTCACCGATCCCGCTCTCAACGGCGCGGGCGCACTCTACGACTTCGGCTGCTATGGAGCCGATCTCATGACCGTTCTCATGCAGGGCAAGGCGCCCATCTCCGTAACGGCTTCCGCGCAGACCGACAAGCCTGGGACGTATCCCCGTGTGGATGACGACGCCACGATTATCCTGCGTTATCCCGGCACCCAGGCCGTGCTCATGCCGTCCTGGAACTGGACCTTTTCGCGTAAGGATATGGAAGTCTACGGGACAAAGGCCTATGCGATTGCCGTGAACTCGAAAGAAGTGAAGCTGCGCACCGCGGAGAATACTCCCGAGGAAGAATTCACCGCCGATCCGCTCAAGTCTCCCGAAGACACCTCTCTTCACTATCTCGCTGCTGTCGTCCGCCGCCAGCTCGATCCCGGCCATGACCTCACCAGCCTGCCCACGAACGTCACCGTCGTTCAGATCCTCGATGCGGCACGCCACTCCGCCGCAACCGGACGCACGGTCGAGCTCCAGCCTCTGCCTCCCGACGGAGAGTAAGCTTCGCTGCTGCAGGTGGAAGCCCTCGGCCACCTGCAGCAGCTCCCCTCACAGGCGTATGCTGGTGCCGACATGTTGCGTCCCCGCCGAGTCATCCCGTTTTTTGCTGTCCTGCTCGCGGCCCTGACTTCCCTTGCCGCCGCGAATCCCTGCCTCGCGCAGTACTCCGCAGACAAGCCGCTGGGAGCTGCTGCGCAGAACAAGCCAAGCTATTTGCAAAATGCCGGCATCGACCAGCGTCTCGGGACGCAGCTTCCGCTCAACGCGCAATTCATCGATTCGACCGGCAAGGCTGTCACCCTGGGCGACTATTTCCACCAGCGGCCTGTGGTGCTCGCCGAGGTCTACTTCAAGTGCGGCATGCTCTGCCCGCAGGTGCTGCATGGGATGGCGCAGGCTTTGCGCCAGACCGGCTTCCATCCCGGTGACGAATACGACATTCTCGTGACGAGCATCGATCCTGACGACACGCCAGCCGATGCCGCAGAGGCAAAGGCCCATATCGCCACCATGCTCGGCACCCCGGGTGCCGCGGACCATGTCCATTTCCTCACCGGCCGGCAGCCCGCCATCGATGCGCTGGCTTCAGCTACCGGATTTCACTTTGTCCGCGTTCCCGGCCCCGACGGCAAGATGGATCAGTTCGCCCACTCCAGCGTCATCATGATCGCGACGCCGGATGGCCGCCTGTCGAAATATTTCTCCGGCATCGAATACCAGCCTCGCGACCTTCGTCTGGCCCTGATTGAGGCCAGCAACCGCCGCATCGGCTCGCTCTCGGATATTGTCCTGCTTTACTGCTGCAGCTACTCGCCCAGCCAGGGACGCTATACCGTCGCGGTGCTTCGTATTCTCGGCATTGCGGGCATGGGCTCTATTCTCGCCATGGGAGCCGTTTTCTATCTGCTCAGCCGAAAACCGCGCCCGGTTGCAGCCTGAATCGTCTTATCGATTCGAAACCGCTGCCAGTGCCAGCAAATATCTCTTTATCGCCGTCTCTCTGATTCCTAGTCCGCGCAGTTTCTCTGATTCCTCATGCACATATAGGACAATAGAGAGGAGCGAATGAGAAGAGACGCGCCATCGAACCCCGACGACTGCACCTCGTCCCCTATTTCCTACCAACCGTCGCGCGTCCGGCCCGTTTTCGTCACCAGCCTTGTCGCCGCAGCCATGTTCATGGAGCTGCTCGACGGCACGATCATTGCCACGGCCCTGCCCCAGATGGGCCACGCCCTTCACGCTTCGGCCGTCAGCCTCAATATCGGCATGACCGCCTACATGCTCACGCTCGCCGTCTTCATCCCTATCAGCGGATGGATGGCCGACCGCATGGGCTCGCGCTCCGTCTTCGCTTCCGCGATCACGGTTTTCACGCTGGCTTCGATTCTCTGCGGCCTGTCAAACGGCGTGACGGAGTTTGTCCTTGCCCGCATCCTGCAGGGCATCGGCGGAGCCATGATGGTCCCTGTCGGCCGCCTCATCGTTCTCCGCGCCACGCCCAAGGAAGACCTGGCCAAGGCCATCGCCTACATCACCTGGCCCGCACTCTCCGCTCCGATCATCGGACCGCCTCTCGGCGGCTTCATCACCACCTACTGGAGCTGGCGCTGGATTTTCTTCCTCAATGCCCCGCTCGGCGTGGCGGCTCTCATCCTCACCGTGCTCTGGATCGCCAATGAGCGGGCCGAGACCCGGCACTCCTTCGACTGGCGCACCTTCCTGCTCGCAGGGCTTGCCTCGACGCTCTTCGTTTACGCACTCGAGGCGCTCTCGCAGGAGCATGCCAACTTCCATCTTGCCCTGATCCTGTTCGCGATCAGCCTCGTCTCCGGCACGCTTGCTGTCCTCACCGCGCGCCATGCCGACTTCCCGCTGATCGATCTCATCTCCCTGCGCCTGCCCAGCTTTGCGCAGTCAATTTATGGCGGATCGCTCTTCCGGGTTGCCGTCAGCGTGCTGCCGTTTCTATTGCCGCTCATGTTTCAGATCGGCTTCGGCCTCAACGCCTTTCACGCCGGCCTCTACCTGCTGGTGCTCTTCGCCGGCGACCTGACCATGAAATCCCTGGTCATTCCGATCCTGCGCCGCTTCGGCTTCCGCAAGGTGCTGCTGGTCAATGGGGTTCTGGCTGCTGCGTCCGTCGCACTCTGCGCCATCCTGATGCCCGAGATGTCGCCCTGGATCATCAGCGCCGTACTCTTTGCGCACGGAGCACTGCGCTCGCTGCAATTTACCGCCATCAGTACACTCGCCTATGCCGACATCCCGCCCGCACATATGAGCCGCGCCAATGGCTTTTTCTCCGCGGTTGTCCAGCTCTCCGGCAGCATGGGAGTGGCGACGGGCGCAGCGCTTGTCCGCGCGTCGGGATGGTTCCGCGGCGAGCACCTGCCGCAGCCTTCGCTCCATGACTTCCACTTTGCCATGCTGCTGGTCTCAGTGCTCGTACTGCTCTCGCTCGTCGATGCACTGCGCCTCGCTCCCAACACAGGAGCGGTCGCCAGCGGTCATCGCGCCGCGCTGCGTGAAAGCGTCCCTGTCGCTGACTGACGTGCTACAGCGTGTTTCATCCATGGGCCGAAGACTTCGATAGATGATCCGAGGCCCGCCGCAATTGCGAGCCTCGGCATCCATGGGCTTTGGATAGATGAAAGACTCTACTCGTTGCGCAGCGCCCGCGAAGGTTCGATGGACGCCGCCCTTCGCGCCGGCAGCAAGGCGGCCAGAAGCGCCACACCGCCGATCACCAGCACCGCCAAGCTATACACGGCCGCATCGGACGCAGAAACCCCGTAGAGCTGGCTGCGGAGCGCCCGCGATGCCAGCAGCGCCAGCGGCACGGTCACCACAATGGCGATGCCTGCCAGGATCAACACCTCGCGCAGGATGAGCCCCACCACCGTTCCGCGGCGCGCACCCAATGCCATTCTGATTCCGATCTCGCGTGTGCGCTGGGCCGTCGTGTAGGCCAGAATGCCGTAGACGCCGATTCCGGCCATGACCACCGCAAGGATGCCGAAGCTTGCGGCCAGCAGCGCAATCGCCCGCTCATTCGAAAGACTGTCGTCGATACGGGTATCGAGCGTGGCGATGTCCTCCACAATCAACCGGCTATCGACACGGCGCACAGCTTCGCGGATGGATGCCGAGGCGGTGTCCGGCGACTGCCAGGTCCGGACATAGATTGTGAGGCTGTCAGGCCGATCCGCCTGCAGAAAGGGGCGATAGGCCGTCACAGTCGGGTTGTCACGCACAGTTTCATGCCGCACGTCCCCGACCACACCGACGATGTTCCAGCCACCGGCAGGATCTCCTGGCTTGAACGGGCGGGTCATGTGGTGTCCGAGCGCAGCGGCCGCACTGCCGAAGACGCGCTTGGCGAATTTCTCATTCACGATTACCACGTGATCGGAGCTGGCGGTGTCTCCGCTATTGAAATACCGTCCCGCGAGTAGCGGCACACCGAGAGTCTGCAGATAGCTGTCGCTCACCCATGGCAGCTCGGAATCGAAATCGTCGTTCTTCGGGCCCATGCCTGGCACGGAGACATCGCCCGAAACCCCATTCCCAACCAGATCGGCATCGTTGGTCGCGCCCACGAACTTTACCCCAGGAACGACCGCGAGCGCATCGAGCACCTGCTTCTCCACCGCAGGCACTTCGGCCTCCGGATACCCCGCGAGTTCGGGCGTCAGATCGAAGGAAAGAACGTGGTCGGTGGCAAAACCCGGATTCGTGGCCTTCAGATTCTGCACTGTACGCACAAATAATCCCGCTCCAATCAGCAGCAGGAGGCTGAAACCAATCTGCAGCATCACGCAGGTTTTGCGAAAGCGCAGTGCGGCGCCGGTCCCTGTGCCGACCTGCTGTTTCAGCGACTCTGCGAGACGCGGATTCCAGAACTGGAGCGCCGGCGCCAAGCTGAAGATCAATCCGACGAACAGCGTCACGCCACCGGCAAATGCCATCACCGTCCAGTCGATCTCCGCAGTGAAGGGCGACGCCTCGGGCGTCCGTCCTGCCATCCAGGCGATCAATGCCCGCAGCACCTGCGGCGCCAGCAACAGTCCCACCAGCGCCCCCAGCAGACTCAGCAGCAGCCCCTCGGCAAGCAGCTGGCGGACGACCTGCGTATTCGTAGCTCCCAAGGCATACCGCATGGAGAATTCCCGCACGCGCGTAGCGGCGCGCACCAGCAGCAGGCTCGCCACGTTCACGCCCGTCATGACGACCACCAGCAGCACCATGCTCATCACGATGGTCAGCGGCGTGCGCAGCTCATCGCGCATGGGGGAGAAGCCGCGAGCACCATCATCGATATGCAAATGACTGCGATCGACAAAGCTCTTATGTTCGGCGGCCGAACGGTTGCGCAGGAACTGAAAATCCTCCAGCCGGATCGCATGGAAGAGCGGATTCATCGCTGCTTCGGCCTGTACCGCCGTCACTCCGGGCTTCAGCCGCCCGGTCAGCGTCAGCCAGTAGTTACTGCGATCGGTCAGATAATCCCAATCCGGCTCGACGGTCTTCTGCATGCTCAGCGGCACCCAGATCTCCGGCGTGCGCCCCCACACGATACTGTGGAAGCCTGGTGCAGCTACGCCCAGCACGGTAAAGGGATGGCCATTGATCAACAGCGTCTTTCCTGCTACCGGAGTCTCACCCAGCCGCCGCTTCCAATAATCGAAGCTGAGCACAGCCACGGAATTCGCGCCGGGAGCGGTGTCATCGGACATTTCGAGCAACCGGCCTGCGGCTGCCTGCACTCCGAGCATCTGGAAGTAATTACCGCTGACAATCTCCGCGCTCGCCTGTTCGGCCTGCTCACCCCACTTCACTCCGAGTGTCAGCGGCTCCGATGCCGCGAGTCCACTCAGCACCGCGTTGCGATCGCGCAACTCCGTGTAGTCGGCATACGTAAAGTAGTGCATGCGGTCCGGAGTGTCGCCGCCTTCGTCATGGACATGGCCGGAGGCTCCGCCGGCGAAACTCAGCACGACCAGCTGCGCAGGATTCTGCACGGGCAGCGCCCGCAATAGCGCCTGATGGAGGAGCGTGAAGATGGCCGAGTTCGCCCCGATCGCCAGGGCCAGTGTCAGCACAGCGGTGACGGCAAAACCGGGCGCGCGGCGAAGCTGACGGAGTGCAAATCGGATATCGCTCAAAATGGCGTGCATATCTCTCCTTGAGGGGCAGTGAGGTGAGTGCATCCGTAATGCCAAACCAGGCCACCTCAAAGTGTTGAAAATGCGTTTCTCCTCCATGCCTCGTCTGCGCACGCTGTTCATTTTTCATGATGATCGTCCGAAACCGGACGCTGTGGACCCGTGCAAATTTCTGCAACTTTACTGCGATAAAATCCATCTAGCCTAACGACTTTTCTTCAAGGCCGGCATCTTCCGGCGAGGATCGCTTTGCCCCAGCAGCCCCCGGATATTCATGACTGGAAGCCCGCCCACAACCCGTGGGCCATTGCTCTCACCGTCACACTTGCCACGTTCATGGAGGTCCTCGACACCTCTATTGCCAATGTCGCGCTGCCGCACATCGCCGGATCGCTCGGCGCCAGCCAGGAAGAGGCCACCTGGGTCCTCACCAGCTATCTCGTTTCCAGCGCGATCATCCTGCCTATCTCCGGCTGGCTGATGGCGCGTTTCGGACGCAAACGTTTCTACATGGCCTGCGTGGCGCTGTTCACGGTCTGCTCGATGCTCTGCGGACTTGCGCCTACGCTACCGATCCTGATCCTCGCCCGCATTCTGCAGGGAATTGGAGGCGGCGGTCTTGCCCCGAGCGAACAGGCCATCCTCGCCGATACCTTCCCCGTTGCCAAACGCGGCCAGGCCTTCGCGGTATACGGCATGGCGGTGGTCTGCGCTCCGGCGATCGGTCCCACGCTCGGCGGTTACATCACCGACAATTTCAACTGGCACTGGATCTTTTTCATCAACGTCCCGGTCGGTTTGCTCTCCATGTATCTCAGCCAGCGCATGGTCGAGGACCCGCCGTATCTGAAGGCGAAGAAGCAGACCCTTGGCCGCGTGGACACCATGGGACTCGGCCTTGTCACTGTCGGTGTCGGCTGCCTGGAAGTCGTTCTCGATAAAGGCCAGGAAAAAGACTGGTTCGGCGATCCGCACATCACGCTCTTCGCGATCCTGGCCGCATGCGCGCTGCTGTTCTTCATCTGGTGGGAGTGGCGACATCCCGATCCCATCGTCGATCTGAAGCTGCTACGCAACCGCAACTTCGGCACGGCCGTCTTTCTACAGTTCATCCTCGGCATGGTGCTCTTCGGGTCGACCGTGCTCATTCCCCAGTTTCTGCAATCGCTGATGGGCTACACGGCCGAGCGTGCGGGCATGGCGCTTTCTCCCGGCGCAGTCGTACTGATGTTCATGATGCCCGTTGCAGGCCGCCTTGTGGGCAGCGGCAAGATCGACGCGCGCCTTCTCGTCGCCATCGGTTATTTCATCACCGCCGCCGGACTCTATAACCTCACGCGTCTCGATCTCGATGTCAGCTTCGGCACCATCGTGCTCTGGCGCATGTTCCAGGTGATGGGGCTTTCCTTCGTCTTCATTCCCATCAGTACGCTGAACTACGTCGGCGTTCCACGAGACAAGAACAACCAGATCTCCAGCTTCTCGAATTTTGCGCGTAATCTCGGCGGATCGGTGGGCACCGCCATGTTGACCACGTTCATCCAGCGCACGCAGCAGACACACCAGTCCGATCTCGCAGGACACGTCGTCCAGGGCAGCGCCGCCTATACGCATTTTCTCGATTCGACGAAAACCGCGCTCATGCATCTCGGCCAGAATGCGGATCAGGCGGCCTCGCTCGCCACGGGACAGGCTTATCAAATGCTGCTACGGCAGTCATCGATGCTGAGCTACCAGAACGCATTCTGGGCCCTCAGCATGGCTATCGCCTGCCTGATCCCGCTGCCCTTCATCATGCGCAAGCCACCGAAGCTACCCGGACAGGCGCGTGGCGGTGGTGGTCACTAGCATGGCTGCCCTATTTCTGAGATAACGCCGGGCCCGGGGATGGGGGACTGAGCAGAATACTGCGCAGTGGAGGCATGACAATATCTCAGTTGTTCCTGCAGGGATCAGGTGGTCTCCGTGGATACAACCGAGTTCTACCCCAGCCGCACCACGCCCTCAGACGTCACAGCCGTTACGACTACACCCGAGGTCTCGAGGTGCGTCATTCTGTGCCCGTGCGCGTGGCCAAGAATAATCGTCTTCTTCAGCAAGCGGATCAGAGGCCCAGCCTGGTCCTCGAAAAATCTGTCCACAGCGTGGTCCCACTCCGCTGCCACGTTATACGTCACATCGCATTTCGGGCACACCAGCGGTGGATCGATCCAGCGGTGAAAGGAGCCTCCGGGAAGGCTCCCCATGGGCTCGGTACCCGAACGGATGGCAGCAAGTTTCAACTTCATCGTTGGTAGGCTACCATCCCTGCCAATGTTCGTCGCTTATCCACCCAGGCCCGCGCATTCTTCGATACAGTGATACCCATGGCTTTCCGCCGACTCTTTTCTCTGTCATCTTTTGGTATCGTTGCCATCCTTTGCACTGCCCTGCTTCCCGTTGCTCTCGCAGCCCCGACAAGCCCGTCCACGCAGGCCGCACAGGAAGTGCTGCAAAGGCTGATGCCTGCTCTCGCACCCCAGTTCACACTCGTCCTGAAGCCTGCGCCTCAGGATGGCTTCCGCATCAGCGGAACGGACGGCCACATTCGCGTCGAAGCCGCCACCACACCGACACTGCTCTTTGGCGTGAACTGGTATCTCAAATACGTGGCTCACCTCCAGGTTTCGCCAAACGGTCTCCAGATCGGAGCCCGCAGCCTGATCTTGCATGCACCGGCTGAGCCCATCCAAAAGCCCACGCTTTATCCCTGGCGTTACGCTCTGAATGAAAATGTGGACGGCTATTCCTCGCCCTACTGGGACAATGTCCGCTGGCAGCGCGAGATCGACGTTCTGGCCATGAGCGGCATCAATGCGGTTCTCATCGAGCGAGGCACCGATCTTGTCCTCTATGAAACCTTCCGCGATGCCGGCTACTCGGACGAAGATATTCGCCGCTGGATTACCCAGCCTGCACACCAGAACTGGCAGCTCATGGGCAACATGTGCTGCTTCAATGAGCCCATTTCGCTCGAGCTCCTGCACAAGCGCGCGGACTCCGCGAAACGCATCCTCACCTCACTTCGCCGCCTCGGCATTGCTCCCGTCCTGCCGGGCTACTACGGCATTGTCCCCGCCGACTTCGCCGCTCGCCATGCCGGCGCACACGTCATTCCGCAGGGCGAATGGAATGGCTTCACACGACCCGGATGGATTGACCCACGCGACCCATGGTTCGCCAAGCTTGCTGCCTCGTACTATCGGCATCAGCATGAGCTCTTCGGCGACGCCCCTCTCTACGACATGAACATCTTTCAGGAGGGCGGCACCGCGGGCGATGTGCCTGAAGGCGCCGGCGCGAAGGCGGTGCAGGATGCCCTTGCGCAATCGCGGCCTGACGCGGTCTGGTTCATGATGGCGTGGCAGCGTAAACCCTCCACCGCGCTTCTCTCCGAACTGGATACGAGCCGCATCCTCATTGCCGATATCGAGCAGGGCCGCACCCCGCGCGAGAATCGTGACGAAGAGTTTCGCCATGCGCCCTGGCTTTTCGGCGGATTATGGGAGTTCGGTGGCCGCACCACGCTCGGCGCGCCGCTTTACGACTATGCCGTCCGCCTGCCCGAGATGGCCGCAAAGCCCGGCAGCGGTATCCGCGGCATCGCGTATTTCACCGAAGGCGTGGACACCAACCCGGCGGCCTTCGATCTTTACACCGAGATGGCGTGGCATCAAGAGCCGGTCGATCTCGAAAACTGGTTCGGCGAGTATGCCCACCGGCGCTACGGTGCTGACGACCCTCACGCCCGTGCCGCCTGGCAGGTACTTCTCCACACCGCGTACGGCTATCGTGCCGACGGTGTGAACGGGCATGGTGAGCGCGACGCCGCAGCGGACTCCCTCTTCAATGCGCAGCCATCGCTCGATACAACCCATGCTGCCGGCCCTTCGCCCGACGAGCTGCGCTACAACCCATCCGACCTGAATTCGGCACTCACCGAGCTGCTGCAGGTGGCACCGGCTCTACGCTCAAGCAGTACCTATCAGTACGATCTCGTCGATGTCGCCCGCCAGGTTCTCGCCAACAGCGCACGCACGCTCCTGCCCCAGATCAAATCCGCTTACGAACGCAAGGACAAGGCTGAATTTGATCGCCTCACCTCTGAGTGGCTGCAACGGATGCAGCTCGAAGACGCGCTGCTCGCGACCAACCAGTGGTTCCTGCTCGGACGCTGGCTCTCCTGGGTACCGCAGTGGGCGTCTTCCCCTGAGGAACTGATCCGCCTCAACTTCGACGCGCGCTCCATTCTCACCACGTGGGGTGACCGCAAGGCCAGCGACGACGGCGACCTCCATGAATATGCCGATAAGGACTGGTCCGGCCTGATCAACTCGTATTACCAGCCACGCTGGAAGCTGTATTTCGATTCGCTCGATGCGTCGCTCACATCCGGCCAGCCGCCTCGCCCCATTGACTGGTTTACCGTGGGCGACCAGTGGAACCATGCGACGGAATCTTTCCCGGCTGAGCCTCACGGCGATGCCTACCTGCAGGCAACAGAGGTCGCGCGCGAGCTGCAACTGCTGCCTTGAATTTCTCCTGATACTCTGAATCGCAACGAGCCAGGCATCTTCCTCAGATCGGATACGACAGCACACACCATGGCCACCGTCACCGCTTCCGCCTCCAAACCGCCCCGCATCGTCTCGATTGACGCTCTTCGCGGCCTCACGATCGGGTTCATGATTCTCGTCAACAACAATGGCGACGGCGACCGCGCCTACTGGGCGCTGAAGCACGCGGCCTGGAATGGGTTCACTCCTACCGACCTGGTCTTCCCTACCTTTCTCTTTCTGGTTGGGATTTCGACAGTTTTCTCGACGCAGGCCCGCCTCGCGCAGGGAGCCTCGCGCGCCTCACTCCTTCTGCACGCGCTCAAGCGCGCCGTCATCCTCTTCGCCTTCGGCCAGGTGGTGAACAACTTTCCCTACTTCCACCTCGCAACGTGGCGCGTCTATGGCGTGCTGCCCCGTATCGCCATCTGCTACCTGATCATTTCTGTCTTCTATCTCATCAGCCCGGGGTGGCGGAGCAAGGTTGCCGTAGCCGTCGGCTGCCTGCTTGGATACTGGATACTGATGCGCTATGTGCCGGTTCCCGGATATGGCATCCCGACGCATGAGATCCCCATCAATGACCCAGACCGCAACCTTGTTGCCTGGCTCGACCGCCATATCTTCTCCGCGCCTCACCTTTACGAGCGCGTGCGCGATCCTGAAGGGTTCCTGAGCACACTGCCTGCCGTCGGCACTGCGCTGATGGGAATGATCACCGGCATCTGGCTGCGCACCACACGTCCGCTTGCGGAAAAGACAAAGTACATTGCCATCGCCGGAGCTGTGAGCGTTGCTCTCGGGGTGCTCTGGAACTTCAGCTTTCCGATCAATAAGAAGCTCTGGACCAGCTCCTACGTGCTTTTCGCCGGCGGCCTCAGCCTGCTGCTGCTCGCTCTGAGCATGGCTCTTGTCGAACTGCGCAGGAACCGAACGGAATCTGCAAATAACAAGCCCGGCTGGTTAATGCCGTTCCTGGTCTTTGGCAGCAACTCCATCTTTGCCTATGTTCTTTCGGAGTTGCTGGCCTCGGCGATCTACAACTTCCCGCTTCGCCCCGGAGTGTCCGTCGTCGCCGGCCCCTATAAAGCCGTTCTGCAAGCGATCGGGAATCCGGCCTTCGTTTCCCTGCTCTATTCGCTGCTCTTCGTTCTGGTCTGCTGGGTGCCTACGTATGTACTGTACCGGCGAAAGATCTTTTTGAAGATTTGAATGGACTCAAAAGTCCGCAAGGAACGCGATATTCGAAAATTCTTCTTCCCCACTCAAACCAAAGGAAGCCTTGAGTGGGCCACCCGCCATGGTGAGCAATGTGCGTAGGTTTATAGAGTCGTCATTTCTGGTGATGGCTAGTATGGTGATGCTGTCAATAACCTTTATCAAAGCATTCTGGCTTTTGATGGGAATATTAGCTTTAGATGCTGGTCCATTGCCCAAAATCTACATCATCAATTTAGTGCAAGTGCCAGCGTATCTTGCTTCGGCATTAACTGCATGGAGATGGCCGTGGGTTGCTGAGTGCGTCGCTGGTCTGACTTTCATAGCTGTCATCACGAAGGTCATCCCGCCCCCGATCTATCCATATCAAGGGTATCTTTCCGAGGAATATGCCTTTATTGCTGCTGCAAATGTAGCTTTTATTACTACGATGTTCATGAAGCGCAGCAAAATTGAAAGGGCCTGAGGATCGAGTAACCTTCAGGGGCCAAGCTCAACTGGTAAGAAACAGCCCGGCTTTTAAGAGCCGGGCTGTTTCTTTTCGGACATCTACTCCGCATCCGAAAGCTCTTCGACGATCACATCACCATCCTTCAGTCCGGGATCGGCCAGCAGTGCACGCGCATCCGCTTCATCTTCGGCGCTGACTTGCAATTGCAGCGGGCCGAGGCCTGGCTCGAGAATCCGCGCATTTTCGCCTGAAAGAAATGTCTCAATTCCCGCCGATTGCAGCCGCAGCCGGGCCATTTCGGCCTCCAAAGGCTCGTTGAAGCGCGCAATTGTAACCACGTCGGACATAAATCCCCTTTCCTAGCACTTCCCTGTGGGCGACCAGCTCCCATCATTCCCTTGGATGCGGGAACGATACAATGGATAGTCCGGTATCCACCGCTCAACATTCTTACGCACCAGGGTTTGTAGACCAGGGTTTGCACTTCAGGAGGATTCGCATTGATCGCCCGCTATACCCGGCCCCGCATGGGCCAGATCTGGACCGACGCCAACAAGTACAGCAAGTGGCTCGAAGTAGAGACCACGGCCAGCGAAGTGCTCTCGGAAGCCGGCATCGTTCCGGCTGAGGCCGCACGCGCCATCCGCGAACGCGGCAGCCAGATCGACCCTGCGAAGCTCGCCGAGCGAGCGCTCGAGATCGAAGCCGAGATTCGCCACGACCTGATCGCCTTCACCACGGCCGTCGCCGAGCACGTCGGTCCCGAGTCGCGCTGGTTCCACTATGGCCTCACCTCGACGGACGTGGTCGACACTGCGCAGGCTCTGCAACTCAAGGATGCCTCGGCGCTCATTCTCGAAGACCTTCACGATCTGGCTGCCGCGCTCAAGCGCCGCGCTCTCGAGTTCAAGCACACACCCATCGTCGGCCGCACCCATGGCGTTCATGCCGAGCCCACCACCTTCGGCCTGAAGCTTCTGGGCTGGTATGCCGAGGTTACGCGCAACATCACCCGCTTCGAAGCTGCCACCGAGCAGATCCGGATCGGCAAGCTTTCGGGCGCGGTGGGCACCTTCGGCCATCTCAAGCCCGAGCATGAAGAGCAGATTTGCGCCCGGCTCGGCCTTGAGCCCGCCCCGGTTGCTACCCAGGTAGTCCAGCGCGATCGCCACGCCCACTATATCTCCGCACTCGCGATCATCACCGCGACGCTCGACAAGATTGCCACGGAAGTCCGTCATCTTCAGCGCACCGAGGTGCGCGAGGCAGAAGAGTACTTCTCGCCCAAGCAGAAGGGCTCGTCGGCGATGCCGCACAAGCGCAACCCCATCACCTGCGAGCAGATCAGCGGCCTTGCCCGCGTGGTCCGCGCCAATGCGCAGACGGCCTACGAGAACGTAGCCCTCTGGCATGAGCGCGACATCTCGCACTCCTCGGCCGAGCGCGTTATCTTCCCCGACTCGACCATCCTGACCGATTATCTGCTGGCCAAGACGACGAATCTCATCGACAAGCTGCTCGTTTACCCCGATCGGATGATGAAGAATCTCGAATCAACCGGCGGCCTGATCTTCTCCGGCCAGCTGCTGCTCGATCTCGCCGAATCCGGCATGCTTCGCGAAGACGCGTACCGGCTGGTACAGAGCCATGCCATGAACGCCTGGCAGAACGATCTCGTCTTCAAGGAACTCGTGGCTGCCGACCCGGCGATTACCAGCCGCCTCAGCCCGGAGAAGCTTGCCGCGGCCTTCGACTACCGCCGCCAGCTCTCGAATGTCGATGCGATCTTCGATCGTGTGATCAAAGACTAAGAACAACCACGCAGAACGAAGGGCAGCCATCCGGCTGCCCTTTTTATTTCCCGGCGAGTGTCTCTCGCAATCGAAAACCCTTCTCGATTACCGCGACCGTGAATTCCGCCACTCCTTCCAGCTCATTGCGCCGCGCCCATCGCACCTCCGATGCGTCGCTGCCCGGCTTGAGCTTACCGCCCGTCACCTGGCACAGGAAGTCGACCAGCACGTAGTGGTATTGCACCCGTCCTGCGTCATCGCGCGAGATACGGTCCAGCACCTCAACCATAGCCAGCGGTTCAACTTCGAGGCCGGTCTCTTCCCGGGTCTCGCGCTGAGCGCCCTGGGCTAGCGTCTCACCGACTTCGAGAGCGCCGCCCGGTAGCGACCACTGCCCCTTCATCGGCTCCTTGCCACGCCGGATCAGCAGCACCCGTTCGCCATCCAGCACCACCGCACCGACGCCTACCATCGGCGCCTGCGGATACTCCCTGCTCAATTTTTTAGTCCTCGATACGCGCTATTCGCATTACGATCCGAAACGAAGCGGCTTGCCGTATTCGCCATCGAAGACCGTACGCGCCCCGTTGAAGCGCCCGCCATGAAACTTGTCATGGCCGCGCAGCTTCCCGATCCCCAGCAGAGCCACCACGTGATAGCTCAGCGGCAGCTTCAATGTCTCGATCACCTTCTTCTCCTCGAAGCCTTCCATCGGCGCTGTATCGTAGCCCAGCACCTCCGCCGCCCACATCATGGTGGTGAAAGCCAGCATCACCTGGCGCTCCAGCCATGCCGTGATGTTCGGATGCTCGGAGAGATAGTTCGGAATATTCAGCCGAGCCTGCTCGGCGTAGTTCTCCGGCATGCCGCCCTCGCGCCCCATGCGCAGCATCTCATCCAGATCACCGTTGCGCCACCCGTCTGCGTCGCCGCAGGCCACAATCACGACCGGAGCCTCTTCTACCTTCGCCTGGTTGAAGGCTGCCGCGCGCAGCTTCCGCCTCTGCTCCGCATTGCGCACGACCACAAAGCGCCAGGGCTGCATGTTGTAGCCCGAGGGCGCATGCAGACCTGCATCCAGAATCCGCTGCAGGTCTCCTTCCGGCACCGGCGTCGCCTCAAAGCTCGGCGTAGCCCGCCTCTGCGCGACGGCCTGGAAGAAATTCTTGTCCGTTGTCTGGCTCATTCCGCAGGAATCCTTCCCTTAATCATCCACAGACGGTTCATTGTTGCTCTCGCTGCTGCGGCAGCATGCCAGGCGCCACATTCCACGTTCGATTTCATGATGAAGATGCCGCAATCATACTCAAAGAAAACCATTTCCTGCTTGCCTTATCCTCCAGAGCCCCGATCATGAACCTGCTCAGGAGATCTGCCCCATCGGCAGCTCAATCGCAAATGGCTGCCGGCCCGGGGCCTCGGCATATACCCATAGCCCGTGGAATGCTCCGCGCAGCTCCGGATGAGCGAGTAGCAATGTCTTCATCAGCTCCAGTATCTCCGTCCGGACCGCTGCCGGATCAGCTACGCTTGCTGTCTTATAGTTCACCACCAGATCCAGCTCTCCGCTGAAGCTGTCCGTTCGCAGCGCGGTGATCTCGAAGGTCTTTCCGCCGGCGGCCGCCAGCTTCATCGGCTCCGCTCCGGGCAGGTCTGGCGGACGGACAGACTGGGTTTCCTTCTGCAGTTTTTCGAAATTCGGGCTGGAGAGAAAATCCACCGGCGTCAGCAGAAAAGCCGCAGTCTGGTAGTAGAAATACGCAGGCCAATCCTGCTTCTTCTGGCTATATTGGCGGGCCTGCATCCAGTACCAGACACCTTCCCGCCCGCCCAGGCTCATGGGACGCGCAAAGAAGCCTGCCAGTTTCCAGGCCCCTGCATCCTGCTGCAGAATCATCGAAACCTGCTGCGGATGCTCCACTCCTGTTGCATGCAGCAGAGCCAGCAGATATGTTCCCGGCGGCAATTGCGGAATGGTCACCGTCACCACCAGCGACGAGCCGTTCACCGAGCAGAAGAACTGCGTCTCCTCTTCGCCACCCTTCAGGTCTGTCGCGTTGAGCAGGTACATGCCGCTGACGGTGAAGGTGCCGCCCTGAATTTGTGGACTCAATGTCTCAATGCTTTGTGCGATGCCATCGAAGGAAGATGCAACCGCGGGGATCGTCATCGCTTTGACCGCGCCCGAGTTCCCGGCCAGGATCGGCGCTTCCAGTTCACGCAACGCCCGCACATACTCTGCGCGCTGCGCATTGTTCATCTGGCTCTCGGTCGTGCAGGTTACAGACCAGGCTGGCTGCACCGCCAGTAAAGTCGTAACCAGCCCCAGCAACCAGCACGCCGTGCTGACCACATGCGGGCATCTCTGCCACGCTCCCTGCCGCAGAATCGGACGAATCAGGCGCATAATGAAAAAGGTCCGGTCGGCAACAATCATGAGCGAACCGGAACCACTGCTAGTCTAGTACAGAGAGGGCCTGGGTGAGTTCGCCTCCTCAGCAGACTCATTCCACCCGGAAGGCCAGCCGATATTCCCTTATGCTCCGCAGAACTCCTCAGCACCGCCGCTACTCTCTGCACAAAGCCCTATCCCGGCTTGCCCTGGCCTCGACTCTGCTTTCCGTCGCATCCCTTTCTATTTCCGCGCAGGTCATGCAGTCCCCCGGAACCTATCCACAGCCAGGATTTCATCCGCATCCTCAGGCTGGCGCTACGGCTTCGCAACCGCGTGCAGCGGCGCCAACCCAGACGCCTGCAACCGCCGCGCCGGCAAACGCCACTGCCCCTTCCCTCCTGACCCAGCCATCACAGCCTGCAAAAGTCAGCATCCAGGCCGGCAAGCTCAGCATCCAGGCCAACAATTCCAGCCTCACCGCCATTCTGCAGCAGGTTGCCTCCTCCAGCGGTACAAACATCGACGGATTGAGCAAGGATGAACGCGTCTTCGGCGTCTACGGCCCCGGCGACCCCCGCGACGTTATCACCGAGCTCCTGGAAGGCTCCGGCTACAACATTGTGATGTTCGGAAAGACCTCCGCCGGCATGCCAAGCCAGATCACGCTTTCTCCGCGCGGCGCCGCACCCACACCTGCGATGAACGCCTCGCATCCTGCGGTCAATCAGGCGGCAGATGACGATGACAACACACCGCCGCAGCAAGACGATACCCCTCAGCAACCGCCGCAACCCGCGCCTCCGGCAGCGACCACTCCAGGCAGCGCAAACGGCGTCCGTACCCCGCAGCAGATGTTCCAGGAGCTGCAGCAGATGCGCCAGCAGCAGCAACAGACGACGGACCAGCAATCGCAGCAGCAGACGGACCAGCAGCCACAATAACCCGGCGCACTCCAGCCGTTACTTCGACGGTTTCCTCAGCGGAGAAACGGATTTCCCTTCGTTTCGCGTTCGATCGTTGTCGGTGCGCCATGTCCTGCGATCACCTTTGTCTCGCCCGGCAGGGTCAGCAGACGATCATGAATGGACGTAAGAATCTGCCGCGGATTCCCGCCCGGCAGGTCCGTGCGTCCGATCGATCCTGCAAATAACGTATCTCCGGCAATCAACAAATGCTCGGGCACAAAGTGCAGGCAAATCGAGCCCTGCGTGTGGCCCGGGGTCGCGATGACCTGGGCGGCATGATTCGCGATGCCCACCACCATCCCATCTTCCGCGCTTACATCCGGCTCAGCGACCTCTGGCGTCTCAACACCCAGCCATGCCGCCTGCTCGCCCATGAGCGCCAGTTGCTCCATGTCCCGCTGATTCATCAGCACAGGCGCTCCCGTCGCCCGCTTCAGCTTCAACGCACCCCCCACATGATCGATATGCCCATGTGTCACTACGATTTGCTTCAGAGTCAACCCGTGATGCGCCAGCCGGGCAAGAATAGTCGGGATATTTTCTCCCGGGTCGATGACCATCGCTTCGCGCGTCGTCTCATCACCCACGATTGAGCAGTTGCATTGCAGCGGTCCCACCGGAAAGGTCTCGAAAATCATGTTTCTATTCTCCTCCATACCCTTTCGTGTCACCCATATCCACCTGCCCTACCCGGGTTACAATGACACGGTTAACCGCATTTGAAGGAGACTTCCATGCCTCTAAGAAAAGAATGGACCGAGTGGCACCTGACACCGCGCGGATGGGAAAAAGGCGCAACCCGCGTCCACGGTCAAGGTAATACGTGGGTCGAAGAACCCCTCGACCGGGTTTTGAGCTACGTCTACCAGGAGCTCGAGACCAGCGGTGCGCCTGAAGTAAAAAAGTGGAAAGAAGAGACCTGGCGATCGAAGAATGCCGACGATGTCGCGGCCCTCGAGCAAAAATTCGGTTCCTGCCCGGATTCCCTCTAGCAACAAGCTGATCTGTATCCGGGCCTTCCCAGAGGGCCACAGCATTCTCCCGCAGTGTCAACGTCTGACGGAGTCGGAACACATGCCTCGCCGGCCGCTGCTCTTTGCACTTCTTTTCACTCTGCCCGCCATTGCCTTCGCTCAGCAATCGTCCTCTGCCTGCTCCCGCCTTACCAGTCTCTCGCTCAGCGACGCTCGTGTCACCGATGCCTCCATCGTCGCCGCCGGAGTCTTCCTGCCTGCGGGTGATCCGCCCTCACCGCAGGATGCAGCCGTTTACAAAAGCCTTCCCGCTTTCTGCCGCATTCAGATCGCATCCACGCCTACATCCGACTCCAACATCCGTATCGAGGTCTGGCTGCCGCTTACGCGCACCGCATGGAACGGCAAGTTTCGCGGCCAGGGCAACGGCGGCTTTGCCGGCTCTTTCTACTACAGCCTCATGGCGCTCTCCGTCTCGCAAGGATATGCCACCGCAGACACAGATACCGGCCACACCGGCGACAGCACGGACGCTTCCTGGGCGCTTCATCATCCTGAGAAGATTGCCGACTTCGGATACCGCGCCGTCCATCTCATGACCCTTCGCGCCAAGGATGTCATCACCGCTTTCTACGGACAATCGCCTGCGCATTCTTACTTCGCATCCTGTTCCGATGGCGGGCGTGAAGCTCTCATGGAAGCTCAGCGCTTCCCTGCCGACTATGACGGCATCCTCGCCGGCGCGCCGGCCTATCTCTGGACAAACCTTGTCACCGCCGGCATGAAGAAGGCCAAGGCGATGCTCTCCGAGCCATCCAGCTATATTCCGCCCGCGAAGGTTGCCATCGTTGCCTCTGCCGTTCTCAAGGCATGCGATGCAAAAGACGGCCTGAAGGACGGTATCCTCAATGACCCGCGCGCCTGCCATTTCGATCCGGAGACGCTCCTCTGCAAAGGCGCAAAAACGGATGCCTGCCTTACGCGACCCCAGGTCGAGAACCTCAGATCTCTCTATGCGCCCACCTTGGACAATGCCGGGAACCTCATCTACCCGCAGACACTCCCCGGCGGCGAACTCGGTCCTGGCGGATGGTCAACCTGGATCTACGGTCCAAAGCCCGGACAGAGCCTGGGGATTGCTTTCGGCCTGCACTATTTCTCCAACATGGTCTACGAAGACCCCAATTGGGACTGGAAAACCTTCGAGCTCGACAAGGCGATCAACGATGCCATGTCGAAGACCGCTCGCGATCTCAACGCATCGGATCCCGATCTCCGCCCCTTCGCGGCACGCGGCGGGAAACTCATCCTCTATCACGGATGGAATGATCCGGCCATCTCTCCACTCAGCACCATTCAGTACTACGAGACTGTCACGAAGATCGATCCGACCTCATCCTCCTATGTCCGGCTCTTTCTCGTCCCTGGTATGCAGCACTGCATGAACGGCCCCGGCCCCAGCAGCTTTGGCCAGTTTGGATGGATGCCTGGCTCAGGACCGGACGACGCGGCCCACAATCTCTATCGCGCACTCGAAAACTGGGTGGATCATGGCCCGGCACCGGAGACAGTGATTGCCGAAAAAATCGAACCTGGCGCGAACCATAAGCCGGCTATTACGATGAGCCGCCCGCTCTGCGCTTATCCTAAGCAGCCTCACTATAGCGGCAAGGGGAACCCGAATAAAGCCGCCAGCTTCACTTGCCAGCTTCCACACTGAATCCATAAAAAGCCCCGCAGGTAATATCTGCGGGGCTTCTTATGCAAACTTGCGACCAGGACTCGCCGTATGGAAAGACCGCTATGAGACCGCACGAGTCAGCTGCGGCATAGCCGTCGTCTCATTGGCTCTCGACTGCTCGTACGGCATGCCGACCTGGGCCAGAAACCGGAGCAGTTCTTCCTGGAAGGCTTCCACTCCAAATTTACTGGCATGCTTTCGCAACACTTCGGAGTCCCAGTTCAGCTCTTCAAAGTGCACGATGGCATCCATTACGGATGCTGCATCCTGCGTATCGAAAAAGACGCCGGTCACACCTTCGACGATCGTTTCCAGCGCGCCGCCTGCGCGATACGCGATCGTCGGCCTGCCCGCCGATGCAATCTCCAAGGGAGCCATGCCGAAATCTTCTTCTCCAGGGAAGATCAGCGCCCGGCAGCGGGAAGCATAGCGCTCCACATCGGCATCCGGGAGCCGTCCTAGAAACTTGATGGTTGGTCCAGCCATCTCCTCCAGGCGTTTGCGATCCGGTCCTTCGCCAATCACCAGAAGCTTTCGACCAAGCTTTGTACAAGCCTCTACGGCAAGATCGATGCGCTTATAAGAAACCAACCGCGCCAGGATGAGGTAGTAGTCCTCATGCTCATCTGCCGGGCGAAAGCGATGAATATCGATAGGCGGATGCAGTACAACTGCATCGCGGCGATAAATCGCCCGAATCTTCTCTGCAACGTTCTCTGAATTGGCCAGAAAATAAGTCGGCCTCTGCGCCGCGCGAAAATCCCACCAGCGCAGCATGGAAATGGCAGGCTTGAGCAGGGCTTGAATGAATTGACCGTGGCGTTCCCGTGCAGAATAGTTGCCATATTCCCAAGCCCAGCGCATCGGGGTATGGCAATAGCAGACGTGCACCGCGCCTGGGCGGATATGAACGCCTTTTCCGTAACCTGAAGAGCTCGAAACGATCAGGTCGTAGTCCTTGAGGTCCAACGACTCCACACCCAGCGGATAAAACGCAAAGTACAGGCGATGAAGCTGCCGCATAAACGGCAGACGCTGCATCCACGAGGTAAAAAACTTTCTATCCTTCAGCCGTGATGGAATCCGCTCCGGCAAGGTCACAGCAGCAAATACTGGCGCCGATGGAAAGATACAAGCGATCTCTTCCGCAACGCGCTCTGCGCCACCTGACTGCGTGAAGTAATCGTGAACAACTGCAATTTTCATTTTAAGAACATCCTCGCCAATCATTCTTTAGGGAACGCTGACAATGCCTGCGCTCATTCCTGTAGGCACTGTTCCGACTGTATTTTCCCCGGTTCACTTACCGGGCTGTCCCGGTGGAGATGATGCTTCGAGCCTAAACCCGCGCATATTCCAGAACTGACCGGCTTCCGACGAAGCACACGACGAAACAACGTGCACTTATCTCGTGACTCCTGACTGAAGCACTCCCATAGTAGCGATATTCGCTGTCACAATTACCTGGTTCATCTTCCGGATCATCTATATGGCTCGAGCCAAATCTAGGTCCGAGCCAAGTGAGGAGAAAAAGCAACTTGTTGGGGATTTCTCTCCGCGAGAGGATCCGCCATGGACCGAGAAATTGCACCTATAAAGAACCATGTTAACGGTGTCATCGCATAGGAACCGAGTGCCAGCCACTGGCCCAGCAATGCAAAAATCACTCCCAGAACGGACAAACCAACTACCCTTGGCGCAGTTCGACCGAAACGGATTGCCCGTTTCAAGATCAGAAAAAACATCCATAAATATACGGCTCCGCCTATCAATCCTGTATTTGTAAAAACATCACTAAGATCGACCTCAGAACTGCCTGCAGCAGAGGAATCGCCACCCAAGCGGCTTGAACCAAGAGTTGTTGCTCCCAGACCATACCCAATCGGATATGTAATGCCTTTCATGAGTCCAGCCAAGAACATTTGTGAATGAACTCCGGCTGTTGAATGCTTCGCGTTTAATGGATCCGACAATCCCTGTAATTGGTGTTGAGTAGAAGCATCTGCGGCTGAAGTAAATCCTCCACTATGATCACCCGCAGCCTGTGTTGCCCTCGTTACAGAAAATCCGAGCGCGAGTACTCCAAGACCAAGTGCCAGGACAAGACGGAGAGCCCAGCCTCGTCCACCTTTACTGCTTAAAGCCCAAGAAGCACAAATAGCAAAGAGACACCTAAGAATAGCGCCACGAGATGATGACAGGAATATTCCCCAAACGATAATGGGGACCAAGAACATATAGGCTCGCCGTCCCGCAAAGAACATCGCCATCGCCGCAGTACAGCCAGTCAGCATAATGGCCACAAATTCAACACCGTTCACGGAGTAACCGAAGGCACGGATAAAACCGCCCCCCAAGTTCAGCGCAGTAAAATGCGAAGCTACGTTGTCAATCCATGCTCGCTCCCAAGGCAGGAAACCAATATAGGTTTGGATCATGCCTAGCACTGCAGCAAGAACACCTAGAGGTATAAGCCCAAGCTGCATGATGCGATAAACAACCGGAATCGTACCGTACTGCCGCCCAATCCAGAACCAAAACATAGGAATCAGATAGAACATTGCTCCAGCGACTCCTACGACAATAGGGCCTTGTTTCGGATTGAATATTTCCAAGGTCATGATGGCCATAAGCGCAGTTACGGCCTTAGACATGGGATCTGTAAGCCGCAATGTCATCAGAATAGGAAGTGCCAAAATAATGCTGAATATAGGGCCTACAAGCAGCAATGGATCGAATTTCGGCATCTCGCCGGTCATATCAAAAATTCGCCGAATATCTCCCAGCAGGAATAGGTAAACGATAGCGAGATGAATCGCGAGAGCCTTGTTACGCAGAGAAATTAGAAGGAGGACAGCTAAAAACACTCCAGCGCCTAATAAGCTGAACTGGTCGTGAAAAATCATCCACATGCCGGCAGAAAGAGCTAGCAGTGTGCCGCCAAAGATTAGCGTGGTCCGACTAACCGCACCTCTGCGGAAAGAGGCAGAGAGGTTCGCCATGGGGGAGGCAGAAGACATAGGCATATGCAGTAGACAACTTCAAGTATAGGCGAGAACTTGTAGCATGGATCACTTATATGACAGGAATGGACTGCGGCGCCGAACGTCGCTTGACTCCCAAACCTAATGGCGCCAGCAGATTAGCGCGCTCAAGCCATAGATGCAGAAGCAGGGGCAGTCCTACTCCCATGATCGTTCCCACCGCAAGCTGTAGTGGCCAAGCCGTCAAGTGAGCCTTCTTCAAAGCCACTCGGATTCCAGCTGCGGCGAGGATGTGAAAAATATAGATCGTCAGCGAAGCACGCCCGAGGGTTTCAAACCAACTCCCCAGACTGCGTGTCAGCAGATCCAGGAGATGGCTCAGGCAGATCAGCAAAGCGATGCCTGCGATGGCAGAGGGCCAGGAGGGGGGAATATCGGAGAGACTATGCGACCAACCCCGTCCCAGGTGCGAAAACAATCCCAGCCCGAATTCTGAAAGAGCAGAGGCAAACATGGCCATGCCAACAGAGGGCCGCCAGTTTAACAAGGCATGGCTAAGCAAAATACCCGCGGCATAAAAGACAAAGCAATGTGCGAGCGTAGCGGGCAGAACAAACAGACCCGGTACACCGTGCATGGCAAGAAGCGCGCAGCCCATAGAGATCAGCAGCAGAGGGATAAGCAGCGTCCTTCGTGCCTGAGTGAGGAATCCGATGACATGGCAGAGAAATAACACATAAAGAAACCAGAATTGCGCAATCGGATGCCACAAGATCGTTACAAGCGTCCACGGTGAGCGCGGCGTATTCAACAAGCCAGGCATCAGAAGCTGCAATCCACCCTGGAAAAGCGACCAAAGCAAATAAGGGTAAGCGATGGTAATAATCTTGCTACGTAAGAACGCTTGCGGTCCCTTGCTCAGAGAGCGATCCACCTGCAAACCTGCCAGCAGAAAGAACAGCGGCATGTGAAAGGTGTAAATCGTATAGTCGGAAGCCCAGACCGGATTTGCTGTCGTAAGCAGATGCGCTCCCACCAGTCCCCGAAGCACATGACCGTAGACAACCAGGATGATGCCTATTCCGCGGGCAATGTCAATCCAGGCGATGCGATTGCTGCGGGCACTCATGCGCGGCTCCTACCAGGCTCACCCTGAGTACGTGCAAAGAGCGAGCGGATCAGACGCCTAGCCGGCTCTTCCACGAGATAGAAACCCGCTGTTGAGAGAAGAATGAGCACGATGCAATCCAGGACGAAACGGAGCGGCATAGAGTTCCAATGAAGCAGATCATCCAGTTGATTCATTGCTGCCTTGCAGGGCCATTGCAAAAGATAGATGCCAAAACTGATCTGCCCTCCAATCAATAATGTTCGAGTCGAGAGCAATTGCTGCAGCATCGTGCGTTCTGCGGCCAGGCCGTAAAGCAACATCGCAAAGCTCAGAGCAGTCCATCGAGCCAGCCCGACCGTAGGCTGACAAAGCAGGCATAGAGAAGCCGCACAGGCCAGATAGGTCAGTGCGCCGCGCAGAGGAAACGCTGATTTTTCGGGGCTTCGCGTGCGATAGCGCAGAAAAAAATTCCCGGCACACACACCGATGATGAATTCAGGAACATGTACCAGAGCCAGTGGGATGCCATGCAATCCGCGGGTGTCTTCATAATTGATGCTCCCGATAGCTCCGGCGACCGCAATGGCGATCATTAGAGAGAGACACGACAGCAGGACCCACGGTCGGCGCCGCTCCAACCATTGCTGAAACGGCGGGAAAAGCAGATAGAAGAACGCCTCAGTAGAGAGTGTCCAGCAGACAAAATTCCAACTACCCGCAACCTTCATGTCGAACGGGTTCCAGGCCTGCACCATTCCCACCGTCGCTAACGCAACCAGCGGCGAGTGTGGCGTCGTGTGATTAAAGATCGTGCTCAGTATCAGGGACACCATGTAGAGGGGCCAGATACGTGCAAAGCGTGCCTCCCAGAATCGCCTGTACCCGCGCGGCCGCGCGACCTGCCCTTCATAGGTGTAACTGAGGATAAAACCAGAAAGAATAAAAAACAGTGGCACGGCCAACAGGCCATTGCGGATCATCATCGCGCCGAAATGAAGATGATGCTGGTCCAAGGTTTCGGGCAGATGAGAGTGGTAAAAAACAACATACATTGCCGCGAAGAAGCGAATGCCGGTAAGAGCTGGAAGGGCGCCACGATGCGCTGTCAGTTCTCCCTTCTTCGGCAGTGGTGCAGGAATCGGCAGTTCCGAACTAGCAGACAAAACAATATGCTCGCTGGATAGCGAGTCGGGAGAAGAACCGATCATGCTCACAGATGGATAACCTTCAGCATACAGACCTCAAACAGATGGACTGAATAACTCTTGTGAGCCCAGACTTCGCTCACCTCGTCGAGGCATCTCGTCTCTTTAACATGTTCAGGCAATAGAGAACGCTCCTCTCGCATGTTGGGGGCTGACAGCAAAGGGGGTGCTTCTTCCATTTATTTACAGACTGCTAAAGGGAGAGGCCGCTTTGTCGATGTGTCGCAGCCTCATTCAGCATTTTCTTGAAAAAACGCGCACCTTGTAGTAACGGATACGAAATGCATCTGCGTAGTTTCGGTTATGAAATGTGCTGTCTCTTTTGTACCGTATATGGACCTATGATTTCCAGATAAGAATGACATCTGCTTCATGTCACAGGCTATAGAGCTCGCTTTCTATAGCTGAGAAGTCACTGGTCACAAAACAGCGTGCTATACACTTGATCTAGCTCATCTCCAGGCCGACGCGTTCCGGACGTTAGGCAACCAGGTTGCGACTGTGCGCAAAATCCGGCTACAGTTCGGAGACTGAGCGCTCATATACGGATGTATCTTTCCCCGAGCCGTTTGTGAAACGGCGATAAATATTAGAGCTTCAGGAGACTTTGTTTGGCGAATGAGCAGACAGGCAGCCTGCGTCGGCGGCTGTTCTCCGGCAAGAGCGGAGCATCTTCCGTTTCTTTTGTCTTTATTGCCAACATTCTGATTCAGGGCGGCAATTTCCTTTGCGGCATCGTAACTGCGCGTGCTATCGGACCTACCGGCCGCGGTGAGTTGGCCGCGATGATTATGTGGCCGCAGTTTTTCGCCTATGCCCTCACGTTGGGCATCCCTGTGGCATCGATCTACAAAATCAGGGAAGAACCCGAGAAGAAAGGCATGGTCGCAGGAGCCACGCTCTTATCCAGCGTTCTTCTGGGCATCGTGGCGATCGGCGTGGGGCTACTCCTTTTACCTTATGCGCTGCATACATACCAGCATCACGTCGTTCATACTGCAGAGTGGCTACTGCTTGTCGCACCTCAGGCTCTTCTTGGCCTGACGCTTACTGTCCTCGCGAGATCTACGGAATCCTTTAAGACGTACAGTCTTTTCACCGGCGCACAACCGGTGCTCATCCTTCTATGCCTGCTGGTCGAGTGGGCATTCGGCGTGCTGACGCCGACCAATGCCGCCATAGCTTACCTGATGGCGAATGTACCCGTCATGATCATCAACATTTTCTGGGTGTGGCGCACTTTCCGCCCGGAATGGCCACGCGATCCACGCCTGCTGCGTGACCTTCTAAGCTACGGTTTGCGTGCGTGGGGCTCCGATATCCTGGGCACCATTGCCAATCAGGTAGACCGCCTGCTGATCGTAGGCATGGTGAACCCTAAATCGATGGGCCTGTATGTTGTCGCGCAAAGCGTTTCCAATGTGCTGCTGGTAATTCCGAATGCTGTCACCACAGTATTGCTGCCCAAGGTTGCTGCACGCTCCACAGAAGAGATCGTGGCCTTTACCGGGCGCGCAGTACGCGTCACAGCCGCTCTCATGGCCGCCGCATCGCTAACGCTGATTCTGTTAGGACCGTCCATTCTTCACTTCGCATACAGCGAACGCTTCGACGGAGCAGCTCCGATCCTCCGGCTGCTGCTGGTGGAGTCAGTCATCGATGGCGTGACCAGCACCTTGGGGCAGGCTTTCCTGGCGGCATCCAGTCCCGGCACTGTCGCCATGCTTCAGGGATGTGGCTTGTTGACTGCGGTTCCACTGTTGTTGCTGATGGTCCCTCGCTGGGGAATCATGGGCGCTGCGATCGCCTTCGCACTCTCGACTCTGGCGCGATTCACATTCGTATATTTCAGTTTCCAACGCCGACTTGGTGTAAAACCGCCGTCTTTGCTGTTACGTCGTGAGGATCTTCGCGCACTGCGCCGAGGACGTTCGCGCAACCCTGCGCCTGAGATAGCCAGCAGCCTTTAACGGAGCAGATGGCAACGGAAATGATGTTGCCCCCTTCTCATGTTGCAAGGAGCGAAGCAGATTGCCGAATTTTTCTTCGAATATCCCCCAGCCCTCGCAGGCACTCCTAAGCGCTTGCGAGGATCACAACATCACTCCGCACGCCCAGGCATTTTCTGCTTCATCCTCCGTGCCTTTGATGCTGTTTGAAGCAGGTCAGCGCCCGAACAACTCCTTGAATGCGCAAAGTACGGTATCTCTTCTTGACAATCTGCGCAGAGGGGGAAGTTTCCTGTTTACCGTCGGCATGCATCCCGGGCAAAGCCCCTTCTGGTTGAGCCAGGCCCTTCCATCTACTGGCTGGACCTCACAGAGGCAGCCCCCCTCTTATGATCCCCAGACACCCACACCTATCCTTGCGCCCGATGCCACTTTTTTTAAAGGAGCCAATCTCGACGGGCTCGCAGCACCGTTAGGTTTTGATATCCGTCCTGTCTCCGCTGTGGAGCGTGGGCAATCGCGGTATGAACGCTATCGGATACAGCACCCCATACTCGGAACAGACATGGC
The DNA here is from genome assembly GCF_004123295.1 of Silvibacterium dinghuense. NCBI lineage: Bacteria > Pseudomonadati > Acidobacteriota > Terriglobia > Terriglobales > Acidobacteriaceae > Silvibacterium > Silvibacterium dinghuense. The sequence goes on along the minus strand of NZ_SDMK01000002.1, from coordinate 161,060 downwards.
ACCGAACTCCGATTTGTGGTCGCGGCCACTGCTGAATCGGGAATGGACTGTTCGTGCCTGCTATAACACCATCGAACGTCTGCCACTCCTGGTGACGAGTCGTTATGGAGCAGGAAAGGTGGCGATGCTAGCCACCACCTCTGCCGCGCTTGGAGAATCTCCTGCAGCGCAGGCCTTCTGGCGTGCGGTGATCGGATGGCTCAATGAAGCAAATACACGCGGTGGTTCAATTCCGGATATCAAGCCATCTCTGGCTATGAGCTTCCCTTCAGCGAACACCGTTCGACTGACCATGAACAACCCTTCGCATACACCCTTACCGGTTCAACTTGTTATGCGTACGCTGGATCGCGACGGGGCCATGCTCGGCGATGGAGCCGGCGAATTCGTGAAACCCGTGACACTCCCCGCAGGGCGCTCTACCGTTCTGGATTTGCCTCTTTTACCGCCTGCATTACCAGGCATCGAAGCAAACGAAGCGGAAACCAGCCTCCAAGTGCGAGCCGGTCTGCTAGCCGATGATGGATCCACCCTGCTGGCGGAACAACGAGCTATTTCCCTGCCTCCAGCGCTCCGACTACATATTGCAACAGAAAACTTGTATACCGCGCCTTTTCCCTTCTCGGGGCCGGGAACCGATGCACTAGCCGGCTTCCAAGGTCGAATGGGGACAGCCACCTCCTCCTATGCCTACCTGCCCGGAAGTGTAGTACGAGGGGCGGTGATGCTTCGGTATCAATGCGAGAATCTTGCGCCTCTCGCCAAGGTCGAAGACCTGACTCAGCCAGGGAATGTATCAGTGGTTGCACTGAACGATCGAGGTGCTGCCATTCGCCGCACACCGATCGACCACATACAGGGGTATGGAACATGGAACGGCAAGCCCGGTGTAGAAAATGTATTGCAGTTTACCTTTTCAGTGCCCTCAAGATTCTCTGCAATCACACTGGTAGGCAGCTGCGAGAGCTATGGTAATTTTGCGTTGCATAATCCAGGCCAGCTTGCCGTCGAGATCGACGATAAGCCAGGTACAGCAATCGCCGATCTTGATTCGGCTTTTACAAAAGGTCTGGGACAAGTCCGGATAGCGCTGCCTCCAGGGACTACTGGTAGCAGAGTGAAAATACGGCTGCCATGGGTTCCCGAAGTTGGGAATCGGCAGCGACAGGAACCATGGCTGGGCGAAATCGAGATCGAAGGCTGGCCCGTACCAATCTCCACTACTGATCATAAAAGCGGCCGTTTGACCCTAGCACTGGTAGAAGCTTTGAGCGGGCATCGGCAACCAGTCCTAGAGCAAGCTGTGATGCTTGGCTCCTGCGAGACGCGCTTGCAGGATTTCACCGTGGAGCTGCCGCAGTCGGCAAAGCCAGAGATTTATCGGTTAGAGGGAACCTTCCAGCCGGACAATGCTCAAAACCGAGTTATCGCCACAGCTCCGATATTAGCGATCTCTCCGCGCAAAACATTGAGATCCATCCAGGAGATCACCGGCCCCGATGTCTTTGGGACGGGCATGATTGTTACCAATGGTTTTACGCAGTTTTTTCAGCTGGCTACGGGAACATCGGAGCCATGGAATGGATGGGGACATCCAGACGATCTGGTCTGGGCTTATAGCCGCCAATTCAAGGAGATTCCGCCGAAAGCGCGTACAGCGGCAAATCGTCTTTATGCGACACAGTCGGATATGCGCCATTATTCGATTCCCTGGCGCGAGTTCAGCAACGGTGAGCCGTTTTTTCAGACATCGGTTCCTGGACTCGTACAGCATCTGAAGCAACAGAATGGCTGGAAAAAGTCCGTATTAGTGCGACTGAACTTTGCCGACCGCTGGGTAATTGGCCCAGACCTGCGAAACTGCAACAGCTGGCAGGAGTACGTTGCCTTCGATAGTTATTTGCGCACCCAAACCGGCAAAGGCTTGGATGGACGCACTCATACGGAAATAGAAAACTCTATCCATACCGATCATGAGAACCAATGGCAAGCATGGCAACTCGGTCGATACGTGGAGGCTGTCCGCGCGATCCGAGAAGCTTTCCGTGTTGAGCATAAAGATGCAGTGATCTATTCTCAGGGCTTCCCCGCTGTTGCCGGGGAGCCAGGGCGTGAACTTGCTCAAACCATTCGCGGAATGAACGACGATTTTACCTGGGGCATGGAAGATAACAGCCCTAATCTCACGACAGGACGAACGCTTGGTAGCCTTGCCTTCAATCCGGTGTGGCAAGTAAACACCATGATGCCCTGGGGATTCGTATCCCCAGTCTTCAATAACTGGCAATGGCATGATCCGGTAGGGACAACAGAGCCAAATCGCAGACTACTTCATAACCGGATATGGCGCGGGCTTGTGTGGGATGATGGCACCTATGCTGCATCCGCAACTTATGGGTACACCGATAACGTGGGCTCGCCCTATGTGCTCACCGCAGAGGAGTACCAGCAATGGTGGAATCTCCAACAACGCGGAAGTCTACTGCAACCGGAATCGCCCCTAGGGGCCGGACTCGTTATCAGCACGCGGAAGAATGCTGAGCCACAATCTACCCGATGGAACGGAAGTGACCCTACAGCTTTGCCGGAAACCCGTCTGCTCATGGATGCCTTTCGTTCTCTCACCGAAGCAGGAGTCAGCATTCCCTTTGCAACGAATGCTTCAACGCTCGCATCCTGGAAGCCTACTCCATCTGCTTCCCTGATCGTCTTGAATCTGCAGGATTTCAATTCTGAGGAAATCCAAGGACTCATCCGCGTGCAGGAGCAAGGGGTGCGGGTCGCAGCATTCGCCCCACGCAGTTCCCTGCCGCCCAATGTCGCCGCTCTTTTCTCTCGTCCCGGCACATTCCTACTGGAAATGCTGGCTTCCGGCTTGACGCACGCGCAGGCGCTCGAAATCGCGGCTCAACTCATAAAAGAGCTCGAGCTTCCCATCAGCTTTTCCGCCGACTTTGCGGGCTATGGCTTCCGCTGCCAGAATCTGAATCTGATCGTTGTCGAAGATTGGCTCGAGCAGACACGTGAGGCAAACGTCCGGCTTCGAAAATCTCCTGGGGCACAACGAGCGTCTGCCGCCAACCTGAACGATCACAACACGCTGACAGTGGCTGATGACGGAGCCTACTGGGAAATCACAGTTCCTATGCGTTCTGGCGATAGCGTTCTTTTGGCCATACAGGAAAGCCGATGACAACATTTTTGAATCGGCGTCGATTTCTCGAACTTTCCACCGCAGCCGCAGCGACCCTAGCGATTCCAGCGCGTTCCGCCATCAGTTGGGATAATGCTAGTCCAATGAGTCCGCCCCCCAGCAACGCGGGGCAACGAGGCCTGCTTCTATATATCGATATGAGACTCGGAGCCGAGGGGGATGCTTTTCGTAGAGTCATCCAGGCTGCCGCATCTACTCATCCCCTGCTTATAACGCTTTCCGGCGGGCGACCGATGATCGACATCTCGTCACCGAATCCGCAGCAACTGGCCTACAACCATGTGGTCCTGATTGCGCTGGCAAACGATCCACTTTTGCAGCAAGCATGGCAGCGTGAAGCTGCAATCCAGCCGGCATCCCGATCACTCTTTGCTTTTGGATTCGGACATATACAAGGCTCGATTGGCTATCTTGAAGCGGATCGAAACCCCTTCCTCCATGCTGCCGCCATTCCGAAAGCCCCCTATGAGTGCGAGTGGATAAGCCTGACTGGTACGGATTCCATTGGGGTAACGTTAGCGGTAGATGGCTTTCTCAAGCAGGGTTTGGTGAATGGACTGATTGCCGCTCCGGGCTGGAAACGCACAGCTCCAACGTTGCTGGATCGCGATCCCTTGTCGCCAGGCTTTGTCACACCAGCGGTAATACCGGAAAAGCTGGGCTCATTACGACGAATAGCCCTGACACAGGTAGCAGAGGATGAATATCGCGGCGCCTTGGAGGACATCGGAACAATGCCGCAAATGATCTGGCAAGCCAAATATTACGAGCCAGGTCAATGGGACGCTCCCGGGCAGATTGCTTCCTACCACAACTACGCCACAGGGCTGCATCGTCGCGCCTATGGGAACGCGGTGTGGGCAGCGAGCTTCACCTCAGCTGCGGAAGCAATGGGGGCCGCACCTAAAATTGCGGCGGCGGCAAGACTGCAACCAGCCGGAACAGGTACCTGGAAAGGGGAGCTACCACCCTATGCATGGGGAACCGCGGCCCTGGGAGACAGTCCGACGACCGGGACCATAGAATTACATATTGTGAACGAAACATTACTACTTATAGCCAAAAGTCTTCCAGTTTCCTTCTGAAAAGCTGCTCTTCTTCTATATACTGAAGTCACATACTTCGTATACTGAAGTCACATATCCGTGCACGTCTCTGCCGAAGCTGGGCAGACGCCATCCTTCAGGTTTAAGGAAAAAATGATGTCGACGACCCAACCAGCAATGGTCGAGCCGAACGTGCCCGCATCTGTACATCCGAGAATCAAGGCGGAAAAGCCGCACATACACTACTTTGCGCTCGATGGATTGCGCGGGACGGCGATTCTGGCTGTATTCCTCTTTCATTTTGGTGGGGGAAATCACAAACCCACAAATCTGCCCATTCGTATCTGGCTGGCAATCGTGCATGCCGGCTGGATGGGAGTGGATCTTTTTTTTGTACTGTCCGGCTTCCTGATTACAGGCATTCTGTACGACACAGCACACAAGAAAGACCGCATCAAAAACTTCTACGCGCGCCGCGCTCTGCGCATCTTCCCACTTTTTTATGGCGTGCTGTTTGGTTTTCTCTTGCTGACCCCTGTGCTACACCTGCACTGGCGACCCGGGCATGCATTGTATTTTCTTTATCTCTACAACATGGTTCCGCTCCTTGCCCCTAAGCTGGCAAGTCCCGGACCATCGATGGTGCTGAATCATTTCTGGTCCCTGTCGGTAGAAGAACAGTTTTATCTTCTCTGGCCATTTGTGGTGTGGTTTATTCGCGATCGCCGCAAGCTGCTATGGATTTCTGCTGCCGTAATGGTCGGCGCATTGGCATTGCGAACCGCAATCATCCTGCACGGCGGCACACAACTGGATGTGTATGCCTTACTCCCCACTCGAGCCGACAGCCTGATCTTTGGCGCTGCAGTGGCATTGCTTGTACGTGGCCCCAATGGTCAGCATCTACCGGTCAAGCCTGTAGCGCTTCTCTGCGGATTGCTGAGCGTACTGATTCTCCTCAGCGGCCATGTTAGCGGCCTTCGCACTCAACTCATTTCCACGGTCGGCTACACCACGCTAGGTCTGTTCTTCGCCTGTCTTGTTTACTGGGCACAGCAGGGCCATGTATTGGTAACACGCATCTTTGGCACTCGCTGGCTTCGATTCTTCGGGCGATACAGCTATGGGCTATATGTCTACCAGGGTCTACTGCTCGAACCACTCACGCATCGAGTTCATACCATACAGCGATTCGTTCACTCAGATGCTGTAGGCGGTATGCTCTTCCTGCTCATAGCCATGAGCGTTATTTTGGCAATCTCTATAGCCAGTTATCACTTTTTTGAAGAACCCCTACTACGCTTAAAGAGACATTTTGCGTGATTCCTCCGACGACCCCAGTTACCGACGCAACCGTTTTCCTTGCCAGTACCGCTGCTCCGCTGCGGCTGGCGATTGTGGCCAATCGTTTCGAAAAAAATGACGGACAAGGCCGAGTCAACTATGAAGTAGCTCGTGCAGCATTAGAGAGCGGGGTTAAACTGACTCTCGTAACGGCACACTGCGCGGAGGAAATCGCCTCTCATCCAAACGCAACTGTAGTAAAAGTGGGCCGTGAAAACTGGCCAACAAGATTAGCTAAGAATCTTGGTTTTGCATCTGACAGCGCGGCATGGCTGCGTAAGCATCGCACCGAATTCGATCTTGTGCAGGCAAATGGTTTCATTACTTGGGAGCCCTGCGATATCGTCGCTGCGCACTTTGTGCATACTTCGTGGATGAGAAGCCCATACTATCCTTTCCGTAACTGGCTAAAGCCTTACGAGCTATATCAGCGCACATATTCACAGCTGAACTCAATCTGGGAGAAGGGCGCTTTCCGTTCAGCACGCCATATCATCGCGGTTTCTGAAATTGTAGCCGCGGATGTTGCAGCTCTTGGTGTGCCCCCTAGCCAGATTGAAGTGATATACAACGGCGTGGATACAGACGAATTTCGACCTGGTGCTTCCGCGCGCGCCTCTTTCGGATTACCGGAAGGCGTCCCCATGCTGCTCTTCGTCGGAGACATCCGCACACCTCGCAAAAACCTCGGCACTATACTGCGTGCACTACAGAATCTACCCGATGTGCATCTGGCAGTAGCAGGTACTGTCAACGGCAGCCCTGCTCCGGCACAGGCCCGCTCACTCGGCATCGCAGATCGCGTACACTTTTTAGGTAAGACATCGCGTACCCCTGCCCTCATGCGTTCAGTAGATCTCTTCTGCTTTCCCTCGCGCTACGAGGCACATCCTCTCGTGGTGCTCGAGGCAATGGCCAGCGCTCTCCCCATCGTCATTTCGAGAAATGTCGGATCGGTGAAGAGCTTCGGCGAAACCTTCGCTGTACTGGACAATCCCGATGATCATGAGGCTCTAGCTGCGATCCTGAATAGCCTGCTGGCGTCGCCGGAGCGTCGAGCTTTCATGAGCCAAGCCTCACGTGAACGAGCTCTGACAGTAAATTGGTCAGAAACCGTTGCGGCCTATCTCAGGACCTATGAGCGGCTCCGGCCAAAGACATCCGCCACCTCGTCCAACATTTAAGATGCGTCCCGGCGAAGATAACTACGGCCGACGGCTATAAAAGAAAACTGAGGAGGTCATGCAAAAGACGTGCGGCTGAGTGTTCTGGTCCCGACCTATCGGCGCCCCGTAGATTTCGAACGCTGCCTGCAAGGCCTCGACAGCCAGCAGCGCAGACCCGATGAAGTCATCGTGGTCATACGCGATATAGATGAGGAAAGCCGCGAGGTGCTCGCGCGTTGGCAGAACAAGCCATATTTACGTGTTGTCGAAGTGCGTCTTGGCGGCCAGGTGACAGCACTCAATGCGGGTCTGAGTGCTGTCACCGGCGAGATCGTGATGATCACAGACGACGACGCCATCCCACACAATGACTGGTGCCGGCGTGTCGAAGAGCATTTTATTCGTGATCCGATGATCGGAGGTATCGGTGGGCGAGATATAGTCTATGCTACGGAAGGTCTGCTCACCGGTCACTGTAAAGTAACTGGCCGTGTGCAGCCATGGGGCCGCGTAGTCGGCAATCATCATCTCATCGCACCAGCAATGACGTATGTCGATATCCTGAAGGGCGCCAATATGAGCTATCGGATGTCAGCAATCCGCGGTCTACGCTTCGACACTGACCTGCGCGGCGCGGGAGCACAGGTCGGCAACGATATGGCCTTTAGCCTGGCCGTGGCTTCCCGAGGGTGGCGTCTTCTTTATGATCCCGCAGTACAGGTAAACCATTATCCTTCTCAGCGCTTCGATAATGATATCCGAGGTGTTCTCAACCTCGAAGCAGTCGAAAATGTTTCGTTCAATCGATGGTGGATATTGCAGCATCATCTGAAAGCAGGACCGCGGCGGAGCATGGCAATGTTGTGGGAATCTATATTAGGAACCAATGGGCATCCCGGCTGGCTACGCGGAGCAATAGCCATAGCACGGCGCGATCAGCGCACAATGCAAGTATGGACCGCTGCGCACAAAGGCAGACGTGCCGCGATTGCACGTAGTGCGGAACTTCGCCGGAAGGGGACAAGCTAAACCTCATGGAGCAGAAGCGCATCGGAATCGTGATGCCACTGGGCCACCAGCAAGGTGGTGCCGAAAATCTGCTGATGCATTTGCTTACCCATGGCAGCAAACGATTTACGCTACACTGCCTTTTCCTGCAAGATGGGCCTATGGTGGAGCGCGTGCGAGCTCTAAACTATTCGGTCGAGGTTATCGCAACAACGCGACTTACGGATGCGCTCAATCTTATACGAAGCCAGTGGCGTATCCGCAGGTGGGCTCGCTTTCAAAAACTCGATGCCGTCCTTTCCTGGATGTCGAAAGCGCATCTTTACGTTGCGCCAGCACTGGCATTTTCATCGCAGCGACTGTACTGGTTTCAGCATGGCATCTCATCAGGACAGTGCATAGATAAACTCGCTTCAAGGCTGCGCGCAGATACGGTATTTTGTTGCTCGGCAGCTTCACAGCAAGCGCAGGATCGTCTCCCCCCACATCGGCGCAGTGTAGTGTGCCATCCAGGCGTGACATTCCCAATCGAGATGTCTACCACTGCTGAGGCAAAACAAAAGCTGAATCTTGGACTTCATACTAGCTTAGTTGGCATGGTCTCGCGCTGGGAACGCTGGAAAGGCGTGCATGTATTTCTGGAAGCAATTGCGAAGCTGACCGCACTCGAACCTGAAACGAGCTTTTTTATCGTGGGAGGACCCCATCCGCGCGATCCGGATTATGCACATGAGATCGAAACCATGGCAGCCCGCCTGAATCTGGGAGATCGACTCATTCTGGCCGGGCAACGCCCCGCGGACGAAGTGCCTCTCTGGCTTGCCAGTGCAGATTTGATCGTGCATCCCTGCATCGGCACGGAGCCCTTTGGCATGGCCGTGGCGGAAGCCATGGGCATGGGCCGTACCGTCATCGCCAGCAATACCGGCGGAATCCCGGAGATCATTCGACATGGCAAGGATGGCTTTTTGATTCCTCCAGGAGATTCAACCGAGCTTGCGGACATCATGCTTCGACTTCTGCGCGATCCTGCTCTCCGTGCAGAAACAGGCAAACAAGCACGAGAGAGAGGCAGAAGCTTTTCTGTGGATCGCTTCGCCGATCGAATAGACTCGCTGCTCGATACGGCTGTCACACAATGAATGTCCAGTTCCTCGGATCTACCAAGGAGAGATTTCTGCTGCCATTCCATGTAGTGATGGTGGCCAGCTAATAGCTGTAGTTGCAGCAACGTACGAAATAGGTCACCTCGCATAACGTTTTGGCCGGCACATCAAAAGGTTGCGCAACAAGACCTGCCCAGGGTATTAGGCCAATCAATACATAACGGCAGTGGAGTAACAGCAGTGCCACTGACGAACGGAGAATCTTTGCGCACCCTGCAACTTGGAAATGACTGGTTCGGAGAACGACAAGGCGGCCTCAACCGCGTTTACAGTGAGCTGCTCCGTCATCTCCCTGGCGCCAATGTGGAAGTACGCGGCCTTGTAGCCGGGAGCCCAGGCGTGGCCGCTTCAACCGGAGGCGTAGTTACCGGCTTTGCCCCGGCGAAAGCTCCTCTGCCAAAGAGACTATGGGAAGCACGGAAAGCAGGACTTCATGAACTCAAGAGCGGCCACTTCGATCTCGTAGCCTCTCACTTCGCGCTCTATACCCTGCCGATTGTGGATGCACTGAAGCGCACGCCGACGGTGATTCACTTTCATGGCCCCTGGGCAGCGGAAGCCGGTGTAGAAGGACAGTCTTCACTCGGTTCGCGTGTACAGGCTGCCATGGAACGCGCCGTTTACCAGCGCGGACGGCGTCTGATTGTGCTCTCGGAAGCCTTCGCACATGAGTTAGTACGCCGTTATCGGGTTCCGGAAAATCTCGTGCGCCTTGTCCCCGGAGGAATCGATTCAGACCGCTTCCATGATCGGTTGACACGTGCAGAAACTCGCGAACGCCTGGGCTGGCCAATCGATCGGCCAACCGTGCTGGCTGTGCGACGCCAGGTTCGCCGCATGGGGCTTGAGAACCTGATTGACGCCACGCTGCAGGTCCGCAAGCACGTGCCGGAAATCATGATCATGCTGGCTGGTTCCGGACCCATCATGGGCGAGTTACGTGAACGTATCACATCGGCTGGGCTGGAGAATCATATCCGCCAGCTGGGACGCGTAGAGGACGCCGATCTCCCTACGGCCTATCGTGCCGCTGATCTTTCCATTGTGCCTACTCAGGCTCTGGAAGGCTTCGGCATGATCACTCTCGAATCCCTTGCTTGCGGCACGCCCGTGCTAGTTTCCCCCGTGGGCGGGCTTCCCGAGGTGATCCGGCCCTTCGACCCGCGCTGCGTGCTCGCAGATGCGAGCACCAACACCATTGCGGAGTCGCTTACCAGCTTCCTCACTGGCGCAGAAAAGCTGCCTTCCAGCGATGCCTGCCGTGCCTATGCAGTGAAAAACTTTGACTGGCCGGTTATCGCAGCAAAAACTCGAGCCGTTTATGAGGAGGCATTGGTTTGAAGGTCTTATTTGTCGACCAGACCGGCCAGCTTGGCGGCGGTGAACTGAGCCTGCTGGATCTCATCCGCGGTACAGGACACACCGCCGAAGTTGTGCTGTTTACCGATGGGCCATTTCGCAAATTGCTCGAAGAAATACCTGTACGTGTTCACCTTTTATCTGCCGGAGGCGCTGGCGAGGTACGGCGAGAAGCGGCCATGGGCGCTCTGCTCTCAGCCATTCCCTCCTTCTTGCAGCTGCGCAACAAGCTTGCTCATATTGCACGTGACTTCGATGTCATTTATGCCAATTCGCAAAAGGCCTTCATCGTAAGCGCGCTGGCGAAACAATCACGGCAGCCGCTGTTGTGGCATCTACGAGACATGCTGAGTGCCGAGCATTTCAGCAAGCTTTTGCGCAAGGTTGCTGTATTTACCGGCAATCACGCAGCAGACCTGATTGTTGCGAACTCAGAAGCTACTCTGGAGTCGCTTGTTGCCTCCGGTGGGCGACGCGACAAAGCCACAGTGATCTACAACGGAATCAGCCCAGCACCGTTTGATTCGATCAGCGATGAGCAGGTGCTGGAGATTCGGAAGAAGCTCGGCTGGGAGGGGCGTTTCGTGGCAGGGGCCTTCGGACGACTCTCTCCATGGAAGGGCCAGCATATTCTTCTGGATGCAATAACCTCGATCCCAACTCTGCACGTTGCAATCGTAGGGGATGCACTTTTCGGAGAGAAAGATTATGCCGAGTCACTGCGCATTCAGGCTCAACAGCATGGCATAGAGGACCGCGTGCACTTCCTCGGATTTCGACGCGACATCCCGGAGCTCATGCGCGCAGTCGATGTCGTCGCCCATACCGCAACAGCGCCAGAACCCTTTGGCCGCGTAATCGTGGAGGGAATGCTGGCCAAACGTCCCGTGATTGCGACCCGGGCGGGAGGAGCTCTGGAGATTGTCCGTGATAAAGAGAATGGACTGCTTGTCTCACCTGGCGATTCAGCCGCACTGGCTACTGCCCTTATGCAACTGCAAAATCATTCTGAACTGCGTGTAAGGCTAGCAACTAACGGCCGGTTAAGCGCCGAACGAGAATTCTCCATCCAGGGAATGATTCACGGAATTGATCAAGCTATCCATCAATTGGGCGCAAGCCAGTAAGCCGCGCTCACTCTTTAAAAGTTATCGCTACCTGCAGAAGCTGCTTACACCTAATGTCAATTCATTTAGAATAAAAGGTAACCTATGAACCAACCTGCTGCTGCATCCCCCTTGCAAGCTCAACCTGCGGCTTTTTCGAGTCCGGGAGTCGGTGACTCCGAAGGCATCTCTTTTCGAGAGATCTTCCGCGCGATCCTTAAAGGCAAGTGGTTTATTTTGGCCTCGACCGTACTCTGCGGTGCCATTGCACTGATTTACATTACCGTCACAAAACCTGTATATGAAGCAGACGGAATAGTACGCATCGATCCGAATCGCTCAGGCACACTTGGGCTCACCGACGCCTTACTGGGAGCAAATAGCGACGAGGTCCCTACAGAAATTGGGATTTTGGGCAGTGCTCAGGTTGCCCTGTCGGCTTTGGAGATGCTGACACCTGAGCAATTTCAAAACTATGCCGGCTTCTCCCGCAGCCAGATGGTCTTTCGCCTCGAGGACGATCAACATCGGCCCATCAATTTGACTCCTCAGCAGGAAGATGTCCTCGATAAGTTCCAATTAGCCCTCAAGGCAAAACAGGAAGAAGGGACTCAGCTTGTCGATGTCTCTTTCCGTGATCAAAACCCGCAGATGGCTGCGCTGTTGCTCAATCACGTGGTAGACGCATACCTTCGGCAAAGCTTTAATAGCCGCTATGGCTCTGTAGCGCAGGTCCGCGACTGGCTTTCTGCCCAGATGGATGATCTGCAGAAGCACGCCGCCGACGCGCAGCAAAAGCTGGCTAAATTCCAGGAAGATAACAATCTGGTTGGTACAGATCCCACGGATAACACCGTGATCGACCGCCTGAAACTGATCAATGAGCAGTTGACACAGGCAGAGGGCGATCGCATTGTCAAGGAAGCCCAATACCGTGCCGCTGAAACTGGCGACCCTGCTGTTCTGGCTGCCCTTATGCCAGACCAGAATTTGCAATCGCTACAAACCACAGAAGCTAGTCTCTATGCGCAGGAAGCACAACTCGCAACAAAATTCGGCTCCAGCTATCCTCCCCTGGTCGAGACGCGCGAGCAGTTAGCAAGTGTCCGTGATCAGATCCGGAAGAACGTAGGTAACATAACGGCTCACCTGAAGCAAGACCTTGATGCTTCAAGACAGGCAGAGAGCCTGATGCATCAGGAATATCAGGATGCTGTCTCCCAGGCCTATGCATTGAACCGCAAACAAGCTGACTATGCCGTGCTGGCAGCGGAAGGAGCCGCAAGCCGCGATCTTTACGACACGCTGCAGTACAAGATTCAGCAGGCGAGCGTAAATGCCGGCCTCGATTCGATCAATACGATGATTGTCGATCGTGCCCGACTGCAGAGGTTTCCAGTTGAGCCGAAGAAGGCGCTCATCCTCGCATCAGGGTTGATCCTGGGATGTGTAGCCGGTATCGGCGCCGCTCTCTTAAGAGAATCCATGGGCGGTGAAATCCAATCGATCTCTCAGGTCGAAAGCAATGTAGGCCTTGCCAATCTGGCCACGGTGCCTCACATGGATTGGGAGAATAAGGCCGCGGATGGAACAGCAACAAAAATGGGCCATGGCGTGCGACTCATCACACTGCGAGAGCCGCGTTCCCGCGCAGCAGAGTCTTACAGAACACTGCGCAATTCTGTCTTGCTCAGTTCGATCGATATGCCACCGAGACTCATGCTGGTTACCAGTTCACTCCCCGGCGAAGGCAAGAGTTCCACGAGCGCGAATTATGCCGTAGTTCTGGCGCAGAATGGGGCCAAGGTGCTGATCATCGATGCAGATTTACGCCGCCCAACCTTGCATAAGATTTTTGGCGTCTCGAACACAATTGGCATTAGCGACCTGCTCATTGATCGCGGAACCTCCAAAGATATAGCGCAACCCATAGAAGAATTGCCGAACCTCCACTTCCTGCCCGCAGGCAAGAGTGTCGCGTTCCCTTCTGAGACACTTGCATCCTCCAAGCTGCGCATGCAACTGGAAGAGTGGAAAAAGGAATACGACATTGTGCTGCTGGATTCCGCTCCCCTTCTTACGGTCAGTGATAGCTTACCTCTGGCCACCTGGGCAGATACCACGGTGCTGGTCGCACGTGCCGGCGTAACTCCTTTAAAGGCACTAGCTCGTACGAAGGCTATCCTTCTGCGTGCACACGCTCGCATTTCTGGTGTGTTGCTCAACGATATCTCCCATGCGAATGAAGATTCCGGATATTACGGAAAGGACGGCTATGCATACTACAACTAGACTCTTTGGGATTGCCGCTCTTTTCATTAGCCCTGTATTGGTGTTTGGACAGGCCTTGCCTCCGGCCGGCTCTGCTGCAATAGCCAGTGCACAATCGATGCAGAATCCGGTAGACCATGGTCCACTCAAGAACATTCCGATCTCTTCCGGCGATCTACTGGACGTAGAAATCTTTGCTACACCTGAGATGTCAGGGAAGCTGCGCGTAGATCAGCGCGGCAACGTCACCCTGCCCATTGGCGGAGATGTCAAAGTCCAGGGACTTCTCGTCAGAGATGCGGCGCTGGCAATCCAGAATCAGCTCATACATGCGAACCTCATGCTGCATCCAACAGTGACGGTCTCCATTGTCGAATACTCCTCGGAGGGAGTCACTGTTCTCGGTGAAGTAAAGATGCCTGGGATCTATACCCTGCTGGGACCGCGTTCCCTGTATGACGCGCTGGCTGCTGCTGGGGGGACGACCGCCAGCGAAGGATCGACCATCACCATCACGCATGCTGACGACGCAACCCATCCAATCATCGTCAACGTAAATACGGTGGACTATTCTCCCGAGCAGAAGGCCACGGTTGTACTGCCCGGTGACACGATTGTGGTTAACCGGGCACCGCTTGTTTATGTTGTGGGAGACTTTGTCCATTCCGGTGCCTTTTATATTCAGGGTGGAACTCAACTCACCATTCTGAATCTTGTTTCGTTAGCGCAAGGGCCGAATCGCACAGCGGCCATGAAGCATGCAGCAATTATTCGGCCTATGCCTGATGGCACTGCGAAAACAATCTCTTTTAACCTGAATAAAGTTATGCATAATGAGGCACCGAATCTTGCTATGCAGGCTGGAGATGTTCTGGTCCTGCCGCGCAGCGGCTGGAAGGACTTCGGCTTTACGGCCATGCCGGGTGTCAGTAGTGCAATATCAAGCGCCATTGCATATTCCTTGATTGATTAGGCTGCCTCTTTGAAAGGAAAACGAATGGTCCTTCACCATAGCGCCTTACAAACTATTGCAGCAGCAACGTCTCTCGGAGTCTTGCTCTTTTCGGCTGCAGCCCATGCTCAGGCTGCAGCCAATCTTTCCGCAAATGGGGCATATGCCGGCATCAACAGCCCTAGCATCGCGGCTAATCCGGTCACCTCGACCGGATTAGCTCCAGGCAGCAGCAGTGGAGGAGGGGGTATCGCATCGACTTTGCGGAGTAACCCTTCGCTCGCCAGCAGTATGGCTCAGCTATCCCCTGCCGCACAGCAAAGACTTGCTATGCTCTACGCGGCGAGGACTGCTTCCACAACCACCTTCGGTCAATCGGCCATGAGTGCAAGTGGCTCTACAGAAAAAAAAGCTGTCGCACTCTATCCTTCCACTGTGGGCTTGGCATCGTCATCCAATTCAGCCTTCAGCAATTCGACAATCTCAGCAAGTTCTACCAGGCCTGCCGCTGCGATGTCTTTTGGTGCTTCCCGCCGAAGCCTGCTTTCTTCTTCTATGAATGAGCACAGTCTGGGGACAAGCCCTTTCAGTTCCGGCTTTGGCTCTGCGGCAACGATGGGTAGCGCAACCAACGGACTCTCTTTTTCGCACCACGCTCTATCGGCCAAAGGCATGACATCGGGAAGCTCTTCTACCGCATATAGTGGAATCTCCGCCAGTGAAATTACAAGCCTTCGGAAGCTTATAAAGCCCGGAATGCGTAGTGCGTATGGCCAGACAGCGACCAGTAACAAAGGATATGGCCATCTTCCAGAGCAACCTGGCTCACACCTTCATAAATTCGACAAGGTTGACGAAGAGGACTCCTTGCGAAGCCGCCTACTTGGAAAAGAACAATAGGCAAGCCTCTTCTGCAATGGTCTGCGGTTTGAAAAGCAGCATGGCTAGAAAGAACTAAAGAATGCCGCGAACGGGACTGCAAATTGCAATCCCGTTCGCGGCTAAGCTTTCCCTTTCACCGTTCGAATCATTGGGGATCACAATCCTTCATAGCGCACATCTTGCGCTCTGCTAAATTTGGCTTTTCTTTACCGGACTGCATCAGTCCGCTCTCTCGAAAAGGCGATCTCTTGCGCATTTTGCTCTGCTCTCACTGGTTCGCTCCAAGCATCGGAGGCGTAGAAACAGTTTCGAAGATCCTTGCCGAAGAATTCACCCGCGCAGGTCATGTTGTGACTATTGTTACAAGTACTTCCGGTCCTTCTGCGAGCGAAATGCAGGTTGCCTATGAGATCGTTCGTAATCCTTCGGGGAGGGCACTTTCTCATCTTGCGAAGCATTCTGATGTGCTGATGCAGAACATGATTTCGTTACGTACACTGATGCCTTTGCTGTTAACTCGCAAGCCCATGCTGGTAACGCATCAAAGCTGGATGCGTCGCAATGATGGCACTCTGGGAACAGAAAACCATCTCAAGCGCCTGGCGTCTCGCTTCTGCCATAACATCGCGATCAGCCAATCCATCGCCGATTCCCTACCGGTAAAGTCTGAGGTAATTGGCAATCCCTTTGAGTTCGCTGAGTTTGCGCCTCTGCGCGAACGCCCCAAGAATCGAGACATCGTCTTCATGGGGCGCCTGGTTTCCGATAAAGGATGTGATGTATTACTGGTAGCACTGGCCGAGTTAAAGACGCGAGGCTTCACTCCTTCAGTCACCATTATCGGCGATGGACCAGAGATGCCGAAATTGCGAGCACTCGTCGAACAGTTCGAGTTAGGCTCTCAGGTGGAATTTAAAGGCGCAGTACGCGAAGGGCGCGGCGAGCTTGTCGCTCAGCACCGCATCATGGCCATTCCTTCTGTATGGGCTGAGCCGTTTGGCATTGTTGCACTGGAAGGCATTGCTTCAGGATGCGCGATCGTAGCGTCTAATCAAGGCGGTCTCCCAGAAGCAGGTGGTCCAGCTGGATTGTATTTTCCTAATCGCGACGCCAAAGTAATGGCTGCACATCTCGAAACACTGTTAACAAACGATGCGAAGCGTAAACGTCTTGTTGACGCCGGACCAGCACATCTTGAACGGTTCCAATCCTCTGCAGTCGCTGCTCGCTATCTCGCACTCTTTGAACAGCTTCTTAGGAAATAGCGCTTTAGATTCTCTCTTGTTACCCAACGCTCAATTTCGATCTCATCCCCAGCCATTCACTTCCAGAATGACTAGAACACAAACATGGCTCCGAGATCCGGGAAGATTCCCATCTGATCCTGGTCAGAAATGCAGTAGGTTATTGACTTCTGGCACAAGCCTACATCTCCGCGACGAGGTGTCCAGGCAATGCCCAGGAAGTTATTTCGATCCATGGCATTCTCAAGTCCGCCATATAAACTGAGACGTCTTGATCCGAACAGGAACATGCGGCTGGCTTTGAAATCAAGGCGGCTGTAAAACGGCCCACGCAATGCATTCATTCGATTCAAATCGTATACCGGCCTATTTTGCTGAACGGATGCCGCTTCAGCAAATGGAGTGTATGGTCTACCCGCCGTGTACTCGTATCTCCAGGAAGCAGCGTACCTCTTGGAGATAGCAGTCTGTCCCGCCAGATTCAGAACAAATGGATAGTCGAAGTTCCCTCTCCGATAGATTCCATCCAGACCTGCAAACTTATCCAAGGCCATAGCCGCATTTGCTTGTAATTCGAGACGATCTGCCCAGCGCATCTCCGTCGAGAGCTCTATCCCCTGCGCATATCCTTTACCCATACTCACAAGAGGAATCCAGATAAACTCCTGTCCGAGTGTATCCACCATGTTAGCGAGTGAAAGGGATGGATACTCGGTTGATACAGGATAGGCTGTGTATTCCTTTTGATAGAGTTCAAGGTTTACCCCCATGCCGCGTACAGGATTCCATCGCGCGCCCGCAGTGAAATGGGACGCCTTTATCGGCTTGAGAGCTCTGTTTTGCGAATATGAGGTTAGCTCCAAAAAAGGCGGAAGCTGCTGATACTCCGCGCCACCCGCATGGAATGCGAGTCTCTCACTCGCCTGATAGGAGAGACCGACTCGAGGGGTAAATGTCAGGTGGTCTCCGAAGGAAAATTGCTGAAATCTTCCTCCAGCATCAAGACTCCACCTCCGAAACGTCTTCGTCACCTGGCCGTAGTAACCGGTCTCAGCTGTCCAGAAATGCGGAAAGAACGATGTCGCATCAGAACGTGTCGGATCTGTACTGAGAGGTGACTGCTCACCATACGGCTGCTGCACAGAGTAGGCAATACGATACAAATGGCCGGATGCACCAAATGCGAATGCCAAATCAGATGCAAGGCGCTGATAGCCATCATAGCGAAGATTCGTCATGCCATCATGGGTTGACTCGGAGTACACGGGAACCAATGGGTTATCATCACGGTTAGCTCCAGGGGAGAGCGTGTCATCAAAAAGCTGATCCTGCTGATCAATATTCAATCGCTGTTCGGAATTGCTAAGAGTCCAGACTCCAAAACCATCCCGCGAATACATGTGACGCCAGCGAATACCATTTGTTAAACGCCAGCCGCTATATTGCGTGTCAATGGTATTCGTCTCGAAGGGGTCATCACGATCCGGCGTAATGCGGATCGAATCGATTCCGGTAAGACTATCGATCGATAGGCTATCGTTTGCAGTGGGGTTCCACTCTGCGCGACTCAGAGCATTCGTATAAATCGGGACACCACTGAGACCGATATTGTTCGTAAACAGGTTCAACAAACTACGATGCGCAGTCACAAGAATTGACCCATTGTCGAGAAAAGGCCTCTCGCTGATAAAACCAGCTCCAATGAAGCCGGCATCGACTGCATCGTATGGCTGCCGGCCAGAAAGTTCTCGTGAATGAATTGAAATAACCGAAGAGAGCCTATCTTCATAACTGGCGTCGTACCCACCGGTTAAGAACTCTACATTGCTGATGGCTGAGCTATCTATCATTGAGACCAGACCTCCAGTGGTGGCATCGGTCGCAATATGATTGATATTCGGCACCTCTATACCATCCAGCAGATAGAGGTTTTCGATCGGATTTCCTCCTCTGACAAGAACGTCGTCGCTCTCGTCGCTGTTGAAGACCACGCCTGGAAAGAGCTGCAGGTATCGTGAAAGATCACCATACGTGCCGGCAGAAGACTCTATCTCTTTCGATGTCGCATGGTACTGCGTTGTGGCACCGCCGGGCTTCGCACTGCTGTCTTCATAGCCGCTGACGACGACACTACTCTGAAATCTCACAGGCTGCACCGCCTGGGGTAATGGCGCGGCAGATGCGAGTGTCTCCGGATGTCTACGAGTCGAGGTATCGGAAACATCCGTGTGAGTATCCGGATCGGATACCTGACTCCCCGCATTTTGACACTTCAAGCGCGGGGCATAGCACGGCAGGAGAAGGAACAACAACACTATGCAATATGCCCTCATGGGACCCTCCTGCAGGCCTTAGCCTTACCGCAGCAATACGGTGGCTAAACCAGAGGGCATGAGGTTATGAAAATCTAATTTTTGAAATAGCAGCTGCTGCATGGTTTATGGACGATTCAGCTATGCAGAGCTTCTATTTGCACAGCGGTATTCGTGGTGATTGAGAATGCATCCTACCGATCAATACAAAAGGTGCTGTATCGCATTGCTCCGCGACAAAGCACCCGTCCAGTACTATTTTCTTTCCGAGAAGTGCAGGTAACCCCAACGCTCAGGCACGTGCATATTGATGACTCCTTGCGGCGACCAGACCCAGTTGTCTTCCCTGGGATTTTCAGCTGTCCACTCCACGCGGCTGAAGTTGATCCGCCATACCGTTCCGGAGTTCGGATGCGGGACCGCTTGCCGCGAGGCAAACGCGTTGAGAGGATACGCAATCTCTACAGTCCAGCCATGATCTTCATCATGGGAATCATTGAGCGTTCCCTGCACCGCTACGCCGGTCTTCAGACCTGCGATATCCCAGCTGTTATCCGCGCTTCCACCCTCGCTGTAAGGCTTTGACAGGAAGAGATCCCAGCCCGTGTTCAGCGCGTTTATCTCAAATTCGTAGTAGCTCTCCGTTGCCGGCAATGGCTTTACGAAGACTTCGAAGTCGTTGTCGCGAAAGATCACTGAATCGTGCTTTGTCAGAGTGGCCTTCACATTCGGCTCTTCCAGTTCGGCTGCGATGTACAGATACTGATCGTCCCACAGCATCTTTACCCGGGTTCGATATTTTGGCCGAGGCTGTTTATCTCCTTCGATATCCACGAAGTCCGTCGTCCATGGAGCCTTTTGCCAAGCCGGATCATCCAGCTTGCCGTCGATATGAATCGGAGATGAAGCGCGCAGGCACTCATAAGAAAGCGGCATCTGCGCCATCCCTTTCATCGGTAAAAAAATAACAAGCAGAACGCACAACAAGCCTGCAAATAACTTCACCACGAAAAGTGCTCCTCTCGGAAAAAGAAACGCCCGTCCCTAATCTACCGGGACGGGCGGAGACAACGTCAAGAATGCCTTAGAAGCTGTACTGCGCGGTCAGCTGCAATGTGTGGGGATTCCATAGCGAGACATTTCCGTACGTCTTGTTGATGAGCGATCCAAAGTTCGTATCTGTCACGGTCGAGTCGGGGAAAAGCAGGCTGGTGCTGGAGTGCCACGTGCTGCCGAGGTTGAAATCTTCGATGCGGATCAGTAGAGCCTGACGCTCACCAATGTGGGTCGTCTTGCCAAAGCTAGCGTCGAAGTTCGTGAAGTAGGGCGTGCGTTCCGGGCTCTTATTCGTGTTGCCATAGCGGCCCAGCTCGGGAGTGGAGTACATCGAGGTATTAAACGCCTGACCCAGCGTGCTCTTGAAGCTCGCATTTTTTGCGTAGGTGGAGTTGGCCAGGAAGCGGCCCGTGTAATCTTCCGCCATCTGGTCCGAACCGACGCCGCCGAGAATAGAGAAGGGGAAACCGCTCGAGAGCTGATAGATACCGCTGGTGGTCCAGCCAGCAAACAGCCAGTTCATGTGCGCGATGTGAATGAGGTCCTTTGGCACCTCGTAGGCATAGGTAGCCACTAGGCGATGGGTTTCATCGGAAGCCGCCAGGCCGTACTCTTGGTACGGATGCTGCGGATTCTGAATCTGCGCCTGTTCGCCATTGACGAGGTTGATGCCCGAGGTCAGGTCCATCGTCTTCGAGTAGGTGTAGTTCACGTGGTAAGTAAGACCGTGAATCATCCGCTCGATGAGCTGCACCTGCAGTGCGTTATAGGTTGACTGAAAACCGTTGATGTTTGCGTAGAGGTACGGCGGCATATTGGCGTACGGCGTCCGCTCATCCATCGGCTGGAAGTTTGAATCCGAGGCACAATAGGCGTTGCTGCCTGTCGCGAGCGAAGCGTCCACCAGATTGTTACAGGAGTCGCCAGCCACCTTCGGGGGTGCTGCTGCTCCGATGATGTCTTGACTGGGCTGACGCAGACCGTGATCGCCGACGTAGCCGATATCGAGCATCAGCGAAGAGGTCAGCTGATATTCGGTATCGAAAGACCACTGCTCATCATACGGGGTATGATTCTTCGGCCAGTTGACCTGATTAAAGGGAAATTCCCAACCGTTGGTCTCAAATAGGCTGTCCGCATTGAGAGGCGCAGACCAGAGTTTGCTCACTACCAGCGATTGGCCGCTCGCATTGGTGGGATACTCCTCGGTGCCGGTGGGAGAAGTATAGGTTGCTGCAGTTTCGTTGTACAGCTCATCCTTATCGTATTGCGAGCCGTCGTAGTAGCGATTGTAAGTGCCGTAGAAGATGCCAAAGCCGCCACGCACAACCAGCTTCTCCTTTGCTCCTGCAGGGCGATACGAGAAACCGATACGCGGAGCAAAGTCCTTGTTGTCGACCGGCACCAGGGTGCTGCTCGCGCCACACTGCAGAAAGTTGGAGTTGCCCCCAGCAGCAAGGATCGGCTCCGTGAAGGAGCAGTTGGCCCAGACAAACTGGCCGCCATTCGAGGGGCTGAAGGCATAGCCGTCATTGTGGGCCGTATGAAAGTCCGCTGGCCGCTCCCAGCGCAGACCCGCATTGAGGGTCAGACGATCAGAGACCCGCCAGTCATCCTGGAAAAACAGGTTCCAGTTGTTGCCCCAGAGGATGTAATCGTCTGTAGCGATCGGCGGAGGGCCCGATGCGCCGCTCCAGTCCCCCAGCAGCATGTCAGCCAGGGCGTTGCCCTGGTACGCCGCGGTTGAGGAGTAGGCACCACTGCTAGCCAGTGCATCGCCGGCGTAGCCCGGAACTGCGGAGGTGAACTCACCGTTGAAGGTCAGCGAACCGGTGCCGTCGTAGTTGTCAAACTCATAGAGTTGAACACGACGATAGTCCACACCGAAGTTGAAGGTATGGCGTCCGTGTAACCAAGTGACCGTATCCACGCCCTGGTAGATGTTATCGGCATACGTGGTCGGCTCGCCGCCACCGAATCCCTGGTAATTGAAGACCGACATCGTCGGCAGGTCGTATGTCGCCGGATTGCTGGCAGTATTCGCCAGGCCTACGTCCTCTGAGAGGTTCGCGCCATACGCGGTGTTCGTACCGCTGAGGAAGTGGTCCCGGCTGTAACCCAGCGTCGCCTGATTCATCAGGTTCGAATTGAAGGTGTGATTCCACGTTCCGCCAAAAAGCTTTGGACGCGTATACACCTGTCCGCCCTGACCGAAGCGAATGGAGGTTGAGGTCTGCGAAAGATTGCCCACATTGGCCGTCAGGAAGACGTGATCGTCAGCACCAATGTACTGATCGATACGCGCCGTACCCACACCCGTATTTTTCGTGGTCTTTGTGTTTGCCGAGTAGTTATCGCAACCACTGAGAATATGGCTTGACTCCGAGCAGCTTGAGATATTCTCCGCGTCGAAATACTTGGCGATCGCAGCCGACACTGCATCAATACGGTTTGCCGGAATCTGATTGTTGGCAAATTGTTTACGAATGACCGGTGAGTTCGTCGGGCTCTGTGCCGCGCTGGAGTTGTAAGCCGTATTCGTAACTGTCGTTTCTGGATCGTAGATCGGGAATGGATAAGCGCTGAAGTCACCCGAAAGCTCCGCAGCTGTCGGCACGAAGTCCGTCGAGGGGCTGTTCACTTTCGTATACAGACCCTGGTCATAGCTGCCAAACCAGAAGGTCTTGTTCCGGCCGTCATAGACGTGCGGGATTACCAGAGGGCCGCTCAGCGTGCCACCGAACTGGTGTTGATGGAAATCGGGACTGGTCGAAGAGGTGCTGCCGGTGGCTGCATTCTCGGCTGCCTGATAGGCGTTATCCGGCTCCAGCCAATTCGCTTCCAGTGCTTCGTATGCGGCACCGTGCAGCTGGTTCGTGCCCGACTTGATGGCCACGTTTACCTGTGAAACGCCGGAACCGTACTGTGCACCATACATGCCGTTCATCATCTTGAATTCCTGAACGGAGAGCTCGTTCGGAATATTGATCGGCACGCTGAAGAAGAAGTCCGCGTCGTAGATGCCGTCGACGCTGTAGCTGGTGGTCTGCGCCTGCGCGCCATCCGCACTCACTTCCATATAGGTATTGTTCAGACCATGGAAGGACCAGTCTGTTCCCGAGCCACCGGGGGTAATATTCGTACCCACATTGGTGAGCATCAGGTTGGTAAAGTCGCGACCGTTCACGGGCAGAGCCTGGATCAGCTTGTCATCCATCACCTGACCGATGGTCGTGTCATCGGTGTGCAGCATCTGTGTATCTGCCGAGACCGTTACCGTGGATGCGGCCGAGCCGACGGACAGCTTGAAATCCTGACGGAGCTTCTGGTCCACTTCCAGCGTCAGCTGGGTGGACGATGCGGCGCTAAAGCCGGATGCCTCAACCGTGATCGTGTATGGGCCGGGGTTCAGCTGCGGCACCACATAATCACCGTTACCGTTCGTCGGAAGAACTACCTTTACATTCGTGCTCAGGTTGGTCACGGTCACCTGGGCGCCGGGAATCACTGCTCCCGTGCTGTCTACCACGTGGCCAAGGATGCTTCCTTGCGCGTTTTGCGCATAGGCCACCATTCCCATATGGAAGGGTATGGCTGCCGATCCCAGCAGAGCTGTGGCAAAGAGCGCCAGGCGAAGGGCTCGCGAAGCTGTCCCCCGCTGCGGACGACAACCGCCAGCCTTAAAAGTTTGAAACATGCTGCCTCCACAAGTCAGGTATGAATACCTGATGAATGTGACTTTAGTGCTCTGTTTTGCAAATTTCAATCAAATATTTGATTGATTTTAGATATTTCGAGTACAGATGTGACGCAAGCGCTCACATTGCAAGCAGGAAGTGCTCCATGAACCATTCGATTCTTTGCAACGCAATCCCCGGCTCGAACCAGATCCTGGCGGTTCTTCCTGACGGCTATAGATCAGTGTGCTGAAGAGCGGAACCAACCAGTTCCACGGCTCGGCTTATGGCTATGTGCAGGATTACCGCCTCAATGCCAACTCCTGGACCAACAACCAGGCCTCGCCAAAGATTCCCATCAATCCTTTTTCGCAGGATCAGTTCGGCGGCACTTTCGGTGGCCCCATCAAGCGTGACCGGCTCTTCTTCTTCGTCGACTATCGCGGTTCTCGCTATCACGCGGGCGGCACCGGCTCAGCCAGCGTCTTTACTGCAGCCGAAAGAAGTGGCGATTTCTCCGACGTGCTCGAGACCTACGGCATTCAGCTCTACAACACGCAGAATCAATTCGTCCCCTACGCGAACAACCAGATCTCTATCGTCAACCCGGTAGCCAAGTACCTCTTCGCCAACTCGAACATCTATCCTCTGCCCAACGCTGTCGGCACCGATGGTTTGCTCAAGAACAATTACCAGGGCCCCACGCGCACCTATAAGGTAAGGCGAACAACCAGGGCGACATCAAAATCGAGTACACACCTCGGCCGACGGACAAGATCACCGGCTTCTACTCGATGTCCACGGCGTATGACGGTACCACCTCCGTCCTTGCCATCAGCTTCCCAGGCGTCAATAACTATCCCACCAAGCTCTTCGGCACCAACTGGGTTCACACCTTCTCGCCGGAAATCGTCAACTCTGCCCACATCGGCTTCACACGCACCGTTTGGGCGACGGACTATCCCATCGACACGACCGGCATCTTCGGGGACAACGGCGACAAGATTATCGGCATCCCTTTTCCTAACCAATCCTTCGCCGGGTTCACCTACCAGTCGATGGGCAGCTATGTCTCCGGTGTCGGCAATCCGGCCTATGGCGGCGGTCTGATCGACAACACCTATTCCTACATCGATGACCTCACATGGCAGCGCGGCACGCATACGATCGTTGCCGGCATCCAGGCCATGCGCTACCAGAACAACTACCCCACAGCCAACAACTCCGGTTACCTTGGCTCCCTTGGCTATGGCGGCCTTTTCACCAGCAACCCATCGATCAATGCTGCCAGCGCAGGCGGATTCGGCCCAGCGGATTTTGTCCTCGATCGCGTCAGTTCGGCCGGCGCCACGCTCAGCAGTGTCAATGTAGGTCAGCGCCAGTGGCGTGTGGCCGGCTATATTGCCGACGACTGGAAAGCCACGCCAAAACTTACTCTCAACCTTGGACTGCGTTACGAATATGACCAGCCCTGGGTCGAACAGAATGACAAAACTGGAAACATCGATTTGACAACCGGGCAGGTGCAGTATGAAGGCCACGTACCTGTCGGTGCGCCTGTCGGTTCAGGTATCTGCAAATATGCCGGCTGCTATGCGCCCAACTATCACCAATTCATGCCGCGCCTGGGCTTTGCCTATCAGGCCACGGACCGCTTTGTCGTCCGCGGAGGATACGGCGCGACCAGCTTCTTCGAAGGCAACTCTTCCAACCAGCGACTCACCTCGATTACTCCTTTCATCCAGGCCATCAGCGTCACCGTGGTCACGCCTACCGTAGACAATGGCGGAGACCCGCGTACTGCGGAAGAGGGTTTCAGCGGTGGCACCACCCAGTATGGCGGCACCTTCAATGTCTATCCGCAGGACATTCAGCCCGCTTATATCCAGGAGTGGAACCTCACCACGGAGTATGCTCTCACCCACACGCTCTCTCTGCAGATCGGCTATATCGGTGAGCAAGGACAGCACATCGAGGACTACGGCAACGTCAACCAGTATCTGGTCAACGGTGTTCCCTCCTCGGCCCCGTTCTATAACAACGAATATCTTGGTGTGAATGCCGTTGATCCCTCCACCTCGATCGGTTCGAACTCCCTGCTTATCACTGAGTCTCGTGCCATGATGAACTCCAACGCGCTGCAGTCCACCCTGCGCCAGCGCCTGAACCATGGACTCGAATTTCAGCTTAACTACACCTACAGCAAGGCCATGACCAACAGCCTTGGCAACTATGCACTCAACGTCAACGGCTACAGCGGCGCCTTCCAGAACTACTACGACAGCGGCGCGGATTACGGCCCTGCCGGTTACGACGCCACTCACAACCTCTCGTTCGTGCCTGTTTATGCCCTGCCCATCGGCCGCGGACACGAATATCTCTCAAACGCCAACCGGCTGGTAGAGGAAGCCTTCGGCGGCTGGAAGATCTCCGCAGCCGGAGTCTTCTGGTCCGGCTTCCCCGAAACCGCAACCGGCCCAGGAAACAACTCCAACAGCTACGGTAACTCTCGCCCCAATCAATATCGCCGTATCAAGGTCGTTCATCGCAGCATGGATCATTGGTTCGGCACCGATGCTTCCGCCACCGACATCTGTCCCTCTGGCGTTGACGACGGCACATGCGCATTCGGACTGCCGGCCTCCAACGGCTCCGGCGGAACACTCTTCGGTACGGCGCGCAATGGTTCTCTCCGCGGCCCCGACTACAAGAATGTCGACCTCTCTGCCTTTAAGGATTTCCAGACCTATAAGGAACAGGTCATTGGCTTCCGTTTCGATGCCTTCAATGCATTCAACCTGGTCAGCTACGGCAATCCCGACACCGGTGTCAGCGACGCCACCTTTGGTGAAATCGCGCAGCTCGGCTCCATTCGCTCCACGGAGCGCCATCTGCAGTTTTCTCTCCACTACACCTTCTAACCCCGGCCCTTCGAAAGAAGGCCAATCAAAGACAGAGGCCGCGCTTCATCAGCGCGGCCTCTGTCTTTCTCCTTAGCAGCTCTGAACACACGCGTATGAATACAAATCGCTGATACTGAGCTTCCGCAATGAAGCTTCCAATTTCTCATAACGAAGTGATACACAGGTGGTGCTGATTTTTGTGCTGCAGCGATGCGGATACATTGCATCTCTTGCCCTATACCCTCATGAATCGCCGCCATTTTCTTGCCTCGCTTGCTGCTTCTGCGGTTGCTCTGCGCTGTGCCAGGGCCCAATCCCCGCAACAACCGTCTCTTGTCTTTGATCCCGACTCCCCCTCGCCCACAGTTCCCACTGACTTTATCGGTTTGTCTTATGAAAGTGCCCAGCTTGCGAATCCTGATTTCTTTTCGCCGCAGAATCACAAACTGATTGCGCTCTTCCGTGAGCTCTCACGGTCGGGGAACCTACGTATCGGAGGAGGTTCGAGCGAGTTCACAACATTTTCAGCAGAGAATCCATCGGCTCCACCACCCTTCGAAGCCTTCGGACCCGACACCTCAAAGACCGTCAAGACGGGGACGATCACCACAGCTCTCGCACTGCATCAACTGCGCGGCTTTCTCGATGCCACTGGATGGAGTTGCCTCTACGGGCTAAATTTAGGCCGCGGAACAGCGGAAAATGCGGCGAGCGAGGCTGCCGCGGCACAGCGCATTCTTGGCTCACGGCTCCTAGCCTTTCAGATAGGAAATGAGCCAGACAGCTTTCGCAATCGCTACCGCCCTGCCACCTATACTCCTGCCGACTATCTTGCCGAGTGGAATCACTTCCGTGACAGAGTGGCGCATGCTGCGCCCGGTGCACGCTTTGCAGGACCGGACATATCGAACAAGCTCTCCTATCTGACGGCCTTCGCGCAGGAAGCTCCTCATCATCCCGATGTGGTCCTCCTCACCAGCCATTACTATGCCATGGGCCCTGCGGGCAGCCCTCATGCCACGCTCGATAATTTGCTCAGCGAAGATCCGGTTTCAAGCACGCTCAAGAACCGCGATCTCTCTGTTATCGAAGATGCACGTCGGCTCGCGCATCTTCCCTATCGCATGTCTGAAGGCAATTCCTGCTGGAATGGCGGTCAGCCGGGCATATCCGATGGATATGCCTCTGCGCTCTGGTCTGCAGGCTACATCCTTCGCTGTATGCAGCGGGGATGGGCAGGGGTCAATCTTCATGGCGGTGGCAACGGCATCTACTCTCCTATTGTCGGCGCTCCCTCACGCGGCTTCACGCGTCGCCCGGAATTCTTCGGCATCCGTTTCGTCGCACGCTTTGCCGGCGCTTCGATGATCCCTACACGTCTGGCAGGAACCGAAGCCAATGTAGAGGCTTTTACCTTCGCACATCCCAAAGAGCATGAATTAGTCATCGTAAACTCCACAGCTCATGAGACTCAGCTCTCACTTCCTGCCGGCATCGCTGCGGCAAAGAGATCAGTCTTGCACGCTCCCTCCCTCGCGGCGAAGGATGGGATCGAAATATCTGAGACACATGATGCATACAAATCGTCTGTAACTGCGTCTCCGTATACAGCAAACACCTACGCACTTCGCGGTCTTGCGCTCAAAAAAGCATGAAACATTCCATCCCCCATCTATCCCGACGCAGCTTCCTTGGTGGCGCGGCAGTGCTTGCAGCGCCCATCAGCCATGGACTGGCCTCTGCTCTCGCAACGAAAGAAGAGCAGAGCCCAAGCCCTTACACGCTGCACTTTGCACAACCGGCATCAAAATGGCCGGATGCACTGCCCGTCGGCAATGGGCGCCTCGGTGCGGTCGTCTTCGGCAACCCTGCCATCGAACGGATTCAGCTCAATGAAGAATCCATCTGGGATGGCGAACCCAACCGCGACCGCACCAACCCTGCCGCAGCCGAAGCGATTCCGAAGATTCGCGAGCTGCTTTTCCAGGGAGATATTGCAGCAGCTGAAGCTCTTGCGACCCGTGATGTCCTAGCTCTCCCGCGGCGCATGCCTTGCTATCAGACGCTCGGCGATCTTCATCTCGACTTCTCTCCACTCGGCATCACCGATGCTTCCGCAGTCGATGCCTATCGTCTCGACCTGGATCTCGACACGGCTATTGTCACGACGCGCTTCACGCATCAAGGGATCGAGTATCGTCGTGAAGTCTTTTCTTCTGCGCCAGACCAGGTTCTCGTTATCCGCCTGACCACAAGCAGGCCAGCCAGCCTGTCCTTCCATGCCACGCTCGATCGCCCGCAGAGTTTTTCGGTTGAGGCGGCTTCCTCACACAGTCTCGTGATGACCGGCCAGGCGCTTCCCTTCCATGACAATCCTGGCCTTGCAGTAAAGGAGCATCCGACTGGGGTTCGCTTCCTCTCCGAGCTTCGCGTGATTTGCGACGGTGGCAGCTCCATGGTCGCTGCGGGCAACATACTCCAGGTTACAGGTGCTAACGCCGTAACCCTGCTGCTTGATTGCGCGACCAGCTATCGCTATCCCGCACATACCGGAAGATCTTCCGGCGTGGATGCGGATGTTCTTACAGGAGATCAGGCGGCCATGCGTGCCGCTGTCGATCGCAATCTCTCAGCGGCGATGCACCGCTCCTACGCTGAACTCCGCAGCTGGCATCTTGCCGATCATCGCCGCTATTTCCGCCGAGCCTCGATTGACTTCGGTCCAGATCCAAATGCAGCGGTAGCGACCGATCAACGTGTAAATGCCATGAAGCAGGGCCGAGAAGATATTCATCTTCTGCCCATCTACTTTCAATATGGGCGTTACATGCTCATCTCCAGCTCGCGTCCAGGCACCCTCGCTTCAAATCTGCAGGGCATCTGGAACGAAAGCATCGATCCGCCATGGGGATCGAAGTACACCATCAACATCAACACGGAGATGAACTATTGGTTCGCCAATACGGCAAACCTCGCCGAGCTACAGCTTCCCCTCTTCGATCTCCTTCATGCCACGCTCCCGCAAGGCATGCGCACTGCGCGCGCAATGTATCATGCACGCGGCGCTGTTGTGCACCACAACACTGATATCTGGGGCGACGCCTGCCCCATCGACGGGCTCGGCGGCGGTGTATGGCCGATGGGGGGCAGTTGGCTTTCGCTGCATCTATGGCAGCATTATGCATTTCACGGAGATGCGCGTTTCCTCGCGGAGCAAGCGTATCCCGCATTACGTGAGAATGCTGCGTTCCTTCTCGACTATCTCGTCCGCGACCCGCAAACCGGACATCTTCTCACCGGCCCTTCCTGCTCGCCAGAGAATGCCTACGAGCTTCCCGACGGCAAAAGCCACAACCTCTGCATGGCGCCCACCATGGACATCGCTATTACACGTGCGGTGTTTTCTCGATTGCTTGAGGCGGCGACTTGCCTGCAGAGCACCGCACTTGTTGCGAAGGATACTGAAATCCTCCAGCGCGCAAGAGAAGCGCTTGTACAGCTCCCGCCTTATCAGATTGCCCAGGATGGACGACTGCAGGAATGGCAGCAGGATTACAAAGACCATGAGCCAGGCCATCGCCACATCTCGCATCTCTTCGGGCTCTTCCCCGAAGACCAGATCACACCTGACGAAACACCCGAACTTGCCCGTGCCACCCGTCTCGTTCTTGACCGACGACTCGCTGCGGGTGGAGGTTCTACTGGATGGTCACGTTCCTGGATCATCAACTGCATGGCACGCCTTCAGGATGGAGAGGCCTGTTATGCAAATATCCGCGAACTCTTTCGCCAGTCTGTTCGTCCAAATCTCTTCGACGTCTGCGGCCTGAAGGAGAACTCGCCATTTCAGATCGATGGCAATCTCGGTGCGCCCTGTGGCTTTATCGAAATGCTTCTACAATCGCATGGCCACACGCCACTCGATGCACGCAGCAGTGATAAGGGGACAGAGACGACACTGCGTCTGCTCCCTGCTCTCCCATCCGCATGGCCCAATGGCAATTTTCGAGGCTTGCGTGCTCGCGGCGGCCTTGAGATCGATCTGCAATGGACCAACGGCAAGGCGACCGCAGCGACCTTCCGAGCAACCCTCGATCATGTTTACCGCTTGCAGCTGCCTGCCGGAGAATCTGTTGCATCCATCAATGGGCATCCATTCCGTGCATCGTCAGAATTGCTCCCATCGCTATCGGTTAAAGCCGGGCAACATTATCGGCTTACCTTTGTTTAACAGTTATCTCCGCCGTAAAGCAGAAGGCCCGTCATGTAGTGGGCCTTCTGCTTTGCTGTAAATGTTTTTAAAACAGGATATGAATTCCGCCCTGCAGCTGACGATTCGTGTTCTGTTGAGCAGTAATCGTACCAAAGGCCGATGAGGTCGGACTCAAGTTTGGCGCACTGAACTGCACGCGATTAAAGATATTGAAAGCATCTATGCGAGGCTGAATCTGCAACCGATCGTGGATACGGAAGTTTTTCAGCATCGAGAAATCCCAGTTATTGGTTGGATCGGCTCTCCACGCATAGAGCGGGAAGGTGCGATTGTTATAAGCATTCGGCTGAATGCTCGGGTTGTAACTCGACGATCCGACAGTATTGTTGCAGGTAGTCGTACCGTTTTCGCAGGTACGTGTATCAAAGACCTTCGTATTGAAAGCCTCTCCCTTGGCGTTGTGCGGATTGTTATCGATATCGTGCCAGTTGCCGTTATAAATCACATTGCCCCAGCTATACGGAGTACCCGAGTCAAAGCTATAGATTGTGCTCAGCTCCCATCCGCCAAGTGCTTCATCTACAAGCTTCGATGCGTTACCAAGGAAGGCGCGCCCTTTTCCAAACGGGAGTTGGTAGATGGCCGTGAGATGCAGGCTGTGTGGGAAATCCGAGGCTGTTTCTCCATACCAGAGTGCGCCAGCGGTGTTCAGCTGCGATTCTGCGCCGAGGTTGCGCGAATAGGTATAGTTCACATCCAGATCAAGCCCATTTGCCATGCGCTTTTCGAGACGAATAAGCAATGCGTTGTAATTTGCATTCCCATACGGGACCAGCTGCTGGGTCACGCTGCTGTATTCGGAATAAGGCCACAACAACTGCGATACCGAGAGTGTGGAGGCGGTGTTAATCCCTGTCGTCGCTCCAGGCCCTACCAGCGTGCCTTTATATGGGTTGGCGACCGTAGTGTTGTACTCTGCCGTGAGCGCTGCATCGTAATATCGCGACCGGCTGAGATAGGAGACAGGAACGGATCCCGATCCACCTGTAATCGTGTTCGAATAAGAGAGATGCACCTGGTGAGTATTGATATAGCCGATATCCAGCATCCAGTTCTTTCCAAACTGCTGCTGAATGTCCAGGCTGCTACGCATCGCATACGGGACCTTGATATTGCCGTAAAACACCATCTTGCTACCCAGGTTCGTATTGATGCCCCACGCGGCGCCTGCCGGCTGAACAATAGGATTGCTGGCTGTCGGGAAGGGATCGGACAGAGTCGTTGCGACCGTCTGATTGCTGTCATTCGATACGATCATGCTGGTCGTCTGCGAATAACCGTATGTCTGCCCCTGGTAATAGTTGTTGAACGGATTTTCGAACACCCCCCAGCCCAGACGGATGGCCGTAGTGCCGTGTGTAAGTTCAGGCGAGTAGGCCAGGCCAAGACGGGGCCCAAGGTACAACGGCGCCGTATGATACGCGTGCCGGTCGCTGCTGTTGGCATAATATAACCCGCCGGTCGGCTTGAAGTCAGCAACAGGCAGCAGCGAAGGATCGGCCGCATAGGCTGCTGCGGCAGCCGATGAAGATGCATTTTCGACATTCGGATCCCATGCCGTGGTCATCTTGTTATTGCTCTCGTTCACTGGCGTCTCGTGCTCGAGACGGAGCCCGAGGCTGGCCGTGAGGTTCGGGCGGATCTTCCAGTCATCCTGAATGAATAACGCGTTATACCAGTTGTTGTACTGGAACTTGGTATTCACATCGTAAGAACCACTGCTCGGTAGTCCAAGATAGAGCATGGCAAAAGTACTGCCGAAGGGCTGTACTGTTCCAGTAGATCCACTGGTCAGGAAGTCTGTTGAACCAGTACTAAAGCTATAGTCGCCATCCGCATTGCCAGGCGATAACACCGAGTCCTTATTCGCTCGAATATCTGGACCGATCTTGATTGTGTGCCGGCCAATCGACTTGTTTAAACTGGCGAAGAGTTGAATGCTATCGTAAGACGCCGTGCTTCCAGGCTCGCTGCTGATGCTCGGAATATTGCTATATCCATCATCTGAGAATGTCAGCCGCGGAATGGCGTACGCCGTCGAATCGCCACGAATATAAGACGGGAAGCCCAGCGTTGTGGGGTCCGTGCCATAGCTGTTTGGGTTTGAGCTGTTTATGCTGCGGCTGAAGCCAAGCCGCGTATCCAAAAAGGTCGTACTGTTGAAGGTGTGAGTATCATCAATCGAGCCGCCCCACAGCAGCACTTCTGCGCTCGTTCCAGTCGCAATCGAGTGAAATACATTCGACTGATTTGTGTAGGAGGTGCTGCGGTGCACTTCCCCATAAATCTTATTCGCCTGTGAAATCGCCACATCGACGCGCAGCGCATTGGACTTGTAGTTATTCTGCGTCGGATCGCTTGCGAAGAAGTTATTCGTGCCGTCATCCTTGGTTGACGGTCCGCTATAGTTTGGCGATGGGAACAAGGCAAGATAGTTCTCACCGACCGAGTTTACCGAGAGCCCGGCGTTGGACATGATATTGTCATTGATCGCCGCACGAGTATAAGTTGTCTTGCCATTCGCGGTTGTGGCTGTCACATCATACGGATTGTAAAGCTGATATTCCGGCGAGACAGCCAGCAGCGACGAGAAGTCGCCCTTCCGCTCGGCCTCAGTCGGCACGCTACCGATGAAGGTCGAAGGGAGTGCTCCGATGTAGCCTTCGAACGCATACTCAAAGAAAACCCGGTTATGTCCATCAAAAACATGTGGGATATATACCGGCCCGCCAATAGCTCCGCCAAACTGGTTGAAATGCGTCGAGCTCACGCTCGCACCCTGTGTCGTGAAATAGGGCTCCGCGGTCAACGGACGGGAGCCTGAGTAGTATTCTGATGCGCTCCCATGAAAGGTATTGGTTCCAGGCTTGGTCGTGATGTTCACCGTGCCACCAGAGGTGTCACCAAAGGAGGCATCCGAAGTAAATTCGTCCACGTGGACTGCATCCACGGAATCAAGTTGCGGGCTATAACCTGCCGTGCGGCTTGAGTCCTGCATATTCGGCACACCATTCAACAGCAGTTCGTTCGACGCCGAGTTGCCTCCGCCAAGGGAGAAGTCGTCGGCCGCGCTATTGTCGAAAGGCCTTGTCTGCGCCTGCGAATGCTTACCCTTGGAGACCACGCCATATTCATCGCGCGCAAAACCCAGGGGCGAGCGGCCATTGCTCGGTAGATCTTCTACCTCTTTCGCGGTCAAAGTCTGTCCCGTCTCTGCTGTGGCGGTGTCGATCAGCGCACCTTCGCTGGCAACTGTCACCGTCTCGCTCACGTTACCGATGGCAAGAACGATATTCTCGGTCAGCGTTTGCTCGGTTGAAAGCAGCAACCCCGCATAATGCGTAGCCTTGAATCCTGGTTCGCTTGCGATCACGTCGTAGGTTCCCTGCTGCAGGAATGGAACCGTGTAATCGCCTGTTTCGTTCGTTTTTACCGTCGTAACCACCCCGGTGTCCGTGTTTCGAACCGTGATCTGCGCGCCTGGAACACGCGCCCCGGTGCTATCGGAAACATGACCTGCGATAGTGGAACGAACCTCCTGCGCCATAGCCAATCCACAAGTGAGAAAAACAAGACTCGCCGAAAGATGAGTCATGTGCCTTTTCATGCGAAACTCCGCTTTACTTGAAAAGTAAAAATTATTGATCGGACGCGAAAATAGTTTACGGAGCAAACGAATGTCAAGCGACATTTATGGAGAACTTGAAAATTCAAAGACAAATGCCGGGTACCGGCGAGAGGAGGGATTTCAAACACTGAAAATAAATATCTTCGGCAGAAAAGCCTAATTGGCACGATGGCGGTCTTCAGGCTGAAGACCGCCACTGCATAGGAAAATCCGTTTGGCGGAATTCTCCAGAAAGCTAGAACGAGGATATGAAGCCACCCGCGACTATAGCTTGCGAGCGATGCTCTGAGCTGCTTCGAGCAGTGCAGCCTGAATCTCCAGCTCACGCTTGCTATCCATGCGAATCGCCGGCGTCGACAAACTGATGGCAGCGACGACCGGTTTATTCTCCGCATGCATTGCGGCCGCAAAACAAATACCGCCGCGGATAGACTCCTCGCGATCGCAGGCCACACCACTTTTGCGTACGTGCGCAAACTCCGCGAAGAGCTTTTGACGATCAGTGATCGTGTGCTCGGTACGTGGCGTCAAGCCGTATACCTCAAGCAAGCGATCTGCCTGGCTGCGCTCCTGGAACGCGGTAATGGCCTTGCCCAGCGCAGAGCAATGTGGCGGAAGCACGCGCCCGATTTTATTGGTCATGCGAATCTCATGGAAGGTCTCCATGCAATCGAGCACGTGAATGCGGTCATCGAATAAATACGCCAGGCTCGCTGTTTCATTGAACGCGTTCACCAGGCGTTCCAGCTCAGGACGCGCCGTATCCCGCACTTTGTCAGCAGCCCGCACGAGCCATCCGAAGATCAGCCGCGGCGACAATTGATAGGTGCCATCGCGGAACTGCTGCAGATACTCATGCTTTTCGAGCGTTCGCAACACGCGGAAGAGCGAGGACTCCGGTAATCCCACCCGCATGCTGATCTCCTTCAACGACAACGGAGTCTGCCCGTCGAAACAATTCAGGACATCGAGAGCCCGGCCGATCGATCGCAGGTAATAAGCATCGTCATCCGGCGCGGTCTCCGTGTTCGTCATCGCCCATTTGGGAACCCGTCTGCGGATTCCAGCCTTCGATTTGCTTTCAGTTTTCTTCATACGTCACTCTCGTCGCGAAGGAGCACAGCGTATTTGCCTGCCTTCAACCGGGTAGATGCTTGTGCGATATTGTAGGGCACGATGAATATTTTCGCTTATCGTCATTAATTTCCAAAATATATTGACTTTGCTTTCTCAGCTCCGTTAGAACTCAATGCGTCCAGTACGGCGGCGGAAAGACATGTGCCGGGACAAATTGCAGGGATGGACGGAAAGATGGATCGAAGAGAGATGCTCAAGTTTGGCGCGGCCACAATGGCCGTCACGCTGCAGCCGGCAGCTTTCGCCAAAAGCGCGGAGAAAACCCGATCCACAGCTTCTCCTTCTCCTGACACTCTGCAGAGGGTTGAACAATGGGGGCTCTTCGAACTCGCGCTGCATGGCCCAGCCTCGGGCAACCCGTTCCAGGATGTCACATTCAGCGCCGCTTTTACTCATGAACATCGCACCGTTGAGGTCAAGGGCTTCTACGACGGAGATGGCGTTTACAAGGTCCGATTTATGCCCGATATGCAGGGGCCGTGGAGCTGCGTCACTGCTAGCTCGTCAAAGGAACTCAACGGCCACAGCACCCGCTTTGACTGCACCGCACCTTCCCCCGAGAATCACGGCCCTGTAACGACTGCGCACCGCTATCACTTTCTCCATGCCGATCGCACACCATACTTCCCCTTCGGCACCACAACCTACGCCTATTTTTTCACCGGGGATGCACACGCCGCAGATTCGCTTGCCGGCATGAAAGGGGCTTTCAACAAAACACGCGCCTGTGTGCTGCCCAAGCCCCTGGGCCAGGGAGCTCAGATTCTTCCTTTTCCCAATACCGGCGCAGCGGCAGACAGTCGCGGCGGCACAAATGACTACGCGCGCTTTAACCCTGCATACTTCCAATTGCTCGAGAAACGCATCGTCGAGCTTCAATCCGCGGGCATCGAGGCCGACTGTATCCTCTTCCATCCTTACGATGCGTGGGGATACAAGGCTATGCCGTCCGAGGTCGATGATTTTTACCTGCGCTATGTTGTCGCGCGCCTCGCGGCATATCGCAATGTCTGGTGGTCCATCGCCAACGAGTATGACCTGGTGAAGTCCAAGACCACCGCCGACTGGGATCGCTTCTTTCGTATCGTGCAAGCCGAAGATCCATACAGCCATCTACGCTCGATCCATCATTCTGCCGTCATCTATGACCATTCGAAACCCTGGTGCACGCATGCCAGCCTGCAGAGCTATGACTTCGAGAAGTCTGCCGAGCGCCGCGCGGCATGGAACAAGCCCATTATTTATGACGAAATCCAGTATGAAGGCGACGTGGAACGGCGTTGGGGGAATCTCTCTGCGGAAGAGATGACCCGACGCTTCTGGCTTGCTGCCGTGCGGGGTGTCTACGCAACGCATGGAGAAGTCTTCATCGCCGATGAGAACGGACCTCATGCGCATGAGCCGAGCTGGTCCGACGCTGGACGTCTTCGCGGAGAATCCGCATCCCGGATTCACTTTCTCCATGACCTGGTTGCCGCGCATACGCAGGTTGGCTTGAATGAATATGAAGGCTCGTACTACCTCTGCTCCGGCACCCCAAATGAACTGTACCTGTGGTACTTCGACTACCATCGCCCCGCGCGTTATGAATTTCCCCTGCCCAACACGGCTAACTTCGAAGCAACGCTCATCGATCCTTATGCCATGACGCAGACTAAGCTTGACGGAATGTTCTCCGGAAAGTCGCGCGTCGCACTCCCTAACCGCCCTTATCAGGCCATTCTCTTTCGCAAGATATCCGATGTGATCGGCAAACCCACCGGCAAAGCTCCGACACCAGAGGTGCAGGACTGACGATGGTTTTGCACCGTGCCATACTTCTCTTCTTCGCCGCAGCCTGCTCTACCTCTGCAGCATATGCCGCACCGCAAATAAAGATCTCCGCTACTGCCACACCTCGTGAGCAATATGCTGCTGAGCTTCTTCACGATGCGGTATCCAGCCTGCCTGGCCGTGAGACGATCCTGCTCGCTACGCGACATGATGCGCTGCTCCTCCGCTATGACAAAACAATTCCCGACCTGTGGCCCGGCGCGAAAGAAGCTTTTATTCTCCGGCGCATCGGCAACACGATTCTCGTCGCCGGTTATGACCCTTCGGGTGTTTTCTATGGCACGGAAGAGCTGATCGACCGCATCCATGCGAAGCACGCGTTGCCGCGTGAGCTCGACTTCGAAGACCATCCCCAGCTCAAGATTCGTGGAGCCGTCATCGGACTGCAGAAACCTGAAATTACATACGACGGCGCAGAATACGACTACCCCTACACACCGCAGAGCTTTCCCTGGTTCTACGACAAAGCTGCGTGGACTCGCTATCTCGATCAGTTAGCTGAACAGCGCACAAATGCGCTCTTCCTCTGGAACGGACATCCCTTTACTTCTCTGCTGAAGCTATCGAAATATCCGGAGGCACAGGAGCTTCCTGATGCACAACTCGAGCAAAACATTGCCATGTTCCGCTGGCTCACGAAAGAAGCCGACAAGCGTGGCATCTGGATTTTGCAGGGCTTCTACAACATCCACCTCTCGCATGCTTTCGCTCGCGCGCACAACCTTCCCTATCACCTCTCTGCTCCCAGCCCGCTCGCCAGCGAATACACCCGCTACTGCATCTCCGAGTTCATCCGCGAATATCCAAACGTCGGCATCTTCATGACGCTCGGTGAGGCGATGGGCCCGCACTACGGACCTGAATGGCTGACGAAAACAATCATCCCTGGCGTGCTCGACGGCCTTGCGGAAGAAGAAAAGGCCGTCGGCCATCCTGTTCCGCAGCCGCCCATCGTAGTGCGTGCGCACGCCACAGATATCGACAAAGTCCTCGCCGATGCGAAACCGCTCTATTCGAATATCGACAGCATGTGGAAATGGAATGGAGAGTCGTTGACCTGGACCAACATCCGCGGCAGCGTCCGGCAGAAATTCCAGATGATGGTGGCCAACTCCAACGACACCATCGTGAACATGCATCTCCTATCGAACCTCGAGCCTTTCCGTTGGGGCGATCCCGATTTTGTACGCGAGACAGCCATCAACTTTGTGCGTCTCGGCATCGGCGGCGTGCATGTCTATCCCCTGCGCTACTGGGATTGGCCTGTTTCCGCAGACAATACGGAACCGTTACTGTCACAGACAGACCGCGACTGGATCTGGTTTGCCAGCTGGGCGCGTTATGCCTGGAACCCGGAACGCGATCCGGCAATGGAACAGCAATACTGGGCGGAGCAGTTTACACGCCGGTTTGCCGTGCCCGGCGGCATCGATGCCCAGGGACATAGCGACACAGTCGTCGGTCTCGAAAGCCTGGACACCTTCACGGCCCAACCGCACGACTACACAGCGGCTCAACTGGATGCTGGACGCGACCTGCTGGCAGCGTATGAAGATTCCGGCGTGGCAGCTCCGGAGGTTATCCGCCGCCTCGGCATTACCGAAGGAAATCGTGAGGTGCTCTCGCTGGGCATGACCATGCCGCAGCTCATCGATGCTGCAAGATTTAATCCAGCAACCACGCTTTGGACTGCTGATGCTCCGGACGGTGAGGAGCTAAATGAGTGGGTAGCAAATGAAATCAATGGCGGCAAGCATCATGGCGAAAGCCCACTGAGCGTTGCAGCTGACGCAGCTGAAAAGTCTGCGAAAGCGGTCAAAGAAGCAGAAGCTGCATCGCCTGGCATTGCGGCCTCCGCGCAGCCTGAGTATGAGAGAGTGGTAAACGATATGCGCTGCATTGCAGCGCTCATGGCCTTCTACAACGCGAAGGTGCAGGCAGCTGCACTGGTGATGCGTTACGGTTATGACCGCAATGTGGCACACCTCACCGCGGCGCAGCCATTGCTGGCCGAGAGCGTGCAGCACTTTGCAGAACTCTCCAGCCTCACGGAGCACACGTATCGCAACGCGGCCGGCATGGAGACTTCGCAGCGGCAGATCCCCGTGCGCGGCGGCCCGGATACGAATCACTGGCGCGAGCTTTTGCCTGTCTATCAAAAAGAGCTTGCCATCTTCGATCATCGCCTCAGCGCGCTGGCCTCCGGGTCGGCGGTTGAAACTGCACACAGCAACGGGCCTTTGCCGCAGGTTGGATTCACTCTCGACGGCGGAGGCGGTGAAGTCTTCACCGTAAACAAAGGTGTGAGCCTTTACACCGACCAGCAGGAGCTAATCACCGCACTCTCTCCTGAACTCGACGGCCTCAAGGGCATCCGGCTCTCCATCCACCAGGAGACACCGATCCGTTTTACCCTCGATCACCCGGCACAAATTCTTGTCGGCTTCTTTAAGTCGAACTCGCGCAAGGCCATGAATGTCTCACCCGATACTGAGCAGTGGAACATCCTGCTACCCGATGCGGTCGCACAGCAGAAGGGATTGCCCATCAGCGTGTGGGCAAAACCACTTCCTGCTGGTGAAAACGATCTCGACCTGGGCAAAGGAGCCTATGTTGTTCTGGGCTTCATCCCAGCGGATACGCACGTTACGCCGCACGTTGCCTTTGACCCGAACAGCAAGCAGCCACCGAATCTGGATTGGCTCTTCGAGGATTAGCCTCAGGGCTGCGTTGCAACAGATGGAGTATCGTGGCGGCTGAGCAGCCGCTGCGCTTCTTGCTTCGTCACCTGGAAGAAGCTGCCGTGCTTCGAACCTTCGGGAAGATCGATGGCGTCATCCGCGCTTTCCCAGTGAATCCAGTCCGAGGTCTCGACCGCTTCGAAGCGTGCCCGGGGAGAGCGGTAATGATCGTAGAAGACGACCCATTTGTCTTTCACATGGATCACACTTGGCCCCTCGGACCAACTCTCGTTGATTGGCCCCGAAGCTTCGCCCCAGGGACCGGCCACTGTCGGGCCGGCTACCCACCGCTCGTTATAGCGCAACGGGTCTGTCGTCTGATCCTTAAAAACCATCACCACATCTTTCTTCCCATGCATTTCACGATGAAACATGGTGGCGTCGATCACCGGATAGCCACGGTCGAAGAACTTCTCCGGCTTCGTAAAGCTCTGCCAGTCGCGTGTCCATGACGACCACAGACGAAGCCCCTCACCCTTATCTTTGCTCCCCGATGCGGCCGCAAACGAGCTTGCCCACACGATCAGCCACTGTTTCTTCTTCACATCCCAGTAAGTCTCCGGAGCCCACGTATTCTGCACCGACGGAAAATCGCTCATGATCTTCACATCACGCTGCGGCGACCAGTGCATCAGGTCATCTGAGCTTGCTACACCGATCGAATCTCCGTGCCAGGCCCAGGTGAAGACCATCCGAAAGCCGTGCCCATCCGGATTCCGCGTGATGTAGACGTCACGCATGATCTCACCCGGAGCCGTGGGTCTAATCCACGGCTGCCCATCGTTGAGCGGAGTGTAGTGGTAACCGTCGCGGCTCAGTGCAAAGTAGATGCCCTGATTACCCGGTTCCCTGAAATAAGCAAAGACATATGGATCACCGGCCTTCAGCGCCTGCGCCATTGCCGGCACAACTGCAGCCAGAAGCATCGCGCCAATTTGCATGCTCCGTCTCACGCTTACATCCCTTCTGGAGTAGGCATCTTATCCACCCCCGGCAGCTTATCCACAGGGCCATCGGGCACATCGCTGCTCAGCAAATGCTTGCCCTTCCAATGCGAGATGGCGATGCGCCTGCCCGACGCGTCGAAGTTCTCCCAGGTCCACATACCATTTTCTGCATAAGTCTTCACCCAGATCGGCGTGCCATTCTCACGAAGCCATCGTTCCTCGCCTGTCTTCTCACTTGCGCGAAAATTCACCGCCCACATCAGCTTTCCATCCGGATAGAAGAACTTCTCTGCCCCATCCAGCAGTAAGCGACCATCAACGGCACGACCAACGCTCCACGTTGCCCTCACGTGGCCTCCCGGATAGCGTTCCGTATAGCTCTTGCGGTCCTTTACCTGCTCTGGCTCTGCGTTTTCTTCGCCTGCGGATTTATCCAGTACCCAGGCTTCATTCAGCTCGATCTCGTAATTCACCGTGTTCTTTGTTGTTACGATGTGGATCATGCCGTCCGGTCCCTGCGTAGCCGTGGTGTAGCCCACCGTCAGGATGTTTTCAGGCAGTGACTTCACCGCCCAGGTTTTTCCATCATCGTCAGAGAGTGCCACATAGGCACCATCCTTGTGGACATGCTTTTGATGATTCGGATTTCTGTCGGCAACAAAAAATAAGCGTCCGCTCTTCAGCCGGATCACGCTCGGGCGCTCGCCGGAGAGCAAAGGATCGAAAGGCAGCTTCGATTTGACCCAGGTCTTGCCATCATCCTTCGATGTTGCCAGCGGCATGCGGCCATCGATATTCGAATTCTTTCCGCCGAAGCCCAGCAAGTCGCCGTTTTCAGCAAACACGATCGTGGTGTGCCGCCCCGCTGTGCGTCCTCCCGTGTCGGCCCAGCTCTTGCCTTCATCGTCCGTGCGCCATACCGCGCTGATAGAGCCATTGCCGTCGGAGTCTCTTCCAGTCGAATCGGTGGGCATATAAATCGCACCATCCGGCCCGCGTACGATCGAGTTGATTGGCTGTGAAACATAACGCCCGATCGGCTGCGGGAATGCCGGAAAATGTGCAGCACTCCATGTCGCACCGTTGTCGTCGCTCGTAGCCCATGCAAATGGAGGGGCACCGATGAGCCTTGCGAATCCCCAGAAGAACCAGACCTTGCCACCCGCCTGCTGCTGATGCGCAGGATCGTTCCAGATCACTGGTCCGGCGAGCCCCGCATCGGCAAAGATCGGCCAAGGCTCAGGCATATCCCATTCGTTCGCTCCGGCACGACGGCGCATCGTCATAATCGTCTGGTCCGGGTCGTCTTCATGATCCGGAGAGTTGTAAAACGCCGCGAGCAGATCGCCATTGGGCAGTACCTGGATGGCGGAGTTGTGATAATTCACGCCGATCCCTTCAGCGATGCCCAGGCGCCAACCGATGCCCATCATGCTCTTCCCGCCGAGATCCGGAAACAGCTCGTGCGTGCGATAGATTGGCGTCGATGCATCCGGCGTATCCACGCTCTGGGAGCGTGCCGGACCGCCTGCCAGCGACCGCTGCTTCACTGCCGACATAAAGAAATACTGACGAGGTGGCGTCGTATTCACCTTCGGCATCGCTGCCTGCACAACACGAAAGCCCACGTTACCCGTGTCCGATTTATACGTGGGCGGCAGGCTCGCGCGATTTGCCGGCCGATCAAAATACGAAGCGGTTGCCGGCACATCCAGATCGGGTGAGGTCTTCGTCGCCGTGTGGCGCCAGTCGAGACCGCCGCCACGGATGGCCTTGGTCATACCGCTCGCAACGCCGGTTGGATCCGCAATCTCCTCTGGCTGGTATGGTCCGTACCAATCGAGAGTCCATTCCGGGCGTCCCACCTCCATATTCTTTACGCCGAAAGCATTCGGCTGATCCACTGGCATCGGCGAATCTGTTGCGCCGTAGATCTTTGTACCGCCAGCGCGTGCTGCATACTCCCATTCGGCTTCTGTCGGCAACCGCCACGGCTTGCCCGTCTTGCGACTCAGCCAGCGGCAGTACGCCATAGCCTGATCCCAACTCACACCAGCCGCGTACGCGGGCGTTGAGGCATGAGCCTTGTACGTCGGATCAAATTGCGCATACTCCTCAGGAGAAATCTGTGTGACGCTCATGCGAAAGCTGCGCGTGATCCTTACTCGGTGCGCCGGCTTCT
Organism: Silvibacterium dinghuense; assembly: GCF_004123295.1. Taxonomy (NCBI): domain Bacteria; kingdom Pseudomonadati; phylum Acidobacteriota; class Terriglobia; order Terriglobales; family Acidobacteriaceae; genus Silvibacterium; species Silvibacterium dinghuense. The sequence goes on along the minus strand of NZ_SDMK01000002.1, from coordinate 117,613 downwards.
CATCGAAATCTCCATGCTTCGGACGTGACGACATCACGCCATAGCCCTTTGTTATCGAAGCATCGAGGGTCTCACCATCCGCGCCCATCTCAAAGCTTCCCGCCGGAATATTCACGGTTGCCGGCACGCCATTCGCAGCCATTACCGGGGCTTCACCAGCCATCCGCGCCAGCACGCCATCCTTCTGAGCCGTTGCGACCAGGCAGCACAGAAGCGCTGTACCCCAACAGGCAGTCAGACGGCCCATCCGTGTTACAGCCAGCGTCATCGTTTCTCCTTGGTTGCGTTCAAGCGTGTTTCGAGTGTGCCCAAGGTTGTGCGCCGGGCTATGATGCGGCCATCGACTGCCAGCCACAGGCCTTTGCCATGCCTGTATCGCTTGCCGGTCGCATCCCAGGCAATCGTCAGTAGATGTCCGTGATAAGGCAACGCATCGATGGCAAAGTAGCTCCATGCGCGCACCAGCGGCTGCACGACAATGCGGTCATCAGCCCTGGGCCGCAGCCCGATAACTCCTGTAATCAGCGGATCAGCAAAGCCGGAGTGGTTGTAATAGTTGCCACGTCCCACCTGTTTGTTCTTCTCGATCAGCATCCGCTTCGCAATCCACTCATCCGTGTCGGCGTCATAGTCCTCATCGATCCAATCGATCATGCGGCCATCTTTCAGCTTGATGTGCTGCGCCAGCACATAGCGATCGAAAAGCCGCATGTAGTCCGCACCGTCCAATACGTGCTTGCCTGCTCCATCGAGATAGGATGCAAGTGCCTGCAGCGTCTGCGTCATCGCGAACGGCCATGCCGGTCCGTTCCATGTGCACTGATCGGAGGAAGCGAAACGAAATCGCGGACTGCGGCGCTCCGCTGTGGTCGCGCCGTAATGCCCGTCAAAGCCCTGCGGGGCGAAGAGTTGCCTCCAAGCCACGTCATGGTCCTGCGCCGGCTCGCTATATTCCCACGGCAGATAACCAATTAACTCACGCACGCCGGAGAACTGCATCGTCGTTCCGGAATCCACAAATTTCTTCTGAGCGCGAATCCCCGAATCCTTTGCCGGGGAAACCACTTCGTAGAATTCATCCTTCGGATTCCACAACACAGTCTCAATCAACTGATGTAGTTTGTCTGCCTTGGCCTCATACTCGCGCGCTGTTGTTTCGTCATGCGCCAGCCGCGCGGTTGCGGCGATAGTCCGCGCGTCGGATTCCATGTAACTGTTCAGAGTGGGTCGGTAACCGTCACCGCTGATCGACTTCTCCATCGCATCCCGCGTATCGATCGACCAGAACAGCCCATTCGAGTCCTGCTGCGTCCGTTCCCAATCCCCGTATACCCGCTTCATTTCTGGCAGGAGACTTGTCGCCAATGCGTTGTCGCCATTGGCGAGCATGACCGATCGCACCGCCGTCGCCATGGCGTCGGAATATTTCCGTACATCGTTCTCAGGCTGGAACCAGAACCGTGCATCGTCTTCCGCAATCGCCCGCGTATGCAGCCAGCGCGCTTCATCCAGATGAAACGGAGCCGCATCCGGCAGCGCACCATAGCTGCCATCTTTCACTTCCGGCTTCGGCAACCATTCCGTGATCACATAGCCATGCGGCGTTTTCACCAGATGCTTCTTCCATGCATACCAGCGAAAGTAGTACATCTCCTCGACGGCCTTGTCAGAGCTGTCGAACCAGGGCAGCTCACGCTCCATCCACGCCCACGCTGGTTCCGGTGTAAGGCCGTCTGCCTGAGGCTCGCCGTCATACACCTTCCCCGTCGCGGCCCGCTCATCGGCTTCGAATTGCTCCACATAGTGCCGATAATCCGCAGGCTGCAGCACCATAGCCGAAGTCTCAGCCCAGGTGCTACTGGGAACCAGCGGCAACAGAAGAAAGCAGCAGATAAGGAGCACGCGATGGCAGGACATGGCGAAGTTCAGACGGTGCCACTATAGCGAAATGATACGAGAGTCGGCAACCATAAATGAAAATTAACGTCCATTATTGGAAGTGCTTGCCGTAGCCGCCTGCGCTGCCCGGCCCAGCCAGGAGGCATAAATCAGCTCTGCTTTTCTCTGCTCCCATTCCGGAGGCGAAAACACATCCAGCTGGTCCGCGGTAAGCAAGGGCACACCTGCCTCGAGGGCCACAATTCCGGCGTCTCGATCTTCGCGTCCACTGCTCTTGCCGAGAGCATAACCAACCTTCGCAGCCCAGGTACGGATAGTCACCGTCGGCATGACGCCTATCTTCTTGCCGCGCCACGCGGGAAACCTCAGCTCCGCATGCAGCCACGCTGCCGCCGTGGGCGTCATCCACGAAGGACGGTGGCTCGCACCCGGATCGAAATAGGTAGCAAATACGCCCTTCTCGCCACCATTCAATGCCACCACACGCGTCTGCAGCATGGAGAAGAATTCAGGCCCATGCGTCGGAATCGCCACGACTGTATCCGCCGTCCCATTTATTACGAACGTGTCGCCACGACGGGCATTCAGCGTATAGAGCACGGCTCCCCGATCGCCCAGCACGCGCAGGGCTTTGTAAGGCGCCGCCTGGCACATGATGGCGTGGCCTGAATCCCAATACCCGTTGACCCCATCCAGGTCGCCACCTCCATCCAGCAGCAGCGCATGAATTCTCTCGTCCGCCGCCCCGGTGAGCGCGGCGATGAACGACCCCATAGAAAATCCCATCATGCCGATGCGATGCCGATCCACATCCGGCCTCGCCGCAAGCGCGCTTACAGCACCCATCGCATCGGCGATCATCAAGCCCCCCATGCGGATCGGCATACTCTTCGGCGAAAACACCAGCTGATCGTGCTCGCCGGTCATCGTTTTATGCTCGTCATTGCGCTCGCCTTCGCCGATGGGGTCATAGGTGAGCACCACGGCTCCAGCTCGCGCATAAAGTATGCCTGCGTAATAGGCATACCAGCTCGACTTATCGCCTCCATGCCCATTCACAATCACGAGCGCCGGCAACTTCCTTGCCGGACGCACCGTCGGACGATAGATCACCGCCGGTACACGCAGCCCGTAGAGCGTCTGGTACGTGATTTTCTCCACCGTTACACCTGGCGTCACCTCGCTGCCGCCGAAATTCTGCGTCTGCGGCGCAAGCGGCTGGCCGGGCAGATAGAGCGCATGCTGCATCTGTCGGCGCCATGCTGCGATTTGTACCTTGCTCGCCGCATGGGTTGCAGCAGGAGGCGGAACTTCTCCTGTCGGCGGCACGGCTGGCAACGTTTCTGGGTCGCCCCAATGGCGATTCAGAAACACAATGTAATGCTCCCAGTCGAAGCTCGTCACATCATGCTTCCCTGCTCTTTCGTGATACGCCACATCGCCGTCAAAGCCGATCGCTGTATCTACCGCCGGCATTGGGATATCTGGAGGGAGAGCCTTCTCGCCGAGCAAACGGTAGACGCTGCTGGCGCTCAACGCGCTCAGGAATTCCCCCTTCGGATCCGACCATTCATCCTCCTTCGCACTTGCCACATACAGCAGCCTCGGCGCTACCAGCGCCACCAGCAGATTTCCATCGACGGGGATCTCGTTATCGTGCCCGACCCACTGGGCATATGCCGGACAAAACCAGTAGGGGAACGAATGCTCCAGGTGCTGAACGGTTTCGCCTAGCGCGCGCCGCTGAATCGACTGGCCGCCATGTCCGCTCTCTGTCGAGAGCAGTGCAGCAAAACGAGTGTCCTGCGCCGCAGCCCAATCCGCAGCTTTGCCCAGACGACTGTGTCCCGTAACCGCAACGTGGCTCGCATCCACCAGCGGATCGTTCTCGAGATAATCCATTGCCCGGCTCAATCCCCAGGCCCACGCACCCAATGATCCCCATGCGTCCTGAGCCTGCACAGCACCTGGCCGATCGAAGAGCTGTCGCACGCTGTATTGCGAAGCATCCTTAAAATCTGGCTCTAAATCACCGTAATAGATTGTCGCCAGCCCATAGCCGTGCTTCAGAAGCATCTCTACTTGCCACTGCTGAGCACCACTGCCGCGCGTACTCTCCGCAGGCAGTTCATGCACCAGAGCGGTGCTTCCCTTCGGCTTCGACCACACTGGCGTCGGTAGAATCCCGGCGTCATCCACCACCGATTGATTACCAAGAAAATTAAGCCCCAGCACTACCGGAGAGGGATGCTGGACATGCGGCACGTAGAGCAGCAGGCGCATGCTGCGCGAGGCCTCGGCTGGAGGCGTGACACCCGGCGCAGGATCGAAGGTCAGCTCGATCTGCTCCCGCACCGCAAGGCCGTTCAGAGCATAGTCGTTCCGCTCGATGATCTTCGCATGCATCACCGCGGCCCTGGCCGCATCTGGCGTTCGCCCAAATTCGTTCTCTTCGAAGAGCCGCAGTATCTCGGGCCTGCGCTGCGCGTTCCACATCGCCGCGTTTGTCACTGGCTTACCGTTCTCCATCCGCAGGGGATCGAGCATCGTATACGACGCGATCTTCGATTCGTCATACAGGTAGCCAGGAATGCGCTGAGCGCTGGCAGATGAAGCCACGCACAGCACCAGAACAACCGCATTCAGCAGCATTGCCGCAAATTTCATCCTCTTCCTCATGTGCCGATCAAGGTGCGTGATGTTTCTCCTCTGTAACGAGCGGAGAAGTCACATCAAAGCGATAGGTCCCCGCATGGTCCAGCACAATCTTCTTCTGATTGCCTGCTTCATCCCATGTTGGCAACAGCCTTCCATTCTGTTTCACAACCGCGTCTGCCGAGAAAGGCAATCGCACTGTAGCCCGCGTTTCCGGAGGCAAGGTCACCATCACTACGTTCGCGCTTACCTCCACGCGGATAGCTCCACGCGGCGTCGGTTCTGCGCCTCGTGCCCACTTCAACCCGTCCAATTCGGGAGCGATCGTCACCTCGCGAAAGCCTGCATCGGTTGGACGAATGCCCAGCACCCGCTCCATCAGCCAGGGCGCGGGGCCACTCGACCATCCATGCGCGAGCGAAACATAATATCCCTGCTTGCCGTCGGCCTGCAGATACGCATGAAAATCCTGCTTCGGCCAGTGCGGATCGTACGCCTCCCAGAAGCTCGTTGCCCCTTCCTCGAGCATGCCACCCCAGTACCGGCGCATCCAGTCCAGTGCTTCGCGGCCATGCCCCAGTTCGGCCATCGCTGACAGCACGTAATAGCCGTAATAAGGCGTGATCACCGCATCGCCCTCGCCAATATGCGACAAGATCTGCCCCCAGATGGCATCCCGTTCGCCGGCATCGGTACTCCCGGAAAGCACGGCCATCGCATTCGTCTGCCATCTCTGGCCAAAGGTCTCGCCTGTCAGCTCATGAACGCGTGCAGCTGCCCGCATCTGGTCTGCTTCTGTGCGAGCCTGCGCTGCTTCCTCTTTGTCACCGAGCTGCTCGAAGAGGAATGCAGCTTCATCAAAGGCCCGTGTCAACTCGAAGCCGGTAGCCACACGCGACTCTGCGGTATCCGAGCTGAACCCTTCGGACCAGTCGACAAAGACCTTATGCCCCTCATGATTGCGGAAGACTCCATCCGCATCCACTTCGCTCTCCATCCGCTTAACCAACTGCATCAGCGGCACACGCATTGCTTGCAGATAGTTTCGATCTCCGCTGTGGCGATAGAGCTCGGCCTGCCCTGTGATCCATAATGCCGAGTAGCCCACGATTGTATTGATATCTCGTGTCACCGGCGGCTCGCCAATAATGTCCTTCATCGTTTCTTCCACTGCGGCATCTTCGCCAAAGACGCTGCTGATCGTACGTCCGGTCACATCGAGATCGCCCATCCATCGCGCGCGATCGCGCTTCACGCCATCCCAGATCCCCTCCTGCATACACAGCCGCGCTGTATATGCGGCCGTCTCCCATATGCGGTTCACCGTAGGATCTGAGCTCTCGAACCAGCCTAAATAACGCACCGGATACGTGATTCCCTGTGCGTCAATCTGTATCCGCCGCAGCAAGCTTTGCGGTGCGATGACCCGCACATAGCGGAAACCGCTCTTTGGCCCGTAAGAGATGCTGCGCGGGGGAATCAGCATCGTCCGCGTTCCCAGATAGCTCTTCCCGCGTTCAGCCTCCTCACGCGATTCACCGTAGCTCACCTGCACAGTCAGCGGCTCTGAAGAACGGGTCGTGATCCGCACGCGCCCGCTGATCTCGCGCCCGAAGTCCACCGTCTCTCCGTCCGCTGACTTAGTATCGGTGACCGGCTGCAGCGAAAACACACGCAGCCGGTCACTGATGCCGGCATATCCTGGCCAGGTGTATAGCCCGGCGTCGGCATTCCATTGCAGAAAATCGCTCTTCATCCCAAGCACGCCCAGCGCCTGTACCCTCGGCCAGCTTGTGTCATCAAACCCTGGCTCCTGCCATCCTGTCCCGGAGGCAAGCACACTCCTCCACGAGCCATCCGAGATCACCAGCGGTTTGGCATCAATGCCCGTAGACTGTGGCACGATTTTGCATGCCAGCACTTCTCCGTAGGTCACCTGGTTAATAGTCGCGTCCGCTCCTGTGTGCAGCGAGGAGTGCCCACGCATCGCTTCGATAGCAATCACGTTTTCACCCGGCCGCAGCGCAGCGGATACAGCGGCATGGAGTACGGTCAATCCCTTCGGCCTGGTTGGGTGATCTGTGCTCTGCAGCACGACTTGCCCATTTAAATACACAGTCGCAGCCCGAGGTCCGGCCAGATACAGCGTCGCCTCGCGCGGCACCTGCTCCACATAAAAGTGTGCCCGGAAGAAATGCGGCTCTACCTTGTCGTTCTGCCCCCGGACACGCGCCTGTAACGTCGGGTCCAGCGCCGCAGCATCGTTTGCCGTCCATACGAACTGCTCCCGCAACCGGTTCGGCGGAGGCTCGGCCAGAACTACTCTGCGCGCCGGATCAATGGAACGTTGCGCCCGCGCATTAGATGAAGCGACAACGGTCAACAGATACAGCATGATCCACGCTGCCCGAAATATCCCGCTTGTCGCGTGCCGCGTGTTGCAGGTAGGATTCCGCATACATGCAAGTTAACACTCAGATATGAAAATAAAGTCTACCCCCTGCCAGGCAGCCTTGCTCTGTTTCGCCCTGTCTGTAGCCACATTCGCTCATGCCTCGGGCAAGGTTTGCGACGTCCGCGCTTTCGGCGCCGCTGGAGACGGTCACAGCAAGGACACCGCCGCCATACAGAAAGCCATCGACAGCTGCGCCGAGACAGGCGGCACAGTCCGCTTCACACCTGGAACCTATTTTTCTGCGCCACTTGAGTGGAAGAGCCATGTCCGGCTCCAGCTCGACTCCGGCGCTACGCTCCTTGGATCGTCCGATATGGACGACTATCCAATACGCGAGGATGCTCCCTGGCGTCGCGTGTCACTACTTCACGCGGATCACGCGACGGATATCGCACTCACCGGCGCGGGGATCGTCGATGGTAATGGCCAGATCTGGTGGACGCAGCAAGAATCCGACCGCCATGCAGGACTTAAGGAAAAACCTCGCCCCATGCTCTTCGACCTCACCCACTCCTCGAAGATTCGCATCGATGGCGTAACGATCCAGAATTCGCCGCAGTACAACATCATGGCCGTGCTTTGCGATGGCCTCACCGTGCGCAACGTCAAGATTCTTAATCCCGGACGTAACGCACCGAATACAGACGGCATCGATCCCATCTCGAGCAGTCACGTCTTCATCGAACACGATCTCATCGACACCGGTGACGATGACATTGCCATCAAGAGCGGCTTAGTCGAGCGCGGTGATCCCGATGTTCCCAGCACTCACATCACCATTCGGAATTGTGCGCTGCGCAATGGTCATGGGCTGTCCATCGGCAGCGAGACCGCAGGCGGTGTTCGCGATGTGCACGTCGAACATGTCACTTTTCAGGGCACCCGGCAAGGTATCCGCATCAAGAGCGCGCGCGGCCGCGGCAATGATATCGGGAACTTCGTCTTCAAGGCCATCACGCTCTCTGGCGTGGAGGTGCCTATCCAGATCACCGCATACTACACCGGCGGCGTACACGGAGACACGGCGCAACCCATGACGCCGCATACGCCGCGCTTTCATGACTTCAGGATCGAGAACGTCCGTGCCACGGGTGCGAAGCAGGCCGCGGAGATTTACGGGCTACCTGAGAGCCCAATCCGCAACCTCGTCCTGCGCCATGTTCATATCGCCAGTGAAAAGGGTGCAGCAATGCAGTACGCTCAAATTCGCGCCACCGACTTCGTCGTGACTGCGTCCAGCGGAGAAAGCATCCTCAAAGGGCCTGGTCTCGATATGGAGAGGAAGTAAGCCCCTATGCGAATTGCACTGCTTCTCACCGCGTCCCTGCTTCCACTTCCTGTTCTCGCACAGGAGGCAGTTCCGCTTCCCGCCATTTCACAGCCAGTAGCAGCGCGGGCGCAGGACTTCCGCTTTGCATCTGACGGTCCGATCGGTCCCGGCTGGTCGCATCCGGACGAAGTTGCACGCGTTTATTTTCACGAGGAGCTGCCCGCGCTCTTCCGCCGCACGATACTGCTGGATGCCGGCATTCCCGACAAGACCCGTCTCTCCTGGATCTTCACTGGTCCACATGCCGGACTCACCGTCGAGTTGACCGCTACCACGGTGCGGCTTTACGAGCGTGAATATGCCTCGGCGGGGTTGCGAGCGCCTGGCGAAGGCGAACCTATTCTCCATGACGAAGAGCGGCCCTATACAGGGCAGGCACGCACGCTCACGGTAGTGGTCGATGCGCATCTTTCAGTAAGCGTATTGCTCAATGGTCAGACACTGCTGATGCAGCCGCTGATCTTCGACCTCACCCGACATCAGCTCAAGTTCACTGGCCCACGCCATGAGCATCTCGTGCTGGCTGGCGCGCTCCTCGCAGAAAAGGTGGTCGATACAACGATCACCGTCTCGTCTGCAAAGCAACACCAAGTGATGCTCGGCTTTGGCGGCAGTCCCAGTGTTCCCGCCTATGCTGCCCTAAGCGATGAGGGCAAGCGCCAATACTGGGATTGGCTACGCCGCTACAACCTTCTCATCGACCGCGAGTATCCAATGGGGACAGAGCTCAAGCCTGATCTCTCCAACGTGGAAGATCTCCACGACGCCACGCCCCACTACTACGGCGACAACTTTCCCAACGGCGAAGTCTCCGACTTCGATTACAGCCGCAGAACACGCGAGCTTGGCGGCAGTGTGCTTTACGAGATGTGGGCTCTTCCACACTGGGCAACGCAGGACTATACCCCACAGGGAAAACCGATTCTCGATGCCTGGGGTAAGCCGGTGAAAACCTCGGCGAATCCGGAGGTTTATGCGCGTATCGTGGTCGAGTTCTGCCGTCGCGCAAAGGAGCGCTCAGGGGCTGCACCCGAGATCATCGGCATCGAGAATGAAGTCGAACAGTACCCAGAAATCTATGCCTCTATGACCACCGCTGTGCGCAAGGCTCTGGATGAAGCCGGCTTCCAATCCACGAAGATCCAGATGGCCGACGCACCGTACCTCTGGATGGGCACCACCCGCGCAAACGATCTCAAACGCTTCCCTGCTGCATGGTCTGCGACCGACTTCACCGCAGCTCACCAGTACGACTACCAGGAGTTCCTCGCCAACCCCGATCTCTACAACTCACGCCTCGCCGCCATGCACACAGCTTCGGAGGACAAGCCATTCCTCGCTTCCGAAATCTGCCTGAACGACGGCCGCTATCAGGATGCTTCGTATCGCCTTGCGTTGCAGGTTGGTCAGCTCTACCAGAAAGACCTCACGCAGCTCGATGCGGAGATGTTGCTCTACTGCTGGCTCATCCTCGATGTTGAACAACCCAACTTCGGTGGCTCACGCTCACTGCTTGTGCCTGATCGCTCGCAAGGGGAGATTCCTATTCCCTCCAGCTTCCAATTACGAGTTCTCGGCGCCTTCAGCCGGCACGTGCCGAAGGGCATGCACCGCGTCGATGCCTCGTCTTCTAACCCCGATCTGCTGACCGTAGCCTTTACGGACGGCAAGCGCACCACCCTTATTGTTCTCAACCGGTCTACCTCGACGCAGCAGCTTCACATTAGCTGGCCGGATGCACACTGGACACGGCTCGAGCGCACCAGTTTCTACTCACCGAATCTCGAGACGGCGATGCCCGATGCCCTCACCATTGCTCCCGGCGAGATCGTCACCCTCGCGAGCTTTTCTGCCCCATGATGACTAGAACTTTCCGCCGAACCCTTGCCGCCTCCCTGCTACTGACCTGCATTTCCGCATTTGCGGAATGGAAACCAGCGCACAATACAGACCCCGGCATTCACCCGGTCACCGACTTTGTCTTCGCTCCAGGCTCGGCCTCCTTCGCGCAGTGTCATGCCTCTACGCTCATCGAGCTCCGCCATGGCTCATTGCTGGCCGCATGGTTTGGTGGCACCAAGGAGGGCGCGCCCGACGTCGCCATCTACACGGCACGTTTCTCTGGCGGCCATTGGTCGCCACCCGTAGAAGTTGCACGCGAGCACGACGGCGACAAAGGCATTCCAACATGGAATCCAGTTCTCTTCCATACCCAGGACGGTCGACTCTGGCTCTACTACAAGACCGGAGATAATCCGCGCGAATGGTCTGCCGTTCGCATCTCGAGCACGGATGAAGGCCGCAGCTGGTCGAGTCCCGAGCGCCTGCCTGCGGGCATCATCGGTCCCAGCCGCACCAAGCCGCTGGTGCTGCCGGATCACCTCATCGTCAGCGGTTCCTCCGTTGAGGCCTACAAAGCTTGGGCCTCATGGATCGAACGGAGCACCGATGATGGCGCCACATGGACAAAGATTGGTCCAATCACAGTGACAGAAGCCCAGGATAAGGCAGAGCCGCCAGCGCCTGAACCCTCTCTCAGCTCACCCGAACTGCGCGAGAAAGACAAAGGACCACGCGCCTTCGACGGCATCATTCAACCATCCGTCGTGTCTCTCGGGCCTGCGCATCTGCGTCTCTATGCACGATCTCGCACGCTTGCCGCAAAGATTGTTGTAGCCGACTCCTACGACCAGGGACTCACCTGGACAAAGACTCATTTCCTTGATCTGCCCAGCAACAATTCCGGACTCGACGCCGTGTCTCTGCTCGGCAAAAACAACCGTCCCGACGGCCGCGTGATCATGATCTTCAACGACACTCCGCGCGGACGCTCACCACTCAACCTCGCCATCAGTACCGACGGCGAGCACTTTCGCGTCTTCGCAACACTCGAGCAGGGAGAAGGAGAATACTCGTACCCTGCCATCATCCAGACACGCAACGGCGATCTGGAAATCACCTACACCTGGCATCGCACCGCCATCCGGCACGTCCATCTTTCTTTCGCGGAAGTCCCTCGCTCCTGAACCCCGCGCATTCGCACCAATGCGCGTTCGCAGATGGGCTCAGGACTTGCCAAAGCACTGTGCGTAAATCTGCTGCGCAGCTTCGAGCGTTACCTCACGCGGATTATTCCGCAACAGCCGCTGCACACTAAGCGCGACTTCGGCCATCTTCGGGATTGCATCCCTCCGCAGCCCGTGCTTTTCCAGATCCATCTCCACTCCGCAGGCCCGTGCTAAGTCTTCGAGTGCGCGGGCGCCATTTTCCGCTGTCTCCATCGCATCCACTCCCGTCTCTGCCCCCAAGGCGAGCGCAACCGCAGCATGGCGCTCCAGCGCGGCTTCGGCATTGAAACGAAAAACAGCCGGCAACAGCACTGCATTGGAAAGCCCATGCGGAAGATGAAACTCTCCGCCCAGCGGATAAGCCAGCGCATGCACCGCCGCAGTATTCACTGGACCAAGACACAGGCCACCATAGAGACTCGCTCGTGCCATCCCCTCACGAGCCTCGCGATCTCGTCCATCCTGTACGGCCCTTACAAGAAATCGAGCTGCCAGCCGCACGCCTTCGAGCGCATATACATCCACCAGAGGATGCGCATGTCTGTTTGTGTATGCCTCGATGCAGTGTGTCAAGGCATCGAGCCCCGTCGCCGCAGTCACCTCCGGAGGAACGCTCTCTGTAAGCGATGGATCGATGAAGGTTGCATCCGGCACCAGATGCGGACTGATCACACCCTTCTTTAGCTGCGCTGCTTCATCCAGCAAAATAGCGTTCGGAGAGGCCTCGCTGCCCGTACCCGATGTCGTCGGCATGCAGACCAGCCCGCACGTGCGCTCCCGCAACAGGCCGATACCGAAGCTCTCCTCTACCCGTTGCGTGCTATTGACGAAGGCAGCCACCAGTTTCGCCAGGTCGAGCGTGCTCCCACCGCCGATACCCAGAACGCACGTTGGGCTTGCATTGCGCGCAGTTTCCAGTGCCAGATTAAAGTCACGGATCGTCGGCTCGGCACGTGCAGCAAGCTGCGCCGTCACTGAACATCCTGCATGCGCAAGTTGCCCGCTCAATACCTCAATTGTCTGCGAAAGCGAGGGTGATCCAAGGATATGAATGCGTGTGTGCGGCGTCTCCCGCAGATATGTCACTGCATCCGGCAGACAACCGTTTCCAAACGTCAGAACACGCGGTTGTAGAAAAGTAATCGTTCGCATGATTTCAGAAGCCTTTGTGGCCGGCCTAAAAGGTGATTACCGCAAAATGCGCATCGGAGCGGGCTCCGCACTATGACGCACACCGGTCTGCGCATCCGCTTCGGCGCAAGCTTTCTTCGCGGCATCCAGCGCATGCTGTGCTCCCACCTTCAGGCACACGATGTTGTTCGTGCAGAAGAGCAGGTCCACACCCAGCCGAATCCAGTGGGTGTAATCCGCTGTGCCGCACGCAGTCACAACTTTCTTGTGATGCTGTCGCGCCACGCTGACAATATGTTCGGCGGCGGCGAGAACCTGAGGATGTCCAGTTTGTCCCGGAAGCCCCATACTCGCAGCGAGATCCGCCGGTCCAATAAAAATATCCACGCCAGGAATAGCGGCAATCTCCTCAATCCGCGCCAGCGATTCCTTCGTCTCCACCTGCGCCAGGAGGGCCAATTCCTGGTTCAGCTTCTGCTGCTCCTCGGGCACGCTGTCTACAATGCCGTACTTGATAGCACGAGATACGCTGAAGAATCCGCGCGCCCCCATCGGTGCGAACTTCGCATACCGCACGAGTTCGGAGACCTGCTCGGGCGAATCGGCCATGGGGATGTCGATCATATCTGGCCCACACTCCGAGGCCTTCAGGACGCTCTCCCGACGTGCATCGGGGATGCGGATCATCGTCAACAACCCAGCCCCTTGAGCCATCCGGCACAGATCCGCCGCTTCAGCAAAGGTGATCGCTGCATGCTCCATTTCAATCCAGATCACCTGGAAGCCCAGGTGTCCGGCAATTTCGAGGAAGATCGGGTCGTAGGAATAGAGCGCGGCGCCGAGCAGAGGCTTTCCCTTGTTCATTCCGATTGCAGCATGCAGGCGATTCATCTGGGCTCCCGATCGATGGAATAAGTGAATGGTGCGGAGAGTTTGGGCACAGACATTTCTGTCGCAGAAGACATGCGTCGCCGCCACCCCTGCCACGTCAGCTCGCTGGATCGCGGCGTGCCCGGCAGCAGTAGGCTCGCGGCCACACCCACTCCCAGCACCACTACATGTCCAAGCGCACCCAGCATGTAGTCGTGCCAGGTAAAGTTCCAGTGCACGAGATTTAGGATCTTTCCGTTCTCCGTGAGCACGCCCCACGCCGTAAACAGCAACCCGGCGAGAACGCCGGCAGTGGCTCCTGCGGGTGTAGCGCGCGGCACAAGGAAGGCCAGCAGAAAGAGCCCCGCAAGTCCCCCTGCCACGATGGAAGTCAACGTGTAGTAAAGCGAGAGCGCGCTCCCCTGGCTGTGCACCAGGAGGATGGCCATCGCTGCAGCCGCGGCTCCGCACAGCGCCACGACGATGCGCCCTACGCGCAGCAACTCACGGTCCGAACTCTGCGGCCGCGCCAGCCGATAGAAATCCTCTGTCGCGATTACGGAAAAGCAGTTCATATCCGATGCCAGCATCGCCATAGCTGCGCCCAGCAAAGCAGCGATGAAAAGCCCTGCCAACCCGGCAGGCAGGTGAGTCAACAAAAAGTGTGGAAACACCTGATCCGGCTTGGTAATACTCTTCGGAAGACGCTCGCCGGTGAGCCGGTAAAAACTCCACAATAGGCTTCCGATCAACATGAAGGCTGCCCATACAGGTACGCAGAGCCCTGCACCCAACGCAATCCCGCGTAATGCGCTCTTGTCAGACTTGGCGATCAGGTATCGCTGCACTACTGTCTGGTCGGCTGTGTACTTCTGCAAATAGAAGAAGAATCCGTAAATCACCAGAACCAGGATCGTCGGCTGATCGAAGCGAAGAGCCGTACTGCCCAGACTCATCTTGCCATGCTTCCACACATCTGCCAGCACCGCATGCGGCCCTTGCGCAGGAAGAAAGAGCAGATATCCCAGAGAAACCAATATCCCGGTCCACAGCACGAAGCCCTGCACCACGTCGCTCCATACCACGGCCTTCACTCCGCCGATCAGCGTGTAGAAGATCGTAATAGCAGCGGTCAATACGATGATGCGCTGCACCGGCCATCCGGTCATGCCTGCCAGTGTGAGCGCCAGCAGATAAAACACAAAGGCCATCTTCGAGAAGTGTCCGGCGGCAAATGCAAGCGAGGCATAGAGTCGGACTCTAGGTCCGAAGCGATGCCCGAAATACTCGTACACGCTCATTCGCACAACATGCCGGAAGAACGGGACAATGACGCGCCCAACCAGCGCCAGCACACCGACAAATAGCAGCCCGGGCACCATCAGCGACCAGTCGCCGGCGTACGAGGAGCCTGGATAGGCAATGAACGTCACGCTGGTAATGATTGTCGCCAGTAGCGAGAGCCCAGTCGCCCAGCCTGGAATGGAACGGCCGCCGACAAAGTACTCATCCGTCGTATTCTGCCGGCGGGAAAAGCGCAGCCCAATACCTATCAACCCGGCGATATACGCTGCAATCACAAGCACATCGGCGGTCCGCATGGCTCAGCCCTTCGTCCGCGCCGGAATGCGATGACTCGCCATCGTCACCGCCAGCCGAATCGCCGCAGCCATGTTCGCGCCGCTTGCCAGATTCTTTCCCGCAATGTCGAATGCAGTGCCGTGATCCACCGACGTGCGGATAAGCGGAATACCAAGTGAGGTGTTCACCGTCGCCTCAAAGTCCAGAAGCTTCATCGGGATGTGTCCCTGATCGTGATACATCGCCACCACCAGGTCATGCGATCCGCGCGCCGCCTTGAAGAAAATCGTATCTGCCGCTACCGGACCTTCACAGGCGATGCCCCGCGCGCGGCATGCATCCACTGCAGGCAGGATGAAGGCTTCGTCCTCCGCACCAAACATGCCGTGTTCGCCAGCATGGGGATTCAGCCCGCATACTGCGATCCGCGGCCGTTCCTTGCCCATCATCCGCATCGCTTCGTAACCCAGTTCGATGGTGCGGATAATCCTCTCAGTGTTCAGTTCCGTCGCGCGACGCAGGCTTACATGCGTCGAAACATGCACGACGCTCAGCCGTTCGCTGGTCAACATCATGCAGGACCCGCTCACACCGCATAGCTCCGCGATATATTCTGTGTGTCCGCTGAAAGGAATGCCATTCAAGGCAACAGCTTCTTTGTTGAGAGGCGCCGTCACCATGGCATCGGCGTCTCCATGCAGGCACATCAGAGTCGCATCTTTCACGTAGCGCATCGCCGCCGCGCCATATTCCGCGCGCAACGATCCCATCCGGACCGGCTCGTCCGGAGATAACATCCCGCAATCGCGAAACTCCACCGGCAGCTCTGCCATGTGGATGCCCGTGCTCGCTTCAGCCGTGGCAACTGCTGCGCGGTCTCCTAATACGAGAACCCTCGCGGCCGGTAATTCTGCAGCGCTGAGCGCTTTCAAAGTCACCTCCGCGCCAACGCCCGCAGGGTCGCCCAGCGATATCACGATCCTAGGGGGATATATATGCATCAGACAGTGACACTTTCTTTGTCGTGAAATGACTCATACACACGCTGCAAAAGATCGCGTTCTCCAAACCCGCCGCTCTTCAGCATCACTCTCACGCCATCGAAGGCACCGCCCTCGGCAATCCCCATAGGAACGCCAGGCGCGAACTCACGCAACAGACGCAGGCTTCGTATTCCCAGCGCCCGGCACACAAGCATCGCGGTATCACCTCCAGTAAGAAAGAGACATGCAGTATCCTCAGGACGGATATCCATCAATGCGGCCCGCACGCTCTCTACTCCTGTGCCTCGCGGTACATCCAGCACAAAGCTCGAAGTCTTTGTCCTTATTTTTTCTCCGCATCCACTCCGCTGAACAACTGCGCTCTCTTCCAAATGCAGTACCTGCTGCTGCGTCGCGATGTGATCGCTTCCCACAACAAAAATTGTTCGCCCTCGTGGCCAGCGCACTGAGTCGCATGACACTGTTACACCATAAGCCGCGGCCAGCGCATGCGCCAGCCCTCCCGATCCGATCCACAACACACGTTCGCGAAGCGTAGCCGCGGCCCGCACCACAGCTTCCAACTCATCCTGATCCCATGCATCGCAGAGCAACAAAGCTCCATACGGAGCTGCCTGCATTTGCGTTTCCGCATCCTCTCCAGACACCATCACCAAAGGCGCGCATACAGCAGCACATAGTGCTGCCGCCAGATCCAGCGGGCGATCATTCTCCAATCCACTCCCATGCAACATTCCGTTCCGTACCCGTCGCCCATGCGCAGGGTACGACGGCGCCAGCACCGCCAACCGCTCCGGAAAGGTTCGTACAGCCGCTGCAATTTCCGCGAAGCTGTTGCCACGAAATACGGAGTCAATCTTCTTGAAGATCTGCGCCATGCGCGGCAGTTCCCATGCCAGTCGGGCCAGCCTCGCGACCGCTTCGTGCTCGGTAAGACTACGGCTCTCCGTGGATACCGCGTACACACCTTCAGCCGCCTTCGGAACTGCATCCAGGTACACCCGCACCGTCTGGCCTAAGCCCGTAAACGCAACTGCGGCATCGCAGGCGCCCGTCAGGTCGTCTGCGACGATAGCCACACCTTCTGGAGCTTTGCCGTAAGCGATTTGATCCTCTTTCCTCGGCCTTGAAACTATCGACCGGTTGCTCCCGAAGTCCTCTGCATTCTTCCGAAAACCTGAAAATCATGTCAAGCTAATTTTCGATATCTACGTGAATACGGAAGTAATTTCCATTCCGGTCACCTGAATCTGCATAGCCATGGCTTCTCGCATGGCTCATCTGAGAGGAATCGTGAAACCGCAACTCCGCCACATCGCCAATCTTTGGACGTTGATGAACCATCCAGCCCCCAGTACCGAATGGACACTCAGCGAAAAGCTCGATGCTATCCAGGCAGCTGGCTTTGATGGTGTCTGCTGGGCTCCTAGCGCAGAGCTCCATACCGGTTGCCATCAGCGTGGGCTGATCTTTGTCGGCGGTATGGCCTCAGGCGACGCCTCAGCTTTTCCCATACTTCTTCATGACTTGCATCGCTGGGGCGCCCATCACGTCAATGTGCAGTTGGCCGCGGACGATACTCTGACACCTGAGGCTCTCGATCTTACCCTCGCCCTCGATACTCTTGCTGAACCGCTCGGCCTGCTACCCGCCATCGAATCGCATCGCGGCACGTGTACCGAGACTCCAGAGAAGACCTATGCCCTTGCGGATGCATACCAGCAAAAGACAGGCCGCCTGCTTCGTATCTCCTGGGATTTCTCACATTTTGCCGTCGTAAAACACCTTGCAACTTCGCACTTCGCAGCACGCCTCATGCTGCGCCCTGAGCTCATCCAGCATGCACAGCAGTTTCACTTCCGCCCTTTTAACGGTCACCACGTCCAGATTCCGATCACGGATGGACGCGGTTCCCTAACGCAGGAGTTTCATGATTGGCTACCCTTTGCACAGGCACTCCTTGAATGCTGGCTCTCCGGCAATTCATCCACCGATCGGGAGATCTTTATCTGCCCCGAACTTGGCCCAGTCGAAGGAGGCTATGCGCTATCCACCTTTCCCAACCCATGGGAGGATGCGCGCATCGTGCGTCTTGAGGTCGAAGAACTATGGAGCCGGCTCTAGAGCCCATACTCTTTCGGAGAGCATCCCACCATTTCGCGGAAGACACGGTGGAATTGCGCATAGCTTCCAAAGCCCGCATCCAGAGCGGCATCCAGCAGGTTACGGTGAGGATTTCGTTCCCGCTCCTGCTGGAATCGCTGCACGCGTTGACGATTACGAAATTCCACAATTGTGGTCCCCGTCTGCTGTGGGAATAACCTGCTTAATCTGGATGTACTAATACCTGCCTGTCGCGCCAGCTCCTGCAGACTATATCCATCACCACCCGAGCGGATGATTTTTGCTGCCCGCTCTACTGCGGGGTGCAGTGCCTGCGCAGGTACCGCCGCGGCCTGCTCGAAACATTTCCAGGCATGCAGCAGGGCATATCCCAGCCCTGCATTCTTCAGTCCGGGGTCGCAATCCGTGGCAGCCAGTTCCTGGAATAGCTGTTCGGAGCGTTCGAGCTCCTGTCGCACCAGTCTGCGGCATGCTTCGCCCTGGAGCTCCCGCTGCAAAAGAGGACGCGCAGCCCGATCGACGGCCCAGCGTTTCACTGCCCGGCGTCGAAAAACTGCGATCCACATGGCAAAGTCCGCAGTCTGCTCGATCAAGACATGCTCCTGCGCCGGAAAAAGCCACAGCAGGTCTCCACGCCGGATCTCATATCGGCGTGCACCCAGTAAATATAGACCTTTACCGCGAGTTACCAGGTTCAGCTCCAACTCAGCGTGCCGATGCCGCCGGTTCGCCGTTGCCAGGCTGGCATAGCGCCACATATTTCCGTCAAGTTCGTCCGGGAGTTGGAGGCGTTGCAACATAGCGACAAAAAATGATAACAACTTCGACAAAAGTGAGAAGCCAGTCGTGTCGCATCCTCACTAAAGTAGCGGCCATGATGATCACGAAAGAACAGCGCAGTCTCTATCGCTCTGAAGGCTATATGATCCTGCCCGGCGTCATCCCGCCGGCCATGCTTGCCATGCTGCGCGAGGAGTGCTCCTACTATCTCGGCTATTACGACTGCATAATGGACAGCCGAGGAGTGCAAACCGAGAACATCAGCCATCGTGGAAAGCGCTACTTTATCAACAACCGCTACCGCCTGAGCAGCCGCCTATGGCAATTCATCTTCAGCGACCTCATGGCGGAGGTGGCTCGGGCCACCGTTGGGGATGAGGCATGGCTGATGCATGAGCAGTGGGTTGTCAAAGGCGCCGAACAAGGGATGAAATTTGCATGGCATCAGGACTCCGGTTATGTGAAGTGGTACAACCCCACCACGCAGCACAAACCTTACGTCACCTGCTGGTGCACGCTCGACGAGGTCAGTGAAGAGAATGGCACGGTCTATCTTCTGCCACATTCACGCGGGGGTACAAAGAGCGAGATCATCACCCATATCAAGGAAGACGGCACCAACGATCTCATCGGCTATACCGGCAGCGATCCCGGCGACCCCGTAGTTGTGCCTGCCGGCAGCATCGTCGCCTTTGATAGCTTCGTCTTCCACCGCAGTGGCCCCAACCTGACGGGAAACATGCGCCGCATCTACCTCCCACAATACAGTGAAAAGCCACTCACCCGCCCCGACGGCAAACCCTGGGCAATGGCTACCCCTTTCCTCAAAGACGGAAAGA
The DNA here is from genome assembly GCF_004123295.1 of Silvibacterium dinghuense. Lineage (NCBI taxonomy): Bacteria > Pseudomonadati > Acidobacteriota > Terriglobia > Terriglobales > Acidobacteriaceae > Silvibacterium > Silvibacterium dinghuense. Next base: position 97,877 of record NZ_SDMK01000002.1, on the reverse strand, counting down.
ATATCTATAACCACGCAGAAGACTCTGCAGAAAACTGGGGCCCTTTCCCCGAAGACAAGAATGTTGTCGTGTAAACCGTCCCTATGCCTAACCCGTTTGACGGCATAACTGGGACATATTCGGCCTGACGCACACAACGCCGCCAGCCCCACTGGAATCGGTATGCTATGCAAGTATCGCGAGGACGATCTGCGGAACACAACCGTGCAATCGATGAGCAGCAGGAGCTACACCACGCGCTTCAGCTATATGGCCAGCGAAATCGCCGGCCAGCTCATCTTTTGTGTCATCTCTTTTTATCTGCTCAAGTTTTATACCGATGTGTACGGCATCTCCGCAGCAGTGGCCGGCATGATCCTGCTCATCGCACGCTGTGTCGATGCGTTCGACGCTCCTCTTTGGGGTATCCTTTTCGAGAAAACACACAGCCGCTGGGGAAGCAGCCGCCCATGGTTCCTCTGGCTATGCCTACCCTTCGCAGTCTTCGGCGTCCTCACCTTTGTCACGCCCCACTTCGGGCCCGCTTCTAAAATCATTTACGCAGTTCTCACCTACGTTGCCTCCAGCATTCTCTACACAGGCATCAATACTCCGGTCACATCCATTCTTGCGTCGCTCACGTCAGATCCACACGAGCGCATCACGCTCACCACATGGCGCATGTTTGGCTCCAAGCTCAGCGTCCTCTTCGTAAATCTCTCCGTGCTGCCGCTAGTGTCTGTGCTTGGGCAAGGCAATGATCGCCTTGGCTTCATGAGGGTGATGCCCATTTATGCGCTCGGCACTGTGGCACTCTACCTCGTCGCCTTTCGAAACCTTCACGAAGCAGTACCTACACATCGCCACCGACTCCCTGTGGCCCGCAGTCTCCATGCGCTACGAGGCAATGCGCCCTGGCACATCATCTTTTTCAGTAGCCTCTTTTTCTGGATTGCCTTCATCGCGCGCATCTCCTCCGCACCCTATTTTTTTCAGTACGTGCTTCGGCGTCCCGAGCTCACCTCCATCGCCAACAGCATGGACGTCGTCTCTTTGGCCGGCATCTTCTTTCTACCCACACTCTGTCGTTGCTTTTCAAAGCGCAATACCTGGGTTGTCGCACTCCTCGGCTCCATTGCAGGACAAGTTATTCTCGGCGCAGGAACCTTTGCCGCGTCGATTCCTCTCATCTTCGCCGGATGGATTTTGGGTTTTCTAGCCAGCGGGATCGCCATGGCGATCCCCTTCTCCGTGCTTTCTGACAGCGTCGATTACGGCGAATGGAAGAGCGGTATCCGCGCCGCAGGCCTGCTCACTGCGATCGGTGCCGCTTTTTGCCTCAAGGCCGGCAGTGGCATTGGGGGCGCGGCATCCGCATGGATTCTCGCCAATACCGGTTATGTGCCAAATGCGATCCAGTCTTCCTCCGCGCTGCATGGCATCTGTGCCAGCTTCATTTGGCTGCCTGCCGCAGCATGGCTGCTCGCCACGGTGCCTGTCTGCTTTTATCACCGCTATGAGTGTCTGGAGCCGCGCATTCGGGCAGAGCTCGAGGCGCGTCGTAGGATCGCGGCTCTCGTAAGCGGAGCTGTTTAACATGTTTACCATTGACAGTTATCATGCGGACGAAATGCCCGGGGCCTTCCTCTTTCGCTCCTTGGATCGCCTTTTACGGATTGGCTTTGTTACTCCAGCCATCGTCCGCATCACTGTCACCGGGCACGATGTATTTCATGACCGCCCTAGCCGCATTGTCATTGGAAGACCGGAAGAAGTTGAGGTCAAACTGCACGAAACTCCGCATGAGTACACTTTCCGTACCACGGCACTTACGATCACACTCGTTCGCGCAACCGGCCGTCTTGTGTATGCAACTGCTGGCGGGCGTACGTTGATGCAGGAACCTGAGCATGGCGGGAAATGGCTCACGCCACGACCAGTTACACGCAATGTTTTTGATAGGGGTATAGGCATTGCCGAAGGACAAGGCATCGACGGTGCTCGCGCAAATTCTGCTACTTATACTTCCTTGTTCGATCGCGAGGCCTTTGAGGCAAAGCTCGAATTCGAATTTGCCAAAGATGAGGCGCTTTTCGGCCTTGGTTCACATGAAGAGGGATACGCAAATCTTCGCGGCCGCTCACGCGAGCTCTATCAACAAAATATGAAGGCCGTCGTACCGCATCTCGTCTCCACCCGCGGCTACGGTTTGTTGTTTGACTGCTGCTCCCTGATGACCTTCCATGACGATGCGCTTGGCTCATACTGGTGGGCTGACTGCGTCGATCAACTTGACTACTACCTGCTTTACGGAGAGACCTACGACGGCGTCATCCGTCACTATCGCTGTCTTACCGGACGCACACCATTACCGCCGCGCTGGGCCTTTGGCTATGTGCAGTCCAAGGAGCGCTACGTCAACGGACAAGAGCTTATCGACGTAGTCCGGGAATATCGACGCCGCGCTATCCCGCTCGATGTCATCGTCCTTGACTGGAAAAGTTGGCCAAACGGTGCCGGCTGGGGCCAGAAGTCCTTCGACCCACTCCGTTTCCCCAATCCCGAAGGCCTTACCACCGAGCTTCACACGCTCGGCGCACGGCTCATGGTCTCTATCTGGCCGATCATGACCGGTTCATGCCCTGACCAGCGCGAATTACTTCAGCATGGCTTCATGCTCGGCAACCAATCCACGTATGACGCCTTTCATCCCCAAGCGCGCGAACTTTACTGGCAGCAGGTGTCGCGCGGTCTATTTTCAAAAGGAGTCGATGCCTGGTGGTGCGATTGCACGGAACCCTTCGAGGCAGACTGGTCCGGCGCCATCAAGCCTGAGCCACATCAGCGGCTCAGGCTCAACACAGAAGCATCAAAGCGCTACCTGGATGCAGGCAATATCAATGCTTATTCGCTTCTCCACTCGCAAGGAATCTACGAAGGACAGCGCCGAACGAATCACCAGAAACGCGTGCTCAATCTCACCCGTTCTTCCTACGCCGGACAGCATCGTTACGGCACATTCACCTGGAACGGTGATATCTGCGGCACCTGGGATTCACTGCGCCGGTCTATCGCAGAGGGACTGAACTTCTGCGCAACTGGAGAGCCATACTGGACCGTCGACATCGGAGGTTTCTTCCTTCGTAACGACCCCTCGCTTTGGTTCTGGCGCGGCGACTATAACGCTGGCTCTCGTGGCCTCACCGCCATGGATGCAATCGAGCCAGACCCCAGCGACCTGGGCTGTACCGATCTTGGCTTTCATGAGCTCTATACCCGCTGGCTGCAATATGCCGCATTTCTACCTATGTTTCGTTCACACGGTACCGATGCCCCGCGCGAAATATGGCGCTTCGGCGAGCCCGGCAATCTGTTCTATGACGCCATCGCTTCTACCATCCGGCTTCGTTATCGCCTGCTCCCCTACATATATTCTGTCGCTGCCGATGTTACGTTCTCTGATGCTTCGATGGTGCAAGCTATGGCCCTATGCTTTCCGCAAGACCATGCCACGCATGTGATCGCCGACCAGTTCTTATTCGGACCCGCCATAATGGTGTGCCCCATCACACATGCCATGCATTACAGTAAAAACTCACGCCCGATACGAGACGTAGATCACACGCGCCTCGTTTATCTCCCGCATGGCCGTGATTGGTACGACTTCTGGTCTAATGATTATTTCAGCGGCGGCCAGACCATCCTCACCTCCGCAACTCTCGATCACATCCCGCTCTACGTTCCTTCCGGATCGATTCTTATTCTCGGCGAGGTAACACAACATACTGAAGAGCAGCCAGATGCGCCCTACGAGATTCATGTCTATACCGGAGCAAATACGAGTTTCACGCTTTACGAAGACGATGGCGACAGCTACGCCTATGAAGATGGCGCCTTCGCCACTACCCTTATTTCTTGGGATGAATCTACGCACAACCTCACGCTTTCGAGGCGCATAGGAGACTTTTCATCGCTTGTGCGGGAACGCGATTACCGTGTCATTTTTCATACACAGCAAGGACAGGTAATGCGCGAACTCCGTTACAGCGGCATGCAGCATACTGTTTCCATCCCAGGGAGTCATTTCGATCTATGAGGTTACTCCATCATCTCGGCGCATTCGCGCACAGGGTTTTCCTCATCTCTTCTGCACTTCTGCTGCTCTCTGTCCACGCTCTTCCGTTAAATACGGAAATATCATCGCCGGATGCCATCACTCTCGCGGTTTCGCCTACCGGCGATGACAACGCCGCCGGCACCCCTGCTACTCCCTTCCGCACTTTGGAGCGAGCCCAGTCCGCAGTTCGCACGCTGAATGCGCAGCATGATGTCACCGTGCAAATCGAAGATGGTGTTTATCGTCTCGCGCAGCCTCTGCGTTTCTCGGCAGAAGATGGAGGCCACAACGGACACACCGTCGTCTGGCAAGCCGCACCTGGTGCGCATCCAATCCTTAGCGGAGCCATTCCTGTGACCGGATGGCAGCTTTACGACAAAGAAAGAGACATCTACGTTGCCAAGACACCCCTAGGTCTAGCCTCGCGACAGCTCTGGGTTAACAATGCGCTCGCGCCCATTGCCTCCATGGAGATTCATCGCAATGATTACACCTTCACTCGCCAAGGCATGTTGCCAAAGGGCTCCGCGCCAACAATACCTGCACTCGACACAGCTATACATCTCGAACTTCGTGCTACCGGATTTTTCACCGAGCGTGTCTCACCAATCGCCCGCGTCGATCACGGCACGCTCATCATGCAACAGCCAGCATGGGACAACAATCTATGGGGCTATGACACGATAGAGAAGCCCTTTCACCCTGAACTTCAGCACCTATACCTCGCCAATGCGCTGTCATTGCTCACGCAGCTGGGCCAGTGGTATCTCGATTCTGACCATGGCCGCCTTTATTTGCGCCCTGCTGCGGGAATCAAACTCAACACTGCCGATGTGGAGCTGCCACAACTTAGCGTCCTACTCTCCATTGGTAACAGCCTGAATGCACCAGTACACGATCTCGTCTTCCGTGGCCTGCGCTTCTCTTACACCACATGGCTCGGCCCTTCCGGAGCTGAAGGCTATGCCAGCCAGCAGAGCGGCTCGTATCTGACAGGTCATGCTTCTGCATATCCCGCAGACCCCATTGCCACCTGCGCAGTTGGATGCCGGGAATTCGAGAGCATGCGCAATGAGTGGGAGCAGATGCCTGCATCCGTCCAGGTGAGCGCAGCCGAACGTATCAGTTTTGATGGAAATACTTTCGCTCATCTCGGTCAATATGCGCTCGGCATCGGCAACGACGCCAATGCAATGCTCTCCGGCATCGGCCTCGCCACCAGCGATATCACCGTCGGAGCCAATGTCTTCACCGATTGTGCCGGCGGCGCTATCCTTGCCGGCGGTGTTCGGCGCGATGCGCACCATCCTACAGATTTACGCCAGATAAACCGTCAGCTCATCATCCGTAATAATCGCATCCATGCAGTCAGTCGCGATTACCACGATAACAGTGCCATCCTCAGTACCTACGTGGAAGGAGCCATTATCCTGCATAACGACATCTCCGATGTTCCGTACGATGCCATCGACATTGGATATGGCTGGGGCATTCAGGACCCCGGCGGCAACCCCAATTATCGTTTGCGCATGCATGGCTACGACTGGCCGCAGAACCTCGTCTATCAAACACCCACCACCCACCATGATGTCGTGGTTGCCGCGAACCGCATTCATGGAGCCAAACAGCTCTTCCATGACGGTGGAGCAATCTACAATCTCTCCGCAAGCCCTAACACGCTGATCACTGAGAACTACATCTTCGACAACAGCGGCCGTATCGCACTGTATCTCGACGAAGGCTCGCGCTATATCACCGTGCGCAAAAATGTAGTGCAAGATCCGACTGGGGAATGGCTCAATATCAACACCGTTCACGCTGCTTATCCGCTCCGCATCTCACCCGACAACACAGCTATCGATAACTGGCACGACAGCACAAAGATCGGCGGCATGTGGACCAACTACCAAAACGATCTCATTTTCGACGACCATCTTGTGATAAACAATCAATGGCCTGCGGAAGCCCGCGAAATCATGAAAAATGCGGGCATTGAGCCTGACGCAATTAAAAAATCAGTCGCACCCGACTTGCAATAAGAACCTGTGCGAGCGTTTGAGATACAGAATTCTGAACTTATCTTTCCCCACGACTTCGCAATGAACCAGCAAGCAAAGTGAAAGCCCTCCGCCTTGAGGCGGAGGGCCAAGAGATGACTCTGGAAATTAAAAGTCAAAACGGAGCGCGAACTGAAGAATACGCGGATCGCGGTAGGAAGTAGTGGCAGGATATATCTGTCCAAAATAAGATGATGTCGCTGTCGCATAGTAGCTGTTTACATTGGTATGGTTGGCGACGTTAAAGGCTTCTGCTCGGAACTGCGTCTTGAGATTGTTGAAGATGCGAATGTTGCGGAAGACGCCGAGATCGACAGTCTGATAACCCGGACCAGCGATCGTACCACGCTTGGCAGTGCCGGGAACGTTGCTATTGGGATCCTGTGCCTCGAACGCACCGGTATAAAATTCCGGGTTGGAAGCTTGCCCAGGCTTCTTGGTCGTACGTAGCTTGATGCCATGGCCGTCCTGCGGATTTGAAACCTGATTGACACGCAGACCTGCATTCGTATTGCCGAGAACACTCAGACCTGCATTGTCATTGACTATATTGCTGGGGTTATCGGCACTGGCCGCAGGTGTGATGCCTGGAGTGTACTGAATCGATGCGCCGCCCGAAGCTCCAACCGTAAACGGAAGACCCGAAGCCGCGGAGTAGATGCCTGATAACTCCCATCCTCCAATGAGCCTCCCCTCCAGTCCGTGCTGTTCACGGAACCATGGCAGTTCATAGACACCATCGATCGACAGGATCATATTGCGATCATCGGTAGCGCGCCCATAGTCGCCATTAGGGTTATAAATATTTTGAATGAAGCCGGAGTAGTCGGCCGGCGAATTAGTGAGATCGCGCGACCAGGTAAAGTTCGCATCGATATACGTCATACCGCTGAACCGCTTATTCACCTTCGCCTGCAACCCGTTATAGTTCGAACTGAAGACGGTGCGCATCGCATCCACAGAGAAATAACCCAGGTATGGCTTGATCTGGTTCAGGACGCGATCGCAAGTGGAACTGATAAAGGCCGGCGTTGCCGAGGAACCGATGTAGCAGCCCGTATTTGCTGAAAGTGGCGTGATGACACCTCGCCATGCGCCAGGCACAGGCTGGTTGATCTCTTCCGCTCCGGCCAGGTGTGTGCCATGCGAGCCAATATAACCGAGTTCAAAGGTCGCATTTCTGCCAAGTTGCTGCTGTATTCCAAGCGAATACTGCTGAACATACGGTGTCGCGGCATGGAGAGGCACGGCCTGGATGCGTCCCGGCGTGGTTGATGGCGATGTGCTGGCAGATCCGCCTGTCGGATTATCCAACACAGCCTGACTCACAGAGTAAGTCGTCACAGCCGGAGGATTACTCCAGTCTGTTGTCTCCCAGTAGCTGACTTCCAGTTCATCGAAGACCAGGCCGTACCCACCCCGGAGAGCCGTCTTGCCATCACCGAACACGTCATAGGCAAAACCGAAGCGCGGCGCGAAATTGGTCTTCTGCATCGTGTTGGTGTATTGCCCAAATGGAGATGCTTGGTTGTTATTGGCCGAACTCGGCGTGCCGTAGATAAGGCCGTTGATGTAGTTGACGCCGGCATAATCCGCACTTGCATTCGGCGAGGTTGACTGACCCGCGCCACTGTTCGACTGGTTGCAAGGAGCTGTGAAGCATATCAGACCTGAAGCTGCAATAGTCGGCGCTTTCGCTGCAGAGTAGCTTCCGGGATCGAAATTGTTCAGGTAGCCCGTATCATCGACAGGCGGTGTCACGTAGCTATAACGCAGACCATAATCCAGTGTAAGGCGGGGCGTCAGCTTCCAATTGTCCTGCCCATATGTCTCGTAAATCTGTTCTTTTACATCCACCGCAGGATTGCGGTTGTACTGCGAAAATCCGTCATTGGCATTACCGAGGAGAAAATTTGCAAACGCCTGAGCCTCGGAGACGCCGGTCCCATAGGCGGTAGTTCCACTCGGCAATCCTACGACCGAAGCGTAAGCTGAGTCATTGATAAACCCAAAAGAACCCTGGTTATTGCCGCTTGAAGAGTTATTCTCCTGCTTCTCGTAATGTGAATAGGAAAAGCCGAACTTCAGGGTGTGGTTTCCCAACACCTTCGTGATATCGCCGAAGGCTTGGTGGTTCACTCCGTGATCGTGATACACAGCGCTTCCGCCGAGAGTAGTCATATTCGATACAGCAATCGTCGGCACCAGCCCCACCACGTTGGTATAGGGCGTGGTGATATCAATATCCTTCGAGTTTGCAGAGAGCAACGCGCCTTGCGGAGCTGTGTAGATAGAGCCATTCGAGTACGCATAGCCAATGTTCGCTACGAGTGTGGGGGTAACAGTCCAGGTTACTTTGCCCAGATGCTGCGTGCCTGGATTATCCGAAGTAGTGCCGGATAAGCCAGGAATTGGCACAGCCACAAAGGTGCCCGAACCGATGTAATCGGGAAAGGTGTCATGCACGTAGCGATACAGGAAGGCGAGCTTCTGCCCGATCTGGTGATCGATGCGAACGACTGTATCGAGATTTGGATAACTATTGGGAATCGTGCTGGTGAGCGTGTGGGGATCGAGCCCCTTGGCGACGTTAGCCTGTTCGTCCGGTTTGCCGATGATGCTGTAGACATCCTTCAGATAAGCATTGGCCGCCGATGAGATGTTCGAAACCTGTGTGCCCGCAGTCGTGCAGGTATTGATCTGCTCGGACGAGTTATTGGTAAAGGCCGTACACACAGGCACTGCTCCCTGCACCCATGCACCAGAGGCATTCTGGTACCACTCGTTTGAGAAATCTCCACTACGCTCCTCTGAAGTGGGCACGACCGCGGAACCGGTGCTATAGGTCACCTCGCGCAGCCAGTTCTCGCTCAAGAAAAAGAAGGTCTTGTTCTTACCGTCATAGATCTTCGGAATCAAAACAGGTCCGCCAACGGTGAAGCCGAAGTCGTTGTAGCGATACTTCGGGATATGTACGCCAACGTAGTTGTCGTAATAGTTGTTGGCGTCCAGCGCGTCATTACGAAAATACTCATAAGCGCTGCCATGCAGGCTATTGCTGCCTGACTTTGTCACCACGTCCACCTGGCCCGCGGCATTGCGTCCGAACTCTGCACTATATTGCCCGCGCAGAGTCTTGAATTCAGAGATCGCATCCGGACTGGGATAGACATACAGCGTAAGATTGGCTCCGCGGTCGAGGTTATCCGCGCCGTCAATCGTCCAGTTGTTCGAAGTGTCGCGAGCACCGTTGACCGAGAAGTTCACCACCGAGGAAGCGCCATTTACGCCGACCGGACCGCGCTGCAGATTGTCGGTCGTATTGCCATAGGCAACGCCGGGCTGCAGCGTCATCAGACTCTCATAGTTACGAGAGACCATGACCAGCTGGTTGATCTGTGTGCTGTTGATAAGGCCAGCTGAAGTTGCATCCTGCAGATCAATACTGGTCGTATCCGCCTTCACCACCAGCGTTTCATCCGCCGAGCCCGGCACCAGAGACCGGTTCACCGTCAGCGCATCTGCCACATGCAGCGTAATGCCCGAAATCAACTCGGTCTTGAATCCGTTATCGCTGATTTGTATGGTGTAATGCCCCAGAGGCAACGCCGTTGCGGTGTAGTAGCCCCTGTCATTCGAGAGCAGTGTCTTTTCTACCTGGTTCCGGTCAATGTTCGTGATGGTGACCTGGGCCCCCTTAATCACAGCGCCAGACGTGTCTGTAATCGTGCCGCTGATGCCACCGGTAGTAGCATCTTGCGCGGATAAGCTGATACCGCCAGATAACAGCGCCGCGATACTACAACAGACAATGACACGAGTACCTATAAAGAAATTCCTCATACCAGCCTCCGAAGTTGCAAACCAATCATGCAAAGAAGAGAGATCGCACGAGCTGAAGATTCAGTCTCGTACGACGACACGGTTATAAAGGTTAAGGTGACCAGATCGGCCAGCACTGAGTTTCAGTATCCCTGCAATCGCACGATCGCCAGGACGTTCCTTCTTCCGTCTGTTTTCTTAATGACGCATTATTGCATCTAGGCTACCCAGAGCATCAAGAACTTTCGACAGGACAGACCCAGGCAGACATAATTTCAGAGAGTCTCTAAGCTCTAAGGCTGTTGTGCACTCGATGCAATCGGCTACAGCGAAGTGCATTCTTACTCTTTCGGTATCCGCCCGAACATGGGCTTTCGAAACGCGCCGTCGCAACAACGCTCAGAACTTGAACGTATTTCCAACGCGGGCATTATCTTCCCGAAAGTTCAGAGAGGTCAAAATTTATTCCAGCAGGCGCTTCAGCTATGCCGATACGTGCAGATAGAAAATCGTTATATCGGAAACGATGACGGCTGCATGCCTCTACAGCGAACTATTGTGCGCGTATGGACAGCAACTGAGCGCGGAACGGCGCGCCACGCAAGCTCGTGTTCTTCAAAACCGCTTCGAAGTATCCAATATGATCGCTATGCAGCTGCGCCTTTAGATCGTTCAAACCATCGGTCGACGTCATGAACTGTGCCGCGGCAGCCGTAGCGTCAGAATCTGTTCCGCCTAATAGCAGCACCTTACCGGTCCTGCCCGGATTAGGAACGAAGGCAACCACACTGTACGCCGTGATGTAGTTCTGCCCTATCGATGGACAAAGCCTGGCAGACTCGCTGGCGAGCGGATGCCGATTGACCACGCAGAGTGAAGCAGCTTCGTCACTGTCCTCGAGGCCGAAGTTCAGCTTCTCATCGAAGAGCGCAGTCCACGGATTGGCTTTTCTGCCACCGATAATAATCATATTGGCGTGATTGATCGAGTCCGCCTCAAAGAAGCGCGCCAATGACAGGTGAAAAGACGGAGCAATGGGCGAGAGAGCCAGAAACTGCTGCGCAGCGGCGAAGTCTCCGAGCGTAACGATGTTGTGGCCAAAGATTGTGTCCAAATCTCGCTGCCGGTCCGCACTCATATTACTGCCATGAGCACTCCCGGGAAAATCTCGATGGATATAGTCCCATAAGGAGAGCTGCTTATGGGTGATCTCTTCGCTCATGGTCACGGAAGCGTCCGGAAGAATGATATGCGTCTCTGGCGCCGCTGCGACAAAACTCGTCCAGAACTCCGAGACCACAGGCCGCCCCGCCCATGTATCGGTCAATATTCGCAGTGCGCGATTCTGCCACCATTGGATACAGCAGACTGTAACAAGTACAAATGTGACGCAAAGCCATGCCCAAGGAAGCTTTCGCGATACAGGCTTCTTTGCAACTGACTCCAGCGACGCGTCTGTAGAAAGTGTTAGCCCCTGCGCCTCCGGAAGGGCGATGGCAGAAGAGGTTGGCGCTTCTCGCCACTGGAAGAGCGGGATATATCCGCCGCGTGGAATGGAAAAGGTAAGCGTCTCCTCCGCACCTTCGGTTTCAAAATAACGGTCGATGCGTTTGCGAAGCTCGCTCGCATTAACGCGAACGATATTGTCCTGGCTGCGATCGTAGTCAGGAGACCGGCCGAACACATGCACACCAATCGTATGCTCGTGGATTTCAGATCCACCGGACTCGAGAGAGCCATACCCAACATACTGCAGAAAGTCACGGAGGCGCGCCGACCGGGAGAACTGGGAGCTATGAGCTACCCGGTCGATCAGCGCCCGGCGTTCTTCCACGGATGGGATGCCGGCGAGGTCATCTTTAATACGGAATCGAGTTTCCACAGGGAACATTTATCGTGGTCGAAGTGTAGCACCCGCAACTATCAGGTGGCATCCACGTAACAAATGGCCTGGCATGGGTACCTGCAAAGAGTGCCTATCGCTCGCACCACGACGTTCCACATTGCGAAGAATATTGACAAATAAGAACTTACATAGACTTTTAACGGTAAAGACCACCTGTGGTCTTCCGGTAAATTCACTTGCTGGTTGATCTATGGGCCACTCAGCATGGCCTCCGGTCTTCGAAGAGCAGGCTCTTCGCGGCAATTTCCGGAGGCGTCACTTGAGGAACAGATTCCAGCTCCTTTTACTTGCAACTATAGTTGCCACTCTCTTTTGGGTAGGCTCGACCACTACCCGGGCACAAAGCTATCTCGGCTCAATCCGGGGCACGATCACAGACTCGAGCGGAGCGGTTGTTCCAGGGGTGGAGATCGTTACGGAAGAAACCACCACACACTTCAAGACCACGGGAAAGTCCAACGGCGACGGGGCTTACACATTCGCCTCACTCAACCCCGGGACCTACACGGTCACGGTGACAGCAGCAGGTTTCCGCACCTCGACCCAGACAGGCATCGTGCTCATTGCGGGGAATGTAGAGCAGGTCGACGTCAGGCTTGAACCCGGCACGCAGAATGAGATCGTCAGGGTGCTGGCCGAGCAAAACACCCTGATGGATACCGCCTCTCCTAATCTCGCCACCACGCTTGATGCGAAAGAGGTCACCAGCGTCCCGAATAATGGCCGCAACCCCTTTGTCATGGCAACGCTTGCGGCTGGCGTGGTCACCACGGAATATACGCAGGCCAAAGCCAGCCAATTCACCAATCCATTCAGCGGCGTCGCTGTGCAGATTGAGAGCGAAGGCAGCAGCGGCCACAACCGACTTACGCTGGACGGCATCCCAGACGATCCTGCGGAGCGGTTGTCCGGCGCCTCCTATACGGGATTCGTTCCCTCGCCCGAGGCTGTGCAGGAAGTTAAAGTCCAAACCTCGATTTTCGACGCGCAGGTGGGCCACGGCAATGGAACTGTAACCAATACCATCATCCGCGGCGGCGGCAACGCCTACCACGGCGCGCTGTATTACGCCTTTCAGAATACCTACCTCAACGCAAACACCTACGAGAAGGTTCCTGATCAGGATGCGACAAATCCCGCGATCCGGACGCCACGCAACAACGATCAGCTTAGCCAGACCGGTCTTGTCATTGACGGCCCAGTGCGTATACCGCGTCTCTATGATGGCCGCGACAAGACATTCTTTATGTTTGCCTTCGAGCGCTATGCCTCGCACACGGCGATCAACTACAGTTCGCGCGTGCCAACCTCCGCCGAGCGCTCCGGAGATTTTTCGGCGCTTTGCACAGGAGGATTTGATGGAAATGGGCTCTGTCAGTCAGGTGTGCAGCTCTACCAGCCGAATTCGCCGGTAGACGCGAATGGAAACCGCACGGAGTACTACGCAGACAATAATATCGCCTCGGCGATCAACGCCTCGGCCGCAACGCTGGTGAATTATTTTCCCCAGGCCAATGTCGTGAATGCAACGGCGTTGACCGTACCAAACTATATCTCCAACCAGACCTCGTATCCGAGCACCTATCCATCCTTCATCGGTCGTGTCGACCAGGCGATCGGCGCAAGGAACAAGTTCTCAGCCATCATGTTCCGCTCCGGTCTCACGCAGAACTATCCACTCCAGGGTTTTCCCAAAGGAATCGGCCCCTCCGGCTATGGCTATCATGTCTATCGCAATAACCGCGGCGGCAGCATCGACGACGTACAACAATTCTCTGATTCGCTGGTTCTTGACTCTCGTCTGGGCGTGATGTGGCACCCGTTCGGCCTGGTCTATCCAGGAAATGAAAACTACGATCTGTCACAACTTGGTATCTCGTCCACAGGACTGCCGTATACCAGCTTTCCAGGGCTTACTTTCAACTCTGACAGCTACGCCGGATTAGCAGGCGGCTCAGGCGGACAGATCAGCACGAACCTGACGGCTGCACTCTCGGAAATCCTTACTAAGACAATTGCGCGTCACACCTTCCGCTTCGGCTTTGACGGCGAATTAATTCGCTACAACGTGCAGAACCCTGAAAGCGGTCTTGGTGCCTATGAGTTCGATCGCCGTTTCACGCAGAAAAACTCTGTGACCGAAAATGTAGGGGCAGATGCAAGTTCCGGTGATCCGTTCGCATCCTTCCTGCTCGGTTACGACTCGTCCATGTCCTACAACATCGAAGCAGCCTACGCACTGCAACAAATCTACACCGCGCCTTTTGCGCAGGACGATTGGCGCGTAACCGATAAACTCACACTCAATCTCGGCGCGCGCTGGGATTATGAGTCGCCCTTCACTGAGCGTTACAACAAGCAGGTTACCGGCTTCTGCTTCAGCTGCACCAACCCGCTGCAAGCTTCAGTTTCCGGGCTTACGCTCGACGGCGGGCTGGAATTCACCAATGCGTCCAACCGCCATCCCTATCCTTCGGACTGGAACAACTTCCAGCCGCGTATTGGCCTGGCTTACGCTGCGACACCAAAGACAGTGGCACGCGCCGGCTTCGGCATCATTTACTTCAACACGCTGGAATCTCCAATTGGTACTGGCTTCAGCCAGACGACCAGCTACAACAATTACGAAACCAGCGCACCGCTCTACTCCATCAGCAATCCATTCCCCTCAGGTGTACAGGAACCAACAGGCAGTTCGCTAGGCTTGTCCACCGGGCTCGGCCAGAGCATCAGCTTCGTCGATCAGAATCACGTACAGCCAAAGAGCGCGCAGTGGTCGGCCAGCGTGCAGCAACAGATGCCCGGCGATTATGTACTCCAGATTGCCTACGTTGGAACACGGCCGACCCGGCTGGAAGTAAATCACAACATCAATTACCTGTCGAAACAGTATTACGACAAGGGCTCTGCCGAAATAACGTATCTGAACAGCAAGGTTGAGAATCCGATGGCGGGAGTGTTCAGCGGAACGACCTCGCTGAACAACACAACCATTGCGCAGTATCTGCTCCTGCTGCCATATCCCGAATTTGGTTCGGTCACCGAGGACTATTCTTCGATCGGCAGCGCTCCCTATAACGCGTTGCAGGTGCAAGTACAGCACTCGATGAAGAACCACTACACACTGCAAGGCAATTTCACATGGTCCAAGACAATGGATCACACATCCTACCTGAACGGATTCGACACCAAGCTCGCATCGATTGAAGACTCAAGCCCGACACTGGTAGGCAATATCTTCGCCACTGTCGAACTGCCAAAGTTCGCACGACATAATCTCTTTGAGCGCATGGTCCTGGGCGGCTGGAATTTCAACAGCGTGCTGCGTCTCGAAAACGGACCGCTTATTTCGGCTCCAGGCAGCGTAACAATTATCGGAAATACGAAGCAGGCCAACCCGACATACAGCCGCTATCTCAATACCTGCTATGAGAACACTTCGGGTGAGCTTGTAGAGTCGACCGCCAGCGCTCCAGCCTGCGACAGTCTCTCACCTGTACCTGCTTATCGCCAGCGGCTGTCCTACACCACGCAGTACAACAGCACGGAACTCAATATCCGTGTACATGTGAAGCCAGTCGCCGATGCCTCGCTCTTCAAACAATTCCAGATCCGGCAGGGAACGACCTTCGAGATCCGCGGTGAGTTCTTCAACATCATGAACACCCCTATCTTCGGCGGCCCGGGAACATCCATCGGCAGCTCGACCTGGGGGGTGGTGACGCTGACGCAGGCTAATGATCCGCGCATTGGTCAGCTTACAGCTCGCCTTAACTTCTGAGTCCATCTTCTGAGCGCAGCGGCGCTATTGTTTGCGCCGCTGCGTCTGTCTTTCAAGCCGAACAACCTTGAAAGGATCGGCATGTTTCTTCGCCAGATGATCGCGGCGACGATCGTCTTTACATTCTCTCTGGTCAGCTATTCACAAACTGCAAGCTCACCCTCCCAGGAAGACAGCATCAGTCGGCTTCGCGCAGGCTTTCGCAACCCTCCACAACAGGCGCGCTTGCGCTGCTACTGGTGGTGGCTGAACGGCAATACCGACAAACCGACCATTCGGCATGATCTTGAGCAGATGAAGGAGAAAGGCTTCGGTGGCGTCCTTCTGGTCGATGCTGGCGGTGCCACTCAGAATGGCAATGCATCCGTACCTGCAGGACCAAGGTTTGGATCTCCTGCGTGGACCGAACTCTACCTATATGCACTCCAGGAGGCGGACCGTCTCGGGCTCGAAGTTACCTTGAACATTCAGAGTGGCTGGAACCTGGGAGGCCCCGGGGTAACGCCGCAGGATGCTGCCAAGCTGCTCACCTTTGCCGCCATCGATGTACAGGGTGGCTCTGCACAGGATCTTCATCTCCCTCTTCCGCCTGCTGCAAATAACTTCTATCGGGATATTGCAGTGCTCGCATATCCGCTGCACCACGGAGCAGCTTTCGCAATCACAAAGACTGACTCCCAAGCGATAAGTCCTGCTTCATACGAGCACATGCTGCGCGTACGCTCTGCTGCATCCGAATTCGGAATGAGTATGGAGGACACCGCATTCCTCTTGGACGACGACACCAGTACAACCTTTAAGGCCGACCCCACATTTGCGGATGCATCCGTCGCCGAGGTACATGTGTTGAACCTCCGCACCGATGGCTTCGTGCATATACAGCTCCCAGCCGGTACATGGGAGATTCTGCGCGTCGGGTACACGAACTCAGGCGCAAGAGTCTCGACATCCAGTGATACGTGGAAGGGCCTTGCCATCGACTATCTGAGCAGCCACGCCTTCGACCACTACTGGGACCAGAATGTGAAACCACTGCTCATAGCTGCAAAGCCTTATCACAGCCTGAAATACCTGGCCACAGACAGCTGGGAAGTCGGCGGCATGAACTGGACTGAAGACTTCCGTGAGGAGTTTGAAAAGAATCGCGGATATGACCCGATCCCCTATCTTCCCGTTATCGCGGGCCGCATCATCGGCAATCCCTCTGTCTCGACGCGCTTCTTAACGGATATGCGGCGTACTGTGGCAGATCTCATTGTGAAGCAGCATTATGACCATTTTGCCGCGCGTGCTGCGGAGTTCGGCCTTGGTGCACAGGCAGAAAGCGGTGGCCCGCATGTCGCTCCGCTCGATGCACTCGAGACCTTTCGCCGATCGGCTGTACCTCAGACAGAATTCTGGGCGCAAAACAACCACCGCCGCAATGACAGGAATCGTTACTTCGTCAAAGAGTCCGCCAGTGCCGCGGATATCTATGGCCAACCCTATGCAGCTGCCGAAGGCGAAACCTCCATCGGACCACAATGGTCAGAGTCTCTCTCTGAAGACCTGAAACCCTCCTTCGATATGGCAGTGACCGAAGGAATGAATCGCCTCGTCTGGCACGAATTTACCTCGAGCCCTGCATCAGCGGGTGTGCCTGGGCAGGAGTACTTTGCAGGCACACACTTGAACCCCAACGTGACATGGTGGAATGTCGGAGGCCCATTCTTTGACTATCTGAATCGCGTGCAGTTCATGATGCAGCAGGGACATGCCGTCCGTGATGTTCTGTACTTCTATGGCGACCAGACGCCAAACTTCGTACGTCTCAAGGCCGACGACCCGGCCCATGTGTTGCCCGGCTACGACTACGATGTCACCAACGAAGACGCCTTGCTGCGCACCATTCACATTGAAGGAGAAGAACTCCTGGGACCAAGCGGAGTACGTTGGAAGCTGCTGGTTCTTCCACCTACGAGACGACTATCACTTCCGGTCCTGCAGTTTGTACAGCGATATCTCAAAGCCGGTGGACACATCGCATCTCTCCCCCCTGCATCGGCGACTGGCAATGTGCCGGAGGCGGAAAAAAACAAATTTGATCAGTTATCCGCACAAATATGGAACCACTGCCACGACGGTGTACATCGATACTTGAAAGGCATGGTGTATTGCACCGCGGATGCTCATGCTGCGCTGCAACAGATGGAGATGACCCCAGATGTAGAACTTGCCTCCGGCGATATCCGCATCGCTGCTGCAAGCAGCAATACCATCGACTGGGTCCATCGCATAGTGGATGGAAGAAGTATCTATTTCATCCGCAGCGCTTATGGCGAAGAAAAGAAATTTTCCCTCTACCTTCGCGCGCAAGGAGCAGCAGAGCTCTGGGACCCCGTCACTGGAGAAATCTACTCCGCTTCTATGCAAGTCACGGGCGATCGTACAAGAGTGGACCTGCAACTGCCCGCTTTTGGCTCTATATGCATCGTCTTCCCGGAGAGAAGCACCACCCAATCCGCACCCACAAAAGTGCGAGAAGAGGCAACTGAAGGCTCCTGGCAGCTCAAGGTGCCTGGTAAGGTTGCTCTCTCCCTCGACAAGCCAGAATTTTGGACCGAGAGGAACGAGCTTCGCTTTTTCTCGGGCACCGCAACCTATCAGGCGAATCTCCATGCTCCTCGTCTGGCTTCCGGCGAATTTGCCTGCCTGCACACATCGCAGATCCATGAAGTCGCCAGGTTCCACAGCGATGATCAGGACCCGGCGATCGTGTGGACAGATCCCTACCAATACTGCATCCGGGAATTCAAGAGCGACCGCGTTCATCTGTCCATCGATGTCACAAACCTCTGGCATAACCGGCTTGTTGGAGATGCAATGGACCCTGCGCAGCGAAGCACCCACACCAACATTGTCATACCGCCAGCAGATCGATCTCTTCTGCCATCGGGGCTTTCCGGACCAGTAACCTGGTGGATTTACCGTATTCCGTGAAATGGCATAGGGGTGCCATTGATTTCCTAATGGTTCTATTGCCCTAATGGCATTGCGTGTGTTATCAGAGTTCGGCAAGTCTCATTCGCATTTTTGCGTTGTGACCTGGACCACGATGCTTTGCAGGAGAGAAGAATTTCATGGCCGCTCATCGCAGCACAATCCTTGCTTTAGCGCTGCTTGGCTGCGCGTCTGCAGCCGCATTTGCGCAGGAACCGGACCCACTAGGGTTTCTGAACCCTCCGCCTGAAGCGCATCCGCGGGTATGGTGGCACTGGATGAACGGAAACATCAGCAAGGGTGGCATTGACCTGGACCTGCACTGGATGCACAGCGTAGGCATCGACGGATTCCAGATGTTCGATGCGGCCATTTCCACGCCACAGGTTGTTCCCAAGCGTCTCGTATACATGACGCCGGAATGGCAGGATGCCTTCCGCTTTGCCACCAGGACGGCTGATGAACTCGGCATGGAAGAAGCCATCGCCGGATCGCCAGGCTGGAGCGAAACCGGAGGACCATGGGTACCTGCCTCGCAGGGCATGAAGAAATATGTGTGGAGTGAGACATTCGTCGAGGGCGGAAGACCATTCCACGGAATACTTGCGCATCCTCCGAGCGATACAGGCGCCTTCCAGAATCTCTCCTCGCACGAAACAATCACCGCGCCGGATGGATCTCAAACCTCTCCTCAGTTCTATGCAGACTCTGTCGTGGTCGCCTATCGCATGCCTGCCGATGCGCTTGCGATGAAAGCATCTCAGCCCCGCATTACATTCAGTGGAGACAACGCGGATGCCGCGCTGCTCTCGGACGGTGACTTCACAAAGACAGTAGATGTTCCCATCGCCGAAGACGGAGAGGCCTGGGTCCAGTATGAGTTTTCATCCCCACAAACAATTCGCGGGCTATCACTCGCGATGAAGACGAACTCCGGCCTGGAGGCACAGATCACCGGGACAGCAAATCCCGAGATTGATTTGGAATCCAGTGAGGATGGAACGACCTTCCGCAAGGTTGTAGACATCCCTCGCGGCAGATCGCAGGAGTCCACGATCTCTTTTCCCGCTGTAAAGGCACGATTTTATCGCGTTGTCTTCAAGAAGAACCCTCCCAAAGAGCTGCCTGCACGGATCAGGAACATGGACCCGAAAGCACTCGAGGCGGCAAGGAGCAAGGCAAAGAATACCTTCGACATCGAAGAGTTGCGCCTCTTCAGTGATGCTCATGTGAATCATTTTGAAGAGAAGGCCGCATTTGTTCCAGTGCCGAACCTCTACGATCTTGCCACACCAGAGTTCCCCTCAGATACCACGGTGGCAAAGCACGATGTTATCGATCTCACTAGCAAGATGAAGGCTGACGGCACTCTGGACTGGACTCCGCCATCGGGCCACTGGGTAGTCCTGCGATTTGGCTATTCGCTGCTCGGCATAACCAATCATCCGGCTACGGCCGAAGCCACAGGCCTCGAAGTCGACAAACTGAACCGCAGATACGTCGCAAACTATATGGATCAGTATCTCGACAGCTACAAACGCACGGTCGGTGCAGAGGAGATGGGCAAGCGCGGCATTCAATATGTGATTACGGACAGCTGGGAAGCTGGCGCACAGAACTGGACAGACGACATGGTGGCAGATTTCAAGCGGCTGCGCGGCTACGATCCTACGCCATGGATGCCCGTTCTAGCGGGACAGGTTGTGCAGAGCGCAGCGGATAGCGATCGCTTCCTGTGGGACTTCCGCAAGACGATTGCTGATCTGACAGCCGATGAGCACTATGGTCAGATCGAGGCATCACTGAAGGCGCGCGACATGGGCCACTATGGTGAATCGCATGAATCCGGGCGCGCTTTTATCGCAGATGGCATGGAAGTAAAAAAACTTGATGATATTCCGATGTCTGCCATGTGGACGCAAACGCCTGGCGTGAACAACGTGATATATCGCTACAACGCAGACGACCGCGAGTCAGCATCCGTGGCCCACATCTATGGCCAAAACATTGCTGCAGCCGAGTCTATGACCGCAGGGAATGCACCATGGGGCTGGTCGCCGGCTACTCTCAAGCCCACAGCAGATCAAGAGTTCCTCAATGGCATTAATCGTATCGTGATCCACGAGTCGGCCCATCAGCCACTTATCGGAAAAGCACCGGGATTGACACTCGGGCCCTACGGCCAATGGTTCAACAGGAACGAGACATGGGCCAAGGAAGCCGGCCCATGGATCAGCTACCTAGCACGTACCAGCTATCTTCTGCAGCAAGGTCACTATGCTGCAGACATTGTCTATTTCTACGGAGAAGATTCGAATCTAACAGCAATTTTCGAAAACTCGTCGCCCGCTATCCCTCCAGGGCATGGCTTCGACTACATCAATGCCGACGCACTGATCCATGAACTACACGTTGCGAACGATGGCTCGCTGACTACAGCGAGCGGAATGCATTATCGCCTGCTCGGCCTCGATTCGTTTTCAAAGCATATGTCTCTGCCAGTTCTACGAGCCATTTATCAGCTGGTGCAGTCTGGTGCAACGGTTGCAGGCCCCAAGCCGCTGGACGATCCGAGCCTCGCAGATGATCAGGTCGAGTTTAAACGCTTGAGCGAAGAGCTATTCGGCAGCGAACCTAGTGTGCGCCATGTGGGCAGGGGGACAGTCTATGCTGGCAGGCCGCTTACTGAAGTATTTCAGGCGATGCATATCGCCCCCGACTTTGACTATAAGGGAGCAGGCGACGATCCGTCCGTGCTCTTCGCACACCGCACTGTCAGCAATGGGGAGATCTATTTCATAGACAATCGCAGCGACCATGAGGCGTCGATCGATGCAAGTTTCCGAGTCATGGGCAAAGCCCCGGAAATCTGGAAGGCAGAAACCGGGACCTCCGAGCCGGTCTCGTACGAGATCGCCAATGGACGTACAAACGTTCCTCTTCACCTCGAAGCGTGGGGGACAGCCTTTGTTGTCTTCCGCCAGTCAACGACAGAATCATCCCACCAAGTGCCGCCATTACTGGAAACGAATCTAGAGACCTTGCAGGGACCGTGGACTGTCAGCTTCGAGGCTGGCCGCGGTGCTCCCTCCTCTATCACGATGCAGTCCCTTGCCTCCTGGAGTGAAAACACGGATCCGGGAGTCAGATACTTCTCGGGATCCGGAACATACACAAAATCTCTTGAAGCTCCACAGGCATGGTTTCAATCTGGCAGCAAACTCTATCTCGACCTTGGAGCGGTAAAAGAACTCGCACGCGTCACGATCAATGGAAAAGATCTAGGTGTAACCTGGCACGCGCCGTATCGAATCGATGTCTCGCACGCTTTACACCCAGGAAAGAATGACATATCCATTCGGGTAATTAACCTATGGGTTAATCGCCTGATCGGCGACCAGCAGCCGGATGCTACGGTGAAGTACACCTTTGCGGATGTAACCCCATATCATGCCGATTCCCCTCTTCTTCCTTCCGGACTGTTGGGACCTGTACGTGTGATCCGCGTTTCTACAACAAAGTAAATATCGCACAGGTATTGAGATTCCATCTGGACCATCCACAGATCGAATGAAGGGTCATAGGATCTGAGGCGACAAGAATCGGCCACACCGCAAACATGCGGTGTGGCCGACAAGAATGCGATCAGGGGTGTCCAAGTCTCGGGGCTACGACAATACGATCCAGATCCGGTGCATAACCTGATGCGTTGCCGAACTCAATCGTATTTGTCCCCGCGTGCAGCGTCACAGGAACTACCGTCGGAGTTGGATCGCTAAAGGTATCGCCATTCAGATCGAGTTCCGTCGCCGCCGCTCCATTCACACTCATAAAGAACGAGCGCAAGCCGCTGGTTTGATAATCGATCTCGAGCTGATAAGTTCCATCACTCGGCACAGTCACTTGCTCGAATGTGACCGTGTTCCCTGCTCCACCACCGAGGTTTCCCGCCTTAGCAAGTCCCGAGGAGTAGTTGCTGAAGACCGCACTCGCCGAACCATTGAGCGTAGCAACTTCTGCTTCATAGCTCGTTGTGGATGGAGCGGGAAAATCACCGTTGCCGCGAATCACGATGCGATCAAGATCGGGCGGATAACTGGGCGGATTGCCAAAGGAAATGGTATTCACACCTTTCTTCAGATACACCGGCACCGTTGTGCTGGCCGGAATCTCGAAGCTTCCACCGCTGCAGTTAAGCGTCTGGAAAGAGCCACCATTCACGTTATAGAGGAAGGACCTAAGACCGATTGTCATCGAGTCCACCTCCATCAGATATTCTCCGCTCCGCGGCACCGTCACATTTTCAAATGTCACAGTATTCGCCGCACCAAGTCCCAGATTGCCAACCTTCTCTCCGCCTGAACAGGCATTGCATTCTGCTACCGAGGCCGAGCCGCTCAGCGTTGCATTTTCTGCCTCATAGTTTGTTGAAGGAGCAGAGGCAGGCTTTCCAATGCCGTGCACCCGCAGCAGTCGTGAACCATGGCCCGCTAGTACCGTCGAAAAGCCCCCAGGCACAGAACCGAGCTCACGATGCAGCCATACATCACGCACATCCGTTGCCTGCCCAAAGCCAAGCAAGCTCCATGGGATTTGCGCGCGCACAACGGTTGCATTCATATTGAAAATACCGACGTTGTAATCACCATGGCCAAGATCGCTCACCCACACTTCCAGGTCGCCATCGAGCACCTGCTTCGCCGGACTGCCACTCTGGTCTACAGCAAGCACCTCATCGTTGCTCAACAGCTCTTTGCCAAATGTATCGATGCTGCGCAGATCGCCACCTAGAGTAATCGGTGCATTCGCCAGTACCCATAGATTCAATGCCGACCGCTTCTCTTCCCGCGTCAGACCGTCTGCAGAGCCATTGAGCAACTCCAGCGAATCGAGGTCGTTCCATCCCACTTCGAACCCCGCAGCACTCTCCCATCCCGGCAGATCCCGGAAGCGTTCATAGATGCGAGGCCAGTTCGTCAGCTTTGAACAATCACCTTCGCACTCTACATCCTGATCGATACGCCGCGCATTCGCGTACTCCTGCCATACGCTGAGGTAATCCTCATCGAGAGCCCAGGAAATCGTCAGCCAGATCGGACGGCCACTTGCTGCAATCGCCTTTGACCATGCAGCTACGTCGTCACGGTTATCAATAGAGAGTCCGTAGCTATCCGATCCCGGTGTAACTCCATCGAGCTTGATCAGGTCCACGCCCCACGAAGCAAACAGCGCCACGACCGAATTCATATATTCCTGCGCGCCTGGCTTTGAAAAATCAATCTTGTAGTGATACGGCGAAGTCCCCGACCCTCCAAAAGCATTCCCCGCTGTATAAGGCACTGTAAGGATGTCCTGAATGTGGTACTGCGTTCCGAGAATAGGCGAATTCGCCGCCACAGCTGGATACTCTACACCTGGAATCCAGTAGATCCCGACCTTCTGCCCATTCGCATGGATATGTGCAATCAGTGCCTGAATGTCTGGAAATGTCGTTGTATCCGGAATTGGCCGGCCGTAGCCGTCAAAGCTGCCCATCCAA
Source organism: Silvibacterium dinghuense (assembly GCF_004123295.1). Lineage (NCBI taxonomy): Bacteria > Pseudomonadati > Acidobacteriota > Terriglobia > Terriglobales > Acidobacteriaceae > Silvibacterium > Silvibacterium dinghuense. The sequence goes on along the minus strand of NZ_SDMK01000002.1, from coordinate 73,697 downwards.
CCTGAATCGATGTTGATGTACTGAAATCCGTGCGCTTCAAGCCCTGAAGCAGCCAAGGCATCAGACTCCGCTGAGACATTGCTCTGCGTGAGGAATGACGAATCGATTGTCTGCTGGCTGAATGTACTCCAACCTAAATAGGGGTTGCGATGTTGAACCGTGCTCTGTGCAAAGGCTGATGAAGCCAAAGCCAGCACGACTGTTAACATGCACCAGCTTCGCCGAAGCAAGAGCGCCTGCCTTACGCGACGCAATCTCGACCGTCTTGCAGGTTCAGGGAAAAGGAAGTGGGTGGCACAAAATCCAACCCGACTGCGAAGAAAACCTCTAACACTCATAACAGCGACTCCTGGCCGTTGAAAAGCACTGAAATGCCGAAGCATCCACAATGGCTGGAACAGCGGGAGCAGTACCACGCGAATCCTTCGAGTAGGCACAGATCGAGGCAATCAATCTTGCAAGTCATGCATGGATTTCATCTAAATTTTGCTGCCTCTTAATGGGCTACCTTTCCCAATGCAGAGCGAATCATTGCGGCAGCCTGGTCACCCTGAATGTCCGCCCCTTTCGGGTTAAAGTGAACTGGATCCTCGTGCAGATCCTGGTGATCCAGCATCAGAGCATGCTGGTCGTCTACTGCAATCCTCTTCGCCTTTACCATCGCCAGAGCAATCGCATTCCGGGCATCTACACGTGGATTGGTTGCACCTGTATCGGCATCGGAGCGCACTGGCGTCGTCGAGGCCCAGATAAGCGCACCATCCCTGCCTGCAAGTCCTCGCACCGCTTTCACAAATGAAGGAAAACCTGCTTCGTACTGAGCTTCCGTATAACTCCACCCGTGCATCCCGTTGTTAAAGTGGACCACCCGAAAGCGCACTCCTTCCAGCTTTGCGAACTCCGCAATCTGTTTCGGCAAACGCGGGTCTCCCACACAGATCGACGATGCCATCAAATAAACATTTGCCAGGCCCGTCAGTTGCTTCGTCACCTCTGGGAAATAATTTCGCGAGATTGAGTCACCCAGGAGCAGCACATTCGGTAAATGCGCATCGACATGCGCTGGCCGCACCTCCCATGTCCATTCAATCTCTTCAGGGATCGACACCGGTGTCTGTGCAAGGGATAACAGCGGTGTGCCAAGCGCGCCAGCTGCAATCAGGAGCACAACGGCGCGTTTTCTACGGAACCATACAAACATCCACGTCACCTCATCTTCCCTTCACTTACCTTCAAGATCGCGCATAGCTCGATCAAACATTCGTCCATCATGCTCGAAAATCCCTTGCCAGCATACGCCGCGTCTCGCCGGGAGCAATCTCTACGCTCAGTACTCGTTCCCCGTAGCGGATCTGTGTCTTGCCGCCGCGCTGGCTAAACAGCATTGCCTCCCTCAGCTGCCCGCGTTCCCATGCAAGATCCACCACAAAGCTACCCCGCGCACACAATCCACGGATTGATCCTTTCGCCCAGGCCACGGGCAACGCGGGCAATAGTTCGATCTCTCCTCCTTGCGATTGCAGCAGCATCTCCGCAATACCTGCTGCCCCTGCTGTATTTCCATCGATGGCAAAGATGTCCTGCTCCGCACCGGCAACGCCACCGCTTGAAAAGGTCAGCAGATTCGATGCAGAGGACTTCGATATCAGCTCAATCAGATACTTCCGTGCCTCATCACCTTTCAGCAGCCGCGCGTAGTAGACCACCAGATTGGCTCGCCCCCACTCGCTCTGCTCCCAGTGTGGCGCATGGATACGACGTTCTATCGTCACCTCCGCTGCACGAGCCAATTCTGGCGTCTTGCGAGGTGAAATCTCGTTCTCCGGATAGAGTGCAATGAGGTGTGACGTGTGGCGATGATTCGGATACGCTTCTTCAAAATCCTCCAGCCATTCCTGCAACTGCCCATGCCGTCCAACTTGAAATGGCGGCAGCTTCCGTCTGGCAGACATGAGTCGTTCACGTAGCGCTTCATCCACTCCTAGCGTTTCACTCGCTTCTATGCATATGCGAAAGAGCGCATCGATCAGCACCCGATCACAAGTTGGCCCCATGGAGACACTGGCCCTCCCACCCGTCGGTGTCAGGTACCAGTTCTCAGGCGATTCGGATGGCCCGGTCACCAGCCATCCATGCTTCGGCTCTGTGACCATATAACCGAGAAAAAACTCCGCGGCATCGCGCAGCACCGGATACGCCCGCGTGCGCAGAAATACGATATCTCCGCCAAAGCTCCAATGCTGCCAGAGCTGTAGTGATATCCATACGCCAGCAGTTACGAATATGCCCCACCCTGTGCCTCCCGGCGCTGTATATCCCCATGGATTGGTAACCGTGTGAGCTACCCATCCTGGAGCCCCATACATGCCCTGCGCCGTTTCATGTCCATGCTCCCGCATCCCATCAATCAAACGAAACAGCGGCATCTGGCATTCGGAGAGATTGCATACTTCGGCCGGCCAATAATTTTGTTCGGTATTGATGTCCAGATGGAAGTCATCTGTCCAGCCCATGCTGCTCGCCAACCCATCATTCCAGATACCTTGCAGAGCCAGTGGCAACGGCGAGTCTTCGCGCGAACCAGCAATGGTGAGATAGCGCCCGTACTGAAAGAATAGCGCCAGGAGCTCCGGATCATCCGCGCCATCCTCGACTGCCTTCCTCCGCTGATCGATTGGCATGGTGCGCATTGCCGATGTACTTTCGCCAAGATCGATGGCCATGCGCCGGTAAAGCGGCTGATAGTCGGATACATGAGCCTTTCGCAGTTGCGAATAGCTCTTGACTGTGGACGCATCCAGTATCTTGCGGCACATCTGGCCAGCGTTTGCACCACCATAACTCGTACCGATTGCCACAAGCAGCGTCACCTCATCGGCACCTTGCACTTCTAGGCTATTCGCCTGTGCTGTCACCATGCCACCGTCATTCAACACTCGTGCTTCAATCTGCACTGCCACACCATCACGACCACTACTATGCAACGTCTCCCACGCATGCCCAGTGAACCGTAGCGCACCATCCGCAGCATGCACCTCACCAGGCAATACGCCCTCGCCAAAATGCATGCGGAACCCGATCCGCTTTTTCCTGTTACAACTCACCCGCATTATCAGCACGCCATCAGCATGGGATGCAAAGGCTTCCCGCTCATAGCGATCTCCGTGCGCCATCCATCGCACCTGTGCGATGGCTTCGTTCAAACGCAGCGATCGCTGATACTCAGTCACTTCGGCGCCGCTCTCAAACTCCAACAGCAACTCTGGTAGTGGAAGATTCGTGCCGAAGTTCTTCATACTGCCGACCAGATACTTCGAGCTGAGCACCTGCGCTTCATCGTATTTTTCCGCAAAAAGCAGCCGCCGGATCTCCTCGAGGTGCTCGCGCGCGCCCGGGTTCACATCCCCTGTTGCTGCGGCTCCCGACCACGCGGTTGATTCAGAGAGTGCAATCCGCTCCCGCTGCATACCGCCAAAAACCATCGCACCGAGCCGTCCATTGCCCAGCGGAATCGCCTCCAACCACGTATCTGCCGGCCTGCTATACCACAGCACGTCACCTGTTTGCGTCTGCTCCCCATGCAATGAGGAAGGCAACTTCGTCATCACCCCCAACGCTGCGGCACCCTGAAGAAATTCACGCCTTGATACGGACAATGCCAAACCCTTTCGCTACCAGTTCTTTGCCACATGATGCAACTCATCATGCAATCACATCATCTCTGCGGTCGTACTTCTATCAGCTTCGACTCCCCTGCACTAAGTGAAATCGCAATCGTTCCATGCACCGAAGGCATTCCTTCTCCACTTGCAACATCTGTGAGCGCGGCCCCACTAACTGTTCTCAGTGATGGATCAATCCTCTCCAGTGGCACGTCTATCGTCTTCGCATTCTTCGCGTCATAGTTAAACAGCGCAAGATAGTAGCCACTCGATGTCTTCCGCACAAAGGCGGCTGCAGCCCGATCTCCCGTGTCCCCCTCAATCGGACGAAAGACCTTACCCTCACTGGCCACAGCAAACAATCGCGGATTGTCATAGACCTGTCGCGCCAGCTCACGCCCCTGCGGATCATCCGCTAATCTGCTGCTGTCCAGGATCATCCCTCCGCTTATGATCGCTGACAGTAACCGGCTCCTTCCTTCGGTGACATTCCGCGCACCCAGGTCAGCATTCTCGCCCAGCACCACATGGTCTGGATCTGCGATATATAGATTCCCGCTCGTCCACCATCCATACGTCAGCGAGTTCAACATGTACTCCGTGGACTGGTCGCCGTCGATGTGCCCCTTCGTATCACAGGAGAGGCGCCGTGCATTCCCATACCCCGAAGGGAACAACGGTGCAATCGACAGACTGAGGAATATACGCCTGTCAGCCGCTTTCGCGATCTCCTGCATCCCCTTGTTGTAGGCCTCGATGCCCGTTTGGACCGCCGGATCATAGTGCTTGCCCTCCAGCGCTCCATGCGAGAGAAAATCGATCTTCAGGTACTGGAATCCCATCTGCGCAAACTGCTGCATCGTAAAGCGAATGCGCTCTATCTCTCCAGGATGTGTGGGATCGATCGGCCGGCCTCCGTCCACCTTTGGCAGCAACGATCCATCCGGAGCCTTTAAAAGAATGTCCCGGTAGCGATACTTACCATGTGTACCTTCAACTATCGCATCCAGATTGTCTGACCAATATGCAAACGGCGTCCAGTAGATGCCAGGCTCGAAGCGCGTGCCATCTGGTGCGCGCATAGCCTTGATTGTCGCCACGGCATCTGCTAGCTGCACTGCATCCAGTCTTGACCAGAAGGCGTCAAGATTGATGTAGACGACCCGCCCCTTGCCAAAGCCTTGCGGAAGCAGCGTGTCGTGCACATACGCAGCGGCCCCCAGATAGCGGTCATAATCAATCTTGTCTGCATATGCTGCCCAGCTATTCCATCCCATCGGAACAGGCCCCGCCCAGTGCAATGACGGATGCACTGCCGCATTCACCGCGCCATATGTTTCCAGTCCATCCCGCCAATCCGCGAACGATCCGATCAAAACCCGCGGCGAAGTCACCCGCCTGCCGCTTACCACGCCGTGCGGCAAGGTATCATGCGTATCCGTACGAACTCCGGTCGGTAAAGCAATGCCACCGTAAATATCCAATCCACGGATCTTACCGGAATCCACACGCACATCAATCGCCGTCTTCCATACATCGTGATCGATCGAACCCAGTACGAAGCCCGCGCGGCTTGCGTTGTCGTAGACCGCCGTCACTTCACTGCTGGTGAAGTCTTTACCCGCCGTCAGCCCTTGCACCGGTTCACTGTCATAACGAAACCACATGTCGTTATCGAATGGAACATGCAGTACGCGCAAGGAAGCACCTGGCTTTACCGTCACCGCATCATCGCCTGCCAATCGGACTGCATTGATATGCCTTGTACCGACCGCACTTGCGGCGGCATCCAACTCAAGCTGCACAGAAAACCACGGCTTATCCGCTGCAATCCGCACATGCTGCAACAGGGGTGGTTTGCCCTCCGCCCGACTTACGATGGTGAACTCCGTCACCCCATCCTTACCGCTCAAAGCCATATGTGACTCGAGCGTATGTGTCGTATAAGCCGAGGTCGCAAGCTCACGCCCATCCGCCAGCTGAACCGCACTCTCTATTCCCTTGAGCCTTTGCCCATCGTGCCACTCCGCATCCATGCGGCCGGTCTGCGTATGGTAGTCGATAGTCAGCAGACGACTCTTGAGCGTGATCTCGTCTGCATGAATAGAAGAGGTTACCTGAGCCTCGGCAGAAGCCAGCCCCACAAATAACACAATGCTTGTTACAGTAGCGCGCCATAAAAGGCGCACGCACATATTCATCTCTTTCACCCGGCCAGCATGGTTGCAACAGTAAACAAGGATTGTCTAGATACTGCATAAAAAGAAAGGGCGGTAATGGAAGCCGCCCTTTTCGAGGAGCCACTTTTCAAAACGTATATTTCAGAGAGAGCTGGAAGAAGCGTGAGTCCGGGGTATTGTTTTGGAAAAATTTACTCCCCGTGATCTGGCCTCCGTTTTCATTGATCGAACCATTCGGAGTCCCAAGCGTGGGATGATTCAGGATATTGAAAGCGTCTGCGCGAAACTGTAGTTTCTGCTCACGCCAGGTTGGAAACGACTTAAAGAGAGACATGTTCACCTGGTAATAGCCCGGGCTGTAGAGAGTATTCTGCAAACCACCAAGCAGAGCTTCCGCAGTTGCCGTATCCGTAACCGGTCCCTGGATCGTGACATAAGAACCATCCGAGTTCCGAGTACCAACCGGATTGCTGGCATTGGAAATGGCCTCGCCTGGAATCGGGTTCGCCAGTGCGCATGGATTGAAGTAATTCGTCTTATTTTTTACATGTGCCGGGCATGTAATGTTCGGGTTCGTCGGGTCAGGCGAGCCTCCCCCAGCATACGGGTCACGCCTGATAATGGCCCGCGCACCACCGCCGCCCGCCGTGCTGATATTCGGGCCAGCTGTAAATGGCGTGCCGGTCTGTGCGGCATAGCTCAAGCTGGAGGACCAGCCACCGATAGCCTCGTCGACCCAACGAGAGCTGTTGCTCAGGAATGTCTTGCCTCTTCCAAAAGGCAGTTCATAGTTACCATTGATGGTGAAGCGATTGCGAACGTCAAAATTTGAGTTTGTAAGCTCATCAATAAAAGGAATCAATGCAAGATTGCGATCGCCGACCGCCCCAAAGTTACCGCCCGCATCACTTGCATCGTCCAAAGCATGTGACCAGGTGTAAGTCGCAAGGAAGGAGAGACCATGCGAATACCGCTTCTCAATCTTCGCCTGCAGCGAGTTATAAGTGCTTACGCCTGCGTAATGGATCTGACCGACACCACCGAGCGTCGGGAACGGATTATAGAGATTCGTATTTGGAGTACCTGGTCTCCACAGCGCGGGTGCCGTGTTTGGCGATCCGTACAGTGAGAGGTGACGGGCAAAGTTGCCCACATAGCTAATGGTTGCAGCGGTGTTATTCGTAATCGCCTGCTCAACCGACAAGCTGTAGCTCATCGTATAAGGCGTCTTGATATTGACATCAGAGGCGTGGAAGCTGGGATAAGAAACAAAGTTGACCAAGCCTCCAGCTGCAATTTGCGGTTCGACTCCAGTTTCAAGAGTGATGCCCGGCGCGGCAATGACAGACGAACCCCCTGTTCCATTCGACGGAGTGGCAATCGAAGGGCAGAAGTCCGGCTGGCAGTTGTATGGATTGAAATTTGCCTGGTTAAAGAACGGATAGTTTGCACCAAGGTTGGTATTGCCTTCAGCCATCAGGCCGCCATAGAAGATACCAACGCCTGAACGCACGACTGTTGTTGGACGAGCCTGATAGGCAAAGCCGATACGAGGTGCAAAGTTCGTCTTTTGCCCATTTACTAAGCGATCGTTGTTCACATACTGCACAGTGACATTGTTTGCCGCCAACGTGTTGATGAAGTTTGCGCCTAATGCAACGTTTTGCGCTTTCTTTGGCAACTCGTATACGGCCGAGCCAGTACCAGGTCCAAGAGGACCGGTCACAACAAAGTTCGCCTGCTGTCCCGCGTTCTCTTTATATGGCTGGTAGTAGTCGTAGCGCAGGCCCAGGTTGATAGTCAGCTTGTGCGTTACCTTCCAATCATCTTGCGCATAGCCCGCGTAGTACCACTGGGCATCGCTGATATTCGGTGCATTCGCGACATCGGCGCTGGCTGCCTGGTTTGCCAGGAAATCCGCCACGCCATAACCGGTAAAGCTCACGCCAGGAATACCTGTATACGTGCCATTCCAGTCATACTGCCCCAGAGAGGCGGGCGCATATTGGTATGCAAAACGAATCGACTGAAGTGAAACGCCGAACTTCAGTGAATGATTGCCCAGGACATCTGTGACGTTGTCAAGAATCTGATATGTGTTCTGGGATTCGTCGTTCGTGCCTACCGATCCCCAATTCGTGATGCCGCTTACCTGCCCAAGCGGTAGACCATACTTTCCTGGTCCAAGGCTGGGAATGCCTCCGAGTCCGAGCGACGCAGCAAGCCCTGGATTAAAAGCATTCGCCTGGAGATACTTGGAGATTCCCCAGTTATAGCCAAAGCGAAATTCATTCGTCAGCATTGGGCTGAAGACATGCGTCTCGCTACCCATGAAGTTCTCAAAGAGATTCGTATCGCTTTGACCACCATAGCCGCTGCCGTCAAGGACCGGCCCCAGAGGCAAACCGTTCGTCTTGATTTCATGCATGTAACTGAAGCGCGCATAAACCTGGTCTCTGGAGCTGATATTCCAGTCTGCACGCTGGTCCCATTGAATGATGTCGTCCGAATTGGAAAGCACTTCATTCAGGTTGTTGTAAGTTAGACCATTATTCGCATTCGGCTTCGGATAGAGGTTCAGAATGCTCTGGGCAACAGGATCAATCTGGTTCGAGCACAGGACATTGGCCTGCCCATTGCACGAAAGCGGTTGACTCTGGTTCGCCGAATTCGGCTGATAAAGTGTTACCGGCTGATTTGGACCATTTCCCGTCAGATTGCCGTTCAGCAACTCACTGAAATTGCCTTGACGCATCAGCGCCGTAGGCACTGTCTGGATGCTCGGATAGCTGATCGAGATTCGGTTGGCCTCGATATCTCCGAAGTAGAACAGCTTGTTCTTCAAGATTGGGAAACCCAGCGTCGCGCCGAATTGATTTTGATGATAGGGCGGGACAGGGGTATTAGGAGCCGAATACCAATAGTTGGAGTCAAGTGCAGTATTGCGAATATATTCCCAGACATCTCCATGAATCTGGTTGGTACCGGATTTGATGCTGGCGCTCATCACACCGCCTGCTGAGTGACCAAACTCGGCGCTGAAGTTACTGGTCTGCAAGCTGAACTCGGAGAGAGCATCGGGAGGAGGCCGCATCACATAGCTGGAGCCGTTAAGAAAATCCACCAGATTCGTGTTGTTGTCGACGCCGTCGAGGATGAAATTATTCTGTTCCGCACGCTGGCCATTGGCGACAAAGTCCCCCGATCCGCTGCCGCGCGTCTGCCCGAATGGCGGAGCCACACCAGCTGTCAACTGGGCGATGTAGACCCAGTTGCGTCCATTCAACGGGGTGTTATTGATGGTCTCGGCGCTGATCACCTGTCCCACTTCGTTCGTCTGCGTCTGCAACAGTGGAGCGGCATCGGTCACCGTCACCGTCTGCGTCACAGCGCCAGGAACCAGACTCAGAACAATGTTCAAGCGCTGCTGTGCGTCGAGGTGCACATTCTCCCGGGTAGTCGTCTGAAACCCTGAGGCAGTGGCGCTTACTTTGTAATTGCCGATTTTCAGTGGAGAAAAAACATAAACGCCGCTCTCATTCGAACTCCGGTCCAGTACAAGTCCCGTATCAATTTCGGTCAACGTCACCTTTGCTTTTGGAACTACTGCTCCGGATGGATCTTGCACTACACCCGTGATCGTTCCCTGATCTACCTGGGCATAACCCATAGAACAGAGGAGCAGAAGAAGCAGGCACGGCACTCCGGAAAAAAGAAACAGCGTGAGCAGCTTTCTAAGTTGTGGAGACATGGTTTCGCCTTCCCTCGTTTTGTGTGTACCCATCTGTCAGCAAACTTCCCTGGAAGGGCTTCCTGTTCCTCCGCAATTCTCGGGAAGAAAAGCCTGCCTAAGCCGTAAGCCATGCGACATTTGAGCACTCATAATGCGACGCCAAACTTAAGCGCTTAAAATACTGCTTGTCAACGCCCTCCTGTAAGTAATTGATTCCATGTAAAGAAATACGACTTCAAGCGCGATGTAACCGTTGACACAACAGTTTTCTCCGTGCCGCCAGTAAGTACTTAAAGGGCGGGATTGCTGCCCTAATACTCACTATCGCTCACGTCTGGTCGAAAATATGCTGTAGATCGCTGGAGCCAGGTTGTCTCCTGGGCGTCTCGGTATCCGCTTTCGCGTCTAGCGTCGCAGAAATCCAAATGGATTCAATTTTGAGCACTTAAACGATTGACCTCCATTATGGCTTTCTATAAGCTTTGAAAAATTCTTGAAGGACCCACAGTGCCGCCCAAAACAAACGAAAGCGTCGGAGAGACGCTTGTAAAACACACCGTAGCGGATCGCCTACGGAATGAAATCGCCACCGGTGCCCTGCTTCCCGGGATGCGTATCGTCGAGGGGACTTGGGCTCGCCGTTTCGGCGTCGCTCAGGGATCGATCCGGGAAGCCATCAACATCCTGGCGCAGGATGGATTCGTCACCAAGGCATCCGGCCGGAGTGCCCGCGTCGTCAGCTTGACGGAACAGGATGTGCTGCAGATTTTCGCCTTGCGGGGTGTTCTTGAAGGCCTGGCAGCGCGGCTCGTTGCAGAGTCCTCTGCCGACATCGCTCCGCTCGCAGCGGCGCTCGATCAGATGCGCCAGGCACTCAAGGAAGACGATGCCGAACACATGCTCGACGGGGATCTCTCCTTCCACCTCGAGCTCTGCCGTCTCTCCGGCAATCCATATCTTCTCGACCACGCGCGCCGGGTCATCCTGCCGCTCTTCGCTTTTGCCCGCATCCGCGTTCTCACCACCGGACAGACCGCTGATGTATGGGGGAAAGACATCGAGATCCACCAACGCATCATTGACCTCGTCCACGAAGGCCCGGGTGATCTTGCCGAGCAATACGTGCACAATGCCATGCGGCGCTTTGGTCAGAGCGCTTACGATAACTGGGAAAAGAAGAATGCCACGCCAGACACCGCAAAAACCAAGCAGCGCCGGCGCGGCGAAGAGAAACGTGTCAAGCCGAGGGCCTGAGGTCTACCAGATCGGTCGATGCCCCCGGCTCTTGCGGTGTTCGATAGACGCCTCCCTCCACTTCGACTGGGAACAGGAAGTGCTGCCGCAGATGCGGAATGTGCTCGAGGAAGTGAATCTCCTGCCCCAGCGCGACGCGATTGAAGAGCACCAGGTGCTGATGCAGCTGCCCCATATCCCCTACATGCGGTACCAGCGGCAAACCAAAACGAGTCGCCAGCAGGCTCACCGTCAGAAACTCGCTGATTCCCGCCAGGCGTACGGCATCGGCCTGCACAAAGTGAATTGCCCCGGCCTCGATGAAGTTCTTGAAGACGACGCGATTCGGCATATGCTCGCCTGCCGCCAGCTTCACCGGGGCCAGCTCACGCGTCAGCTTCACGTGCCCCAGCACATCATCCGGATGGGTTGGCTCCTCAATCCATAGCGGCCGCAGAGCTGCCAGCTCCCGGCCCATCTCTGTCGCAGCAAAAAGATTCCACTGCTGGTTCGCGTCAAACATCAGTGTCGCTCTGTCGCCGGCACACTCTCTCAGCAACTGTGCCCGCCGCAGGTCCCGGCCGTGATCCGGTGACCCCACTTTCAGTTTGAACGCCGTGAATCCTTTAGCGAGTGCAGCCTTCGTCAGCTCGCAGACTTTTTGATCTTCGTACGCCATCCAGCCCACGGAGGTGTCATAGCCCGGATATCCCTGCTTCAGAATGCTCTCCCGCTCTGTGCGCCCAGCCCAGCGCTCGGCAAAAATCTCCCTTGCCTGCTCCGGTGTCAAAACGTCCTCTACATAGCTCAGATCCAGCAAGGCCACCAGCTCATCGGGACTCAGATCCAGCAGCAGCTTCCACAGCGGTACACCGCGGCTCTTCGCCCACAGGTCGAAGCATGCATTGGTAATGGAGGCCAGCGCCAGGTGAACGACACCCTTGTGCGGTCCCAGCCAGCGCATCGCTGGATCGTCAGCAAGCTGCCGCAGCACGCGTCCGAACTCTGCCATCAACGCTTCGATCTCTCGCCCAATCAGTGGCCGCGCCAGAATCTCGATGGCATCGCAGACCAATCGGTTGCCGCGGCCAAGCGTCAGCGTAATTCCTGTACCAGCCAGCGGTCCTCCGGTCTCCAGCCTGGTGACCGCAAGGCTGTACTCGGGATTGCTATGTACGGCGTCCGAACCCGCTCCCGGAGGCAGTGAATACCGTTTGTCTATCGCGGAAACCCGCGTAATGAAGCAGTCCGCCATCATCGCTCCTAAAAATGAATAAGATTTCCAGCACCATGCTTCTCGATTCCGAGCACGCTCTTCCAACCCGGCCAGACGTTCAGCGCGTACACCCACACATAGGCGCTCAAAATACTCAAAAATCATATAAATCGACAAATATTCCGTCAATTTTAAATATTTAAACACTTAAAATAAGAGGGGTAGCGACCCCACACAAATGCACCGGCGATGCTTCAATCAAAATTTGAAGATTTGCGATTGGAATGAGAAAAGGCTTTCGTTAAAGCACGTCGCAGCATGACACAAGGAAGGCGGAGTAGTCGCCTACGCACCTCTTTCATCTGCAAAATGTCGAGCGCGCACGACCTTTGTGTCCAAATGACTGCGAATGGATATCAGGCTTCTTGGACACGATCCAGAAAATCATTATCGAGCAGCCCACAGGCGTCTGCGATAAATTCAGCCCACCTGAGACTTGCGATACGCCTCGGCCAGCATGCTGATGCACTGGATCGTGAAGTCCTGCACCTGGCTGCTGTTGTAGAAGGCCGTATGCGTAACACTGTTCACCTGCGGGGAAGGCCGGAGGGTCGTCTTGTGCGCTTTTAAAGAGTTAGTTCATAGCATTCTCACATAGCAGAATCGCGGGATACGCCCGAGATGTCGATATACGCTCGGTGCGGATTATTCGCGTCACCCCTTCAGTTCCCAGTCACGGTACAGGAAACGAGCCGCAACGTGCGCACGCAAAGCTCAGATGAGTCCAGAGCATAGGCATCATCTGCATCTGCTGGTCACCGCATCACCATCGTAGGCACGCATGGCCAGGAGACGATCTCGATGGCTACGCCGAAGAGCAGCCGCCTGATGCTTACCGAGCTCCACGAAGACACAGGCCCCCCGGCCATCGTGCTCGAAACCCAGAGGGACATGATCTTCGCTGCTCCCAAGGGTCGCATTCACTCGCAATCCAAGTTCCACAGTCGTGACATCGACAAGTAAATCATTCCTTAAAAACTGCACACAGATTGCCGGGTATTCCAGTTGGCATGCCCGGCAGAGTTATGTCGTGGATGCCGCGCACTCCGCATACCTTCAAGCGTGTCCAATGTAGCGCTTAACTACTCTCTTTGTGCTCTCTGAGTACGATTGTCTTAATCTCCGTTCATGCAGTTGCGAACAAAAGCGCTTACACGAGTAACAGCCAGCTCTCAATGTAAGCGCTCCCCATTTCACTCGCCCTCCAGACTTCGCAATCGCATTGTCAGAACTATCTGGTTTTCACTTGACACCGCAATTTCCGCTGCAATATACAGAGTCCCGCGTTCAAAACGAGTTGCAGAATCGTCGATAGTAATTCGAACTGAACGCTGAAATGTATTCGTATACATAAACTCACACCCCTTCCGATGTATACGAATACATTACCTGCGCCAGAGGACAGTGCTCTCAGGATGATCTTCGATCAGGTGCAGGCCTCCGCTGTTCCCTGCTAAACAACCGCCCGCAATTGCGGTTCGCATTGGCAGGTATTGCATCAGCCGCTGCGGTAGATGCGCAGACGGCATTTCGAGGAGGTTGTGCAATGCAATTGACGCAATGGAATAGAGGCGCATCGAGACGCCTCCTTTTCGCGATGTTTGCTGTATTTCTCTTGACAGCTGGACATGCTGCCATCGCGCAAACTGACCAGGGAACCATCACTGGTATCGTTAGCGACACCACCGGCGCTGCCATTCCGAACGCCGACATTACACTCACCAACACAGACACCGGCCTCGTGCTCAAAGGTAAAGCGGACTCCAGCGGCGTCTATGTCTTCTCGCCGATCAAGATCGGCAACTACACGCTCAGTGCCGGCGCTTCCGGCTTTGAAATCACCACGCAACAGAACGTGCACCTCGATCTACAGCAGCGCCTCAGCGTCAACATGACGCTCAAGCCTGGCGCGGCAACCGAGACCATCACCGTCACCACCGCGCCGCCGCTCATGCAGACCCAGGATGGCTCTGTCGGACAGGTGATGAGTGCTCAGACGATCAATAACGTTCCTCTTAATGGCCGCAACTGGGTTTACATCGCGCAGCTCTCCGCCGGAGCCGATCCGCCGGAAGGCTCACGCGGTCAGGGCAAAGGTGACTTCAACGCCAACGGCCAACGCGCCGAGCAGAACAACTTTATTCTTGACGGCGTCGATAACAACTCCAACGTCGTCGACTTCGTGAACGGCGCCAGCTATGTCGTACAGCCGCCGCCTGATGCCCTTGCCGAATTCAAGGTCCAGACTTCAAGTTACTCGGCCGAGTTTGGCCACTCTGCCGGCGCGGTCATCAACGCCAGCATCAAGTCTGGCACCAACCAGATCCACGGCGACATGTGGGAGTACTTCCGCAACGACGTACTTGATGCCCGCAACTTCAACGCGCTCTCAGTTCCTAAATATCGAGAGAACCAGTTCGGCGCAACGCTGGGCTTCCCCATCATCAAGAACAAGCTCTTCTTCTTCGGTGATGTACAGGCCAATCGTATTATCTTCGGCAACACCACGACAGAATCGGTGCCCACCGCGCTCATGCGTGAAGGCAACTTCACCGAACTGCTCAACACTTCGCTCACCGGCAGCTCTCAACCGATCTATCTCTACCAGCCGAACTCCGGCGGGTCCTCCCTGCTTACCTGCAATGGCCAGCAGAACGTCTTCTGCTCCAGCCAGATTGATGCCCTGGCACAAAAGATCCTCAACCTCTACCCTTCACCTAATACCAACGGCGGCAAGACTTATAGCAACTATGTCGTCAACGCCAGCGACATTGATAACACGTGGCAGTGGGACACGCGTATGGACTGGAACATCAGCCCCAAGGACCAGCTCTTCGCGCGCTTCAGCTACTACCATGAGCCTGGCGACTACACCCCTCCGCTCGGCCCTATTCTCGACGGCGGCAGCTTCGGCACCACCGGCACCATCATCAATCTGGGCGAAAACTTCGTCGGCAGCGAGACCCATATCTTCAGCTCCACGCTCTCCAACGAGTTCCGCTTCGGTTACAACTACCTCCACGACGGCTATCAGCAGCCCAACGCCACCACGGACATCGCTGCCAGCCTCGGTCTTGGCGGCATTCCTTACGGACCTGATTTCCCGCTGAATGGTGGTCTGCCGAACGTGAGCATCGGTGGCCTTTCCTCCTTTGGCAGCACGACGTTCTATGTCACCGACGAACACGAGAACGTCTTCCAGATCCTCGACAACGTCACCAAGGTCGCCGGCAATCACTCGCTCAAGGCAGGCGTCAGCTTCCAGAGCCTGCGCTTCTCCACCCTGCAGCCACCGTACCCACGCGGCACCTATGACTTCACCGGCCAGTACACCAGCGACCTGAACGCCAGCTATACCGGCTACGGAGTAGCCGACTTCCTCGCCGACCAGAATTACTATGCCGAGCTTTCCAACGAGTTCAAAAACGGCGACGCCCACTGGTATCGCGCCGCATACTTCCAGGATGACTGGCGCGCCATGGACAAGCTCACCCTCAACATCGGCCTGCGCTATGACTACTACCAGCCCTACAAGGATGTAGGTGGATACCAGGCGACCTACTATCTCACCGGTCCCTCGAGCATTGGCAGCGGATCAGCCAAATACCTCATTCCCAAACAGCAGCAGAGCTACCCGCTGGTCGCCGCATTTACTGACCTGCTCACCTCCAACAACATCAGCCTCGGGTACTCGAACAACCCCGCACTGATCAATGCGCAAAAACTGAATTTCGCTCCTCGCTTCGGCGTCTCGTATTCGCTCGACCCGAAGACCGTTATCCGCACAGGCTTCGGTCTCTTCTACGGTGGCCTCGAAAGTACGGGCTACTACCCGAACCTCGGTGAAAACTATCCCTTCCAATTCACCGATACCTTCACCGCACCCTCCTGCACGGCTGGAAGCTGCCAGAGCATCAGCGACTCGGCTTACGGTGGCGTCTCTCTCGAAAACGGGTTCTCAAACGCCCTTGCTGCCGGCCTGGCGAACTACATCTCCACCCCTGCGCTGCGCGGCTCCGACGAGAACGTGCATACGCCCTACACCATGAGCTACAACCTCTCGGTCGAGCACTCGGTTTCCAGCAATATGGTCGCGACGTTCAGCTATGTGGGCGATGTTTCCCGCCACCTGGCAGTCTTCCCTGACCCCAACAACCCCATGGCTCTGCAGAATCCGGCGAACAGCGATCAGACCGTTCGTCCCTTCCCCGGCTTCGGCGGTACGGCGTATACCAACTACGCTGGCTCCAGCAACTACAACTCATTCCAGACCAAGCTGGAAAAGCGTATGAGCAGCGGATTCGACTTCCTTGCCACGTACACGTATGCGCACTCGCTCGATGATGCGCCTACTCCGCTCGGCTCCACTGGCGACGGCGGCTACCGGAACACGAACCTGCTGCCGATCATCTACGACTACAGCAACTCGGCCTGGGACACCCGCCAGCGCTTCACCTTCAACACCTACTACGAGCTGCCCTTTGGCAAGGGCCGCAAATACCTTAACCAGAACGCTATTGCCGATACAGTGATTGGAGGATGGGCCGCGAACCTCACCTTCCAGGCGCAGACCGGCAATCCCTTCACTGTCTATCCCAACAACAGCGGTCCTTCCGGCGGCAGCACGCGTGCCATTCGTATCGGCGATCCATTCAAATCAGGCGGCACGCCAAACTCCACCAATCCTGATGTGACCTGCGCGACGAAGACACGCAACCTCACGAACTGGATCAATCCCTGCGCCTTCGCCAACCCGCTGCCCGGAACCGATATTCCGGTCTCCGGTACTGGCTCGCTCGTCACCGGCATCACTCAGGTCGAGTCCTACCTCGGCGGACGCCGCAACGACGTCTACGGTCCCGGATATCAGCGTGTCAACATGTCCGTCTTTAAGGACTTCCACACCTTCCGCGAACAAACATTCCAGTTCCGCGCGGATATCTTCAACGTCTTCAACACACCGGCATATGGTGAGCCCAGCATCACCACCATCAATTCCAACCTGGGGAATATCACCGCTCCCCGCACCTTCCAGAACTTCACACCAGATGCCCGCTTCTTCCAGTTCGCCGCCAAGTATCAGTTTTAGGCGAAATGGATTCGACTCCAACCACTTTTCTTCTGAGGGACATGGCCGTTACCATGTCCCACAGAAGAGGCTTCCCTCCTTGTTGCTGCGCCTGCCTATCTCCGCCCGCATTGTCTGCGTGAATTTCCTTCTATTCTTACTTTCCGCCGCGATCCTTGCTCTACCCGCTCCCGCAGCACAGGCCGGGCAACAAGCCGCCGCGCCTGTCTCCGCCGCAGATCAGCAGGCCTTTGCCCGTGCCATGGATGCGATGAACCGTGGCGACGCCACCACTGCCGAGCCGCTGCTCCGCCAGCTCCATGCACGCCATCCGCATAACTTTGAAATCAACGAATCGCTTGGCCTGCTGCTTGCCGGAGAAGAAAAAATTCCCGAGGCCACGCCGCTGCTTGAAGCGGCTGCTCTCGAGCAGCCCGGCTCTGACATTGCGCACGCCAACCTCGGCACCGCCTATCTCAAGCTCAACCGCCCGCAGGAGGCTGCGCACGAACTCGAGCGGGCCGCGCATCTGAACCCATCCAACGCAGCGACTCAGCAGGCGCTCGGACAAGTACGGATGCAGCTCAACCAGCCGCAACCGGCCGCTGAAGCATATCGCGCGGCTCTGGCTCTCGAACCCAACGACCCTACCCTGCTCTATAACGCCGCTCTCGCCGACTACAGTGCCGATGATGCTGCTGAAGCGGCCTCACTGCTCAGCCGCCTGCCCGGCGCGGAGTCTTCCGCCGAGGCCCAGTCGCTCTTCGGTGACGTGGACGAGAAACTCGGCAGCTACAAGGACGCGGCCCAGCACTATGCCAATGCTGTACGGCTTGCACCGACCGAGGCGAATCAGTATGTGCTTGGCATCGAACTGCTGCGTCACTGGACCTTCACACCGGCCATCGATGTCTTCTCCGCCGGCATCGAGCATTTTCCCGATAGCCGCCGCATGCGCGCCGGGCTCGGCATCGCCTATTACGCCAATGGTGACTACAGCAAGGCCATCCCCGTCTTCGCCGACCTGCTCGCGGCTGACTCCTCGAACGAAATGTACGCCGAGCTGCTCGGGCGCGTCTGCACCGTGCTCACCGAGGGCTCCGATCCGCATTGCGCTTCCCTGATCACGTTTGCAGAGAAGCATCCGCAGAACGCCATCCTCGCGACTTACGCGGCCACGAGCATCCTTCACCAGCCCTCCGATGCCGCGCAGCTTGACCTCGCCCAACGCCTCCTTGAATCCGCCGTCCACGCACAGCCCGATCTTCCCGAGGCGCGCTACGGCATGGGCCTGCTGTTACAGACGCGCAGCCAGTGGCCGCAGAGCATTCCCGAACTGGAGGCTGCTATCCGCCTGCGGCCCGAATACGCGGCTGCTCACTATCGCCTTGCGTTGGCTCTCAACCACACCGGCGAGCGCGAGCGCGCTCAGCAGGAGATCACCCTTGAGCGCAAATTCAGCGCCGAAGAGCGAGACAACGTTGACGCACGCCTCAAGCAGGTCAAGACGTTCCTCGTTACCATGCAGTGAGAATTTCTTCTTCTGAGAGCGTCGCCAGATACCCGGCTGCTCATAAAAAAGTGGCGCATGCCGACACTGTTCGCATCAACATGCGCCACGGATAACAACGGGTAGAACAGGACTCGTTAAAAGTTGAACTTTGCCGCGAATTCCACCGTGCGCTGCTCATACGTTGGCACGCTGGAACTGGATGTGATCTCGCCTACGCTGGAATTCGTGATGGATGCTACCGGCGTGCTGAAGTTTGGATGATTGAAGATATTGAACGAATCCGCACGCAGCTGCACCCGATACCGCTCTTTGAACTCGATATTCTTCTGCAGGCTCATATCCCAGTCCTGGAAACCGGGCCCGCGCAGCATGTCATAGCCGGAATCGCCATAGCTGGCATAGGTCGTTGGACTGGATGATGTCCAGCTGCTGCAGCTCACCGTACCCGATGCCGTATAGCAGGGAGGAGCGGTGAATGCTGCCGGATTAAACCATTCCGACTTCGTCTTGTGCCTGGGATACAGACTCTCACCCGGAACCACATTCGCGCGTCCGCTCACCTGTCCGGTCGGAGAACCCGATGCCGTATAGGTCACCGAAAAGGGTTGGCCGCCCTGGAAGACGCTGATGCCGGAAAGCTGCCATCCACTGATGATTTTGTTGACCACATCGCCAGCAGTCGAGAAAAAGGTCTGCCCCTTGCCGAAGGGCAGGACATAGGAATAGTTCACCGTCAGCACCTGCGGCGCAATGCCTCCGATCGGCCCATAAGAATCGTTCGGATATCTGCCCGAAGGGTCTTCCAGATTCTCTGTGCCCAGCACCCGCGTCCAGGAGTACTCTGCGCCCACCGCAATGCCGTGACTGTACTGCTTGTGCACACCGACTTGCAGCGAATTCTCGGAGCTGTGGAAGATCGGGGCCATATCCAGGCTGATCGTCGAGAACGGCTGCACCAGGTTCGTGCTCTGCACCGTCTTGCCAATCACCGGCGGATCGGCCAGGTTGATATTCGGCGCATAGTTGCCCGAGCCGCCATAGTTGTTCTGCTTCAGGTTGTGTTGCCCTACGTAACCGATGCGCAGCGAAAGCTCTTTCGGGAACTGATGCTCGACCGCGAGGTTATAGGCCTCGGTGTAAGGAGTCGTTGTCTTTGCCTGCGCCAGCACGCTCGGGTTTGCGCTGTAGCTTCCCGTAGCCGAGAACGGATTATCCATGGTGAACGAAGGAGTCGAGCTGCTCGAATTGGTATAGGTCACCGCGCTCACAAAAGGCAGCGTGGAAAAAGGAGCCGTGCCCACATAACTGGCCGGCAGCAGGTTGAAGTAAATGCCGAAGGCTCCGCGCACCACGGTGTTTTGCATCGGCTCATAGGCAAAACCCAGTCGTGGAGCAAAGTTGTTCTTGTCCTGCCCAAGATAGGAGAAGACATTCGATCCCAGACCCACCGAGGATGAGAGCACAATCGGGATCGACGGATTGGCAGCAATGTAGCTCTCCGCTGCCGCCGGGAAGCTCTTCCCAAAGACCACTACCTTCTCGAGCGATGGGATGTACAGCGAGTTCTCGCCATAAGGACTGTCCAGGAACCACTGCAGGTCATACCGCAGCCCCATATTGATGGTGAGGTTGGGCCGCAGCTTCCAGTCGTCCTGCACATAAAGACCGTACTGGTGGGAAAGATTCTTGGTGATGTAGTCGCTCGGCGTCGCGTTGCCGGTCGAGATCGGATCACCCAGGATGAAGTCCGCAAACGCAATGCCCGTGTAGTGCCCATTGAAGGTATAAGAACCGCGTTGCGGGCTCTCTACCGAGTCATTCCAGTGGTTGTTGAATAGGTAAGAGACGCCGGCCTTCACCGTGTGCCGCGCGAATACCTTCGTCAACGAGGCATTGATCTGTGCGTCCTGCTCAAGATCCTTTGAGCCCGACTCCGACACCGCGGTGATATTGGTGATCGAGATCTGTGGCGCGCCCTCGATCAGCTCTGTACCCAGCCCGGGAATAATTGAAGAGAAATCTGTTCCCACGTTCTGCGGCGTGCGATAAATCGGCAGGTGGAAGTACGAGGTATTCAGGTCGAGCACGACCGTAGGAGAAAAGATGTGTGTGTAACCCAGGATGAAGTTGCTGTTGTGCTCGCCGTCCTGCGAGTTGCCGCCCTGCAGGCTGTCCGTACCCACAGTCTGGTTCGGTCCATAGAAGGCCCGCAGCCAGGTAAAGCGGATCTGGTTCTTGTCGTCGATCTTATGGTCAAGCCGCAACGAGAAGCGCGTCGACTTGCTCAGCGCCGCAACCTGCTCATAGGTATTCGTGCCGCAGCCGGACTGCGTCGGCTTCGGGTACAGCAGGTTCATCAGCTTCTGGTCCACAGTGTTGATCAGTGACGAGGAATTGATCACGTTATTGGTGAAATTCGAATTCGTGATCGTCACTGTATTTGCGGATGAGGTCGCGCACACTCCACCGGAGAGAAATTCCGAGAAGTTCCCTTCACGCTCCAGCTCGGTTGGCTGTTCGCTGCTCAGAGCATAGGACTGCGTCAGGTGAAAGCCTTCGAATGCCGCGAAGAAGAAGCTGCGGTTCCGGCCATCGTAAAGATGCGGAATATAGATCGGCCCCGCCAGATTGCCGCCATATTCGTTGCGCTGGTAAGGCGGACGCTCCGGCGCCGCGGCAGTCGAAAAGTTATACGTCTTCGCGCCCATGCCCTTCGAGCGGTTGTACTCGAGTGCTTCGCCGTGCAGCTGGTTCGTACCGCTCGCGCTTACCACGATAATCTGTGCCGGCTGGTTGAACTCCGCCGGCGCGCCTGTCGCCAGCACCTTGAACTGCGAGATCGCATCCAGAGACGGCACTTCGCCTTCGCCGCGCTGCAGCGTCACTTCCTGGTTTGTCACACCGTCCAGCGTCGATCCCAGTCCGCCGTAGGAGTTGCGTGAGCCTGTACCCACTGCCGCCGTCACGCCGCGTGTCGCCAGCTGATCCTGCGCGCCGGAGTTCTGCACGCCCGGTGCCAGCGCAATCAGTCCAATCACACTCAGCCGCCCATTCAACGGCGTGTTCTGGATCGCCTGTGAATCGATCACCGAACCTACCGACGAATCCTCGGACTGAATCACCGGAGGAGCCGCCGAAACCTCTACCGTCTGCGCCTCTGAGCCGACCACCAGCGGTGCATCCACCTCAGCCGTCTGGTCGATCGCCAGCACGAGCCGGGCCTGCTTGAAGGTCCGGAATGAGGGCTTCTCCACCGTCACCGAATAATTTCCTGGCGGCAGCTGGGTCACCGTATAGGTACCCGCATCGGACGCATGCACCGCATGCACCGCATTCGTATCCAGATTCAGAATGGTGACCGTCGCGCCTGGAACCGCTGCCCCGCTGGCATCGGTGACCGTTCCTGTAATCGTGCCCGTGATTCCCTGGGCCAGAGCACGGCTGCCTCCGACAACAATGGTCAACATCAGCGCTAAGGCCATGGCGATTCTACTCAGCGCCTTCTCTATCTTCTTCATTTGTTTCTCCTGGCTTCCCTAAAACTGCCTCGGAAACCTGCCGTCCGCGGAGGCCTACTCTTCGATTGCCCCTGGACACGCCACGCCTGCGTGGCCGTGCCCGGAAGATGGAGCAGTATCCACCACCAGCAGAAAGTGCTGTTTCTGAAGCGGCATCCATCCTGCTGATTCGCAAGGAGCGCAGACAAGTGAATTTACAGTGAGATTCACGTAAGGAGAGGCTATTTCACAGTGCGCACAGGGGTGAAGACTTCCTCTTTTCCCTTCATCGGCTGATCGCTCATCGTGAACTCGAGCTCCCCACCTTCTTCCAGTTCCTCGTGAAGCAGGTAGGGCCGCGTGATCTCCCGCCCATTCAGCCGCACCGTCCGGACATAAAACTGTCCCGCTTCAGCTCCATGTGCCACGATGTGCAACTCCCGCCCTGATCCCATCCGCACCCGCATCTCGTCAAAGTGCGGTGTCCCAATCGCATACCGAGGCGTCCCCGGTGTCACTGAATAGATTCCCATGGCCGACATCACATACCAGGCCGAGATCTGTCCCGCGTCGTCGTTGCCCGCCAGCCCGGCCGGAGCATTCCGGTACTCCTTCTGCATGATCTCGTGCACATGAAGCTGGGTCTTCCATGGCTTTCCAGCGTCATCATAGAGATAGGCGATATGGTGGCTCGGCTCATTGCCGTGGTCGTAGAAACCTCCGGCAAACAGTTCGTCCAGCTTCTGTGCAAACTTCTCCGGCCCGTGCTCAAAGGCGATCAGAGCCGGGATGTCCTGCGGCACAAAGAAGGTGTACTGCCACGGCAGTCCCTCGGTGATATAGCTGGCCGTCTTGCCCGGCTCGAAGGGGGTGACCCACGTCCCGTCCGCATGCCGTCCGCGCGCAAGGCCCGTCTCCGGGTCCAGCACGTTGCGCCAGCTCTGCGCCCGCCGCGCAAACATCGCCGCATCCTCCGCATGCCCCAGCGCTTTCGCCATTACGCTCACTTCGAAATCATCGAAGGCATACTCCAGCGTCCGCGACACTTGTTCGTTTCCATGAAAGGCAAACGGCACCGGGTCTTCGAGTGGGATATAGCCATACTTCACATACGACGGAAGCGCTCTCCTGCCTCGACCATCCTCATAGAGCGCTTGCTCCTCCGGCGTCTCCGTGGCGTTCTTTCGCATCAGCCGATAGGCCTCCTCAACATCGAAGCCGCGGATACCTTTTACATACGCATCAGCAAGGATCACTCCCGCGTGGTCGCCTACCATCTCATTGGTGTATTCGCTCCATGCCGGAAAAATCGGCAGGTATCCGCCCTGTTCGCCCTTGGCAATCAGTGACTTCACCATATCCAGGTCCCGCGCTGGATCCACCAGCGTCAACAGCGGATGCACCGCCCGGAAGGTGTCCCATACTGAGTAGTCGCAGTAATACGTGAACCCCTTCGCCAGCTCCGTCTGTCCCCCCGCCGGGTCGCCTGCAAACTTCGGATACGTCCCGCTCCGGTCGCTGTAGATGCGCGGCAGCAGCATGGCGTGATACAGCGCGGTATAGAAGATGCTCCTGTCCGGGCTGTTGCCTCCCACCGCAAACCGCCCCAGTGCCGCTGTCCATGCGTCGCGGGAGCGCTGCACCGCTGCCATAAAATCGAAATCCGGCATCTCTGCTTCGAGATTGCGCCTCGCCTCATCCACACTCACGAATGACGTTCCGATCCGCACATGGATGACATGGCTCTCCGGCAAGCGAAAACGTACATACGCTCCCGCCGCTCCGCTCTCACCCTGTTGCTCAATTGCACCTTCGTGCCTCGCCGCCGGCGTCCAGGTGCCTCCGACCTCGAACGGCTGGTCAAACTGAATCACCACGTACCCCGAAAATCCCGCATTCTTTCCGTTGCCTGCATAAATACGGTGCACCGGGTTATACCCTGTAATCTCTTGCCGCCTGGCATCGATGCGGATCGCTCCTGTACCCAGCCGGATGTTGTCCTCCACGTCGATCCATCCCATCTCTGCGCTGGCTGGAAAATGAAACTCCATCATTCCGCTCCGCTCCGAGCCCGTAATCTCCGCATGAATGCCACTGTCCTGGAGATCGACAGCATACAGATAAGGACGCGCGACCTCATGCGCGTGCGAAAAGGCCGCGGACCGCCCCTGAGCGTCAAGCTTCTCCGCCGAAACCAGCGGCATCACCGTGAAGCTGCCGTAATCCTGCGCGCAAGAGCCACTCAGGAAGTGCGATCCGCGAAACCCCTGTATCCGCGTATCGGCGTAGTAGTACGGAGGCACGCACTTGGTCTCTCCTTCCTGCGTCTGCGGCGTCCACTGCGTCATCGCATAGGGCATGCTCGCGCCCGGATAAGTCTGCCCCTCGGCCGCCGTACCGATCATCATGTTGACCAGGCTCGTCGGATCTCCTCCCTCATCTAAAGGAGAAGCATGAGGAGCCCCTATCGACGGCAGCGCCGCGACAGCCAGGAGAAAAAGCAGAAGAAGACGCTTACATGGTGAAGTGAAAAGAAACCCGTGGAGTGACATTGCGAAAGATTCTGCTCACCGCATTACCCGAGCGCAAGTAAGTGATTGGAAAAATGCTGCACTTTTACTGTAAGGAGCAAAGTAAGAACTCCGCCGGGCTCAGTGGTCGAATACCCGCACCGTCACAACCTCCGTATGCAACGGGGTGCCCACCAGTTGCGAAGAGGACAGCAACACCTCGAAATGCGGATACGGGCCGACCGGCAGCCGCTTCGCAATCTCCCGCATCCCCGATCTCGACGTGATGAAGTCTCCCGCTGCCTGCGTCGCCCGCGAGTCCGTCCCCGCGAGGATCAACGTATTCTGCCGGTCGTTCAGGTTCGGCAGAAACGCAATCACGCTGTAACCCCGGTTCGGCTCTTCGGCCGCCGTGTAAACCGCCTGCTCGCCCTTGGCAGGTACGCGGTTATGGACAAACGAGCGGTGCAGAGAAAGATCATATTCCGGATAGAAGTTCAACCGGTCCCGGAAAAGCTCCACCCACGGATTCGACTGCTGGCTTCCGATCAGGATCAGGTCGTTCGTCTTGAGGCTTTCCGGCGAATAAAACCGTGCCGAAGTCACCTTCAGGTGTTCATCATGACCACCCAGTCGCAGGATGCGCACCGCCACCTGAAAATCCCCAATGCTCCCGCTATCCCGGTCAAGAATCTGTTCCAGTGCATCCCGTGTCGCCTGCGGTACATCGGACCGGTTACCCAGCCGCTTGTAGTTGTAGTTCAGATAATCTTCGAGCGAGATCGGCTGCCGCAGCACATCCTCTTCGAGTGCATACGAGGTATCGGCCGAGACGATATCGACCTCGCGTCCCGTTGCGAAAAACTGTGACCACAGACTCTCAAGAGCCGGGTCCGCCGTCCACGGATGCAATTCCGTGCGCAGAGCCGCGTTCTGCCAGATCAGTACCCCGCATCCGGCTCCGGCCACGAGCATCAGCAGGACGAGTACGGTCACCAGCCATCGCCTCGGGTTACGCTCTGCTCGGCCCACCTTAATCACTGCACCCGCTTCGACCGCCGCTATTCCGGCCACCGCTGTCGCTAGAGGAGTTGCCTCCTGGGCGGGTTGCGGCTCTGGCTCTTCCAGGAAGGTCCTGCGCACAAATTTCGGCAGATACCCACCGCGCGGAATCTCCACGATGACCGGTTCTTGCGCGCCCTCTTCCTGAAAGTAGTGCGCCAGCCGCTTGCGCAGTTCGGAAACATTCACCCGCACGATGTTATCGAGCGTCGTGTCATAGTCCTCTGCCCGTCCAAAGACCGCCGCGCCTACTTCCTGTTCGCGGACGTTCCCCGCCCCACTCTGGTGACATCGGCCCAGGTAAAGAAGCAATTCACGCAACCGCGCTGAACGCCGCAATTCCTGGCTTTCCACGATGCGCAGGAGCAAGGCATCGCATGCTTCACTGGCAACTTCTGACTGCATGGATTCTGGAGATAAATTCGACACAAGGATTCTGGGCTATTCCGCCCGAAACAGCGAGTCTGGAGCAGAGGTGCTTACTAGAATAGCCGTTCTCCTGTACTACCGTCTCCTGCCCTCCCAACCATGCGCATGAAAGTGATTTTCATCCCAGGCCTAACGCGGACGTAATCTGCGTGCTTCCCTATCTGCCTCTCTTATGTTCCACACTACGGACCAGCGTATTCGCCAACATCTCGATGCCCATTCGGATCTCGGCATCCGTAAACGCCGTGAGCCCAAACAGTAACCCCGAGCACCGAGCCTGGCTGCAATAAGAAGAGAGCGCGGGAGTGTCGACTCCTTCCCTTTCCAGAGCTGCACCAACTCGGGCATCGTCGGTCTCCATTACAAAGTGTCCCGCCAGGTTCATACCCCGACCTGTTACCGGAAAGCGCAAGGGCAATCCCTTCCGGCTTACCAGGTCCAGAAAGAGCTGCTGCCGCTCGCGGTAGATTCTCCGGCAGCGGCGAAGATGCGAGTCGAATGCTCCGCTTTCCAGAAAACTCGCGAGCGTTGCCTGATCGATGAGTGGTCCATGATCTTCAAGCGTCGCCTTCAGCCGTGCAAAACGCTCCACCAGCTGTGGCGGCAAGACCATGTAACCGAGCCTGAGCCCCGGAAACAATGTCTTGCTGAACGATCCCACGTAGATCACCCTGCGATGTTCGTCCAGACTCTGCAGGCTGGGTTGCGGGGCACTGTTGTACCGAAACTCCGAATCGTAGTCGTCCTCAACCACCCACAGCTCACGCTCGCGCGCCACCCGCAGCAACTCCAATCGCCGCGCCAAAGACATGCATACACCAAGTGGGAATTGATGGGAGGGAGTTGCATACACCACCTTTGCCTGTTCCGCCATGGGGAGCGGCAGACAGATCCCTTCCTCATCAACGGGCGCGGGCACAATCGTTGCTCCCGTTTGTTGCCATGCTCTTATCGCTCCGGGGAATCCGGGGTCTTCCATGTAAACGCTGCTGCCGGAGTCCAGAAGAAGCTGTCCCACCATGAACAGCGCCTGCTGCGAGCCCCCGGTGATCACGATTTCATCCCAATAGCAGCGGATCCCACGGCTCTCCTGTAAATATGCCCCGACATTCTGCCGCAGCACATCCAGTCCCATGGAGAATCGCGACTGATATTGCAGCAGCAAGGCTTCACGCAGCACCCGGGTCCGGTGACGATTCCAGGTCTTGAGCGAGAAGAGGTGAATATCCGGCTGGGCTGGCCGGAATGGCCTGGGTGCAATCAGAGTTCGCGGCGGACCCACCACTCTTTGTCCTGGCTTGGCATCTCCCTGCCGTGGTCGCGCGAAGGCTCTTGCCGCTGCTCCAACCGTGAAGGCGCTCCGCTCATGTGCCTGTAGATACCCTTCACTCTCCAGCTGCTCATAGGCCGCCACCACCGTGTTGCGCGATATCCGGAGTTCGTCGGCCAGTGCTCGCGTCGACGGCAGCCTCTCCGCCGGCCGAAGCTCACCCTGCTGGACCATGACCTTCAACTGTTCGGTCAGCTGAGTTTGCAGTGTGCGCCGATGGTCTCGATCCAGATCGAGATGTTCAAAACCCTTCATGGAAAACCTCTGGTGGGTGATAAACGAAAATCTGGCACCAGCATAACTGCATAAACTGGCTCTTTACACCATCCAGACTTCGCCGTACTTTTACGAAACGCTGCAAAAGCATACGCCCCATGGAGCTCGCAGCCATCCAGCTCGATCGCTCCCGGTATCCGGATCAGGAGATTACGTGCGAAAAATCCTCATGCTCGTGGCGGTTCTTCTCTCCCGCCCACTCTTCGCGCAGGTAGACATGATTGCTCTGCACGGAAAGATATGGACGGAGAACCCCAGGCAGCCCGAAGCGGAAGCTCTCGCGATCTCCGGCCACCGCATTCTCGCCGTTGGCTCAGACGCCGAAATCCAGAAACTCGCCGGCCCGAATACGAAAGTGATCGATCTCAAGGGAAGCCGCGTCGTTCCAGGCTTCAACGACGCACACGTTCATTTCTTCTGGGGTGGGCAAGGCCTGGCCAGCGTTCAGCTCACCGATGCCCGCAGCCGCGAAGAGTTCGTCGCCCGCATCGCAGCCTTCGCAAAAACTCAGCCACCCGGCGCCTGGATTGTCGACGGGAACTGGGACGAACAGAAATGGTCTCCCGTGGAGCTACCGCGCCACGACTGGATCGACGCTGTCACTCCGCATAATCCTGTATGGGTCCAGCGCACCGATGGGCATCAGATTCTTGCCAATGCGCTGGCGATGAAGCTCGCCGGCGTGGATAAAAATACGAAGGACGTCGTTGGCGGAACGATCGTCCGTGACGCCAATGGTAATCCCACCGGCATATTCAAGGACGCGGCCAAGGATCTCATCACTCGCGCTATCCCACCGCCGACGGATGCTCAGGTGGATGCCGCACTCCTCGCCGCCCAGAAATACGCCCTCGATAACGGCGTAACCAGCGTACAGGACATGGGCTTTACCGGTACCGAAGCGGCCGACATGGAAGCCCGCGTCGTGCGCGGCTACCAGCGCCTGATGGCGGAAGGCAAGTGGAAGGTTCGCGTTGCCGCCCGCTTTCCACTGCCCGAAGGTGCCCGCTATCGCGCGCTCGGCATCATGACCAACTTCGGCAACGATACGCTGGTCATCGGCTCGCTCAAAGCTTTTGCCGATGGCTCCCTCGGCTCGGCGACAGCATGGTTTGAGCAGCCCTTCGACGACCAGCCGGGCAACCGAGGTCTTCCTTCGGAAGACCTCGCCAATCCAGAGAAGTTCTATGCCGAATTGAAGGCTGCGGATCAGGCCGGTAATCACATCGCCACGCACGCCATCGGCGATCACGCGAACAAAGTCATTCTCGATCTTTATGAGCGTCTGGAGAAAGAAGACGGTCCCGCTGATCGCCGTCTCCGGATCGAACACGCACAAACACTGCGTCCGGAAGATATCGCGCGCTTCGGGCAGCTTCATGTCATCGCTTCAGTGCAGCCTTATCACGCCATCGATGATGGACGATGGGCCGAAACACGCCTCGGCCACGAGCGTGCGAAAAGTACATACGCATTTCGGTCACTGCTCGATTCCGGCGCGACACTCGCGTTTGGAACGGACTGGTTCGTTGCGCCCATCAATCCAATGCTCACGATTTACGCAGCCACGACACGCCGCACGCTGGATGGCAAGCACCCCGACGGATGGTTCCCGGAGCAGAAGCTCACCGTCGAACAAGCCGTTCATGCCTACACCGTGGGCTCTGCCTATGCAGAAAGCCAGGACGACATCAAGGGCAGTCTCGAACCAGGGAAGCTCGCCGATTTCGACGTTCTTTCCGACGACATCTTTCACATCGACCCAGCTCAGATCGAGAACGTGAAGGTTTTGACCACTGTCCTCGGTGGCGAAATTGTCAGGCCCTGAAGGCATCGTAGGAGCCTCGTCAGACCTGCACCGCATCCCGGCAATACTTGCCGAAGAAAAGGTGCAGCCGAAGCATTCCAGGAGACGTGTATGTTTGTGCGCCCGTGCTGGCAACCCAAATCGCCGGCAGATATCCGACAGATCATCGACGAGAACCCGTGGGCGCTCCTCGTCAGCCAAAGCGATGCAGGTCCTCTGGCTACGAATCTTCCCTTTCTGGTGGAAGAAGCTGCCGGTGATCATTCGGTCGATGAACTTGTACTCGTCAGCCATATCGCCCGGGCGAACGAACACCTTGCCGCTCTGCGGGAGAACACCACACCGGTGCTGGCAATCTTCGAAGGCCCCTGGAGTTACGTCACGGCCAGTTGGTATCCCGAGCGCCAGATGCCCTCGACCTATTACTACTCGGCCGTACATTGCTACGGCACCATCGAGTTCCAGGAAGAGCCGGAACTCGATCGCTCGCTTGAGCTCCTGGTGAACAGCATGGAAGCTTCCTATTCCAGCGGCTGGAAGACCAGCGAGATTCCCCGCAGTGAGATCACCCGCCGATTTGCCGGCATCACCGGTTTCCGTCTGCGCGTTTCGCGTGTGGAAGCCAAATTCAAGCTGGGACAGGACGAACCGCTGCGCGATGCACTGGCAGTCGCGGACGTGCTTGGGAGGCATGACGCTCCCGAGCATCGCAAGCTTGCCGCAATGATTCGCGATCAGAACGCCGGGCGCGAATAGCACATCGGCGAAGCCATTTTCTTGGTTGTACACGCTGTTACCGAAAGGTTTTTAAGGAGACGCTATGAAGCGACACCCTGTTGTTCTTCTCTTGATCTTGATCCTCAGCTTTGCGGGGCTGACACAGATGGCCTCCGCGCAATTGGAAAGCGGAGCGATGAACGGAACCGTATCCGATCACGGCGGAGCGCGCATTCCTGGGGCAAAGGTGACCATCACCGACATTGCCACCAACCAGTCACAGACCGCGACCACCGGCCAGGACGGCATCTTCCACTTTGCACAGCTCAAGCCCAGCCGCTATAAGCTCAGCATCGCCGCCTCCGGATTCAAGGAAGGCATCATCGAGAGCATCGATCTCCATGCGCAGGACAACCTTGGCGAGGAAATCACGTTGGAAGTAGGCTCCACGAGCGAATCTGTCTCCGTGAATGGACAAACCGATGAACTCGAGACCTCGAACGCTATTTCGACCACCGTCGATCGCAAGTTCGTTGAGAATATGCCTCTGAACGGCCGTAGCTTCCAGGCCCTGATTGCGCTGACGCCCGGTAATGTCACCGCAAAGACCTACTACACCAATGCCGGCCAGTTCAGCGTCAATGGGCAGCGGACAGATGCCAACTACTTCACCATCGACGGTGTCAGCGCCGACGTCGGTATCACTCAGGGCAGCAACGTCTATCTCGGTACGGCCGGCGGCGGCACTTCGCAGGCTACGAGCAACAATGGCGGATATAACAATCTTGTCTCCGTCGACGCGATGCAGGAATACAAGATACAGACTTCCACTTTCGATGCCGAGTACGGTCGCACCACCGGCGCGCAGCTTTCGATCGTGACCCGTTCCGGTAGCAATCAGTTCCATGGCACTCTCTTCGAATATCTCCGCAATGAGATCTTCGACGCCAACAACTGGTTCAATAATGAAGAAGGTCTCTCGCGTCAGGCCGAGAAGCAGAATGATTTCGGCGGCGTCTTCGGCGGCCCCATCATCAGGAACAAGCTTTTCTTCTTCGGATCCTATGAGGGGCTGCGGCTCCGCGTCCCCGAATCCCGAGAGGATGTTGTGCCGACAACCTGGGCCCGCAACCAGGCCTCCTCGGCGGTCGCCCCGCTCCTTGAGGCTTATGCCAAACCATCCGCGGGGCAGGATATTACCGGCAATTACACCGGAATCTTCTATGCCACGTTCTCCAATCCATCGACATTGAACGCGACCAGCGTCAGGCTCGACTATAGCCCGACCTCAAAGCTTAATCTCTTCATCCGCGGCAATTACGCACCCTCGGATGGCGAGCAATACGGTGCCTTCGACTTTTACACGCGCTCCACACTCAGCCACACGATCTCCAATGTCGACACCATTACGGCCGGCGCCACGTACATCATCAGTCCGTCGCTCGTAAATGATTTCCGCTTCAACATCAGCCACGCCAAAGGAGCCACCACTGTTAGCCCGACTGACTTCGGCGGCGCAACTGTACCCTCGAGTGCCTACCTCTTCCAGTCGCAGCCCCAATACAACCTGAATACTGCGGTCTTCGGTGTCTTCTTCAATGACGGAACCGGCGACTATTACGTCGGCAACGACGCAACCAACCACCAGCGCCAGCTCAACTACGTCGATAGCTTCAGCTGGACTCACGGCCACCATGCGTTCAAATTCGGCGGCGACTATCGGCGTCTTACGCCGCTCAATGGATATCGGCCTTACGACATCTTCTACGACTTCGCCGATGTGAAGACGCTGGTAACCACGCAGGAACCTGTCTACGCCGCGATCGATAGCGCCGAGACGGCCGAGATTCACCCTGTCTTCAACAACCTCTCTCTCTTCGCCGAAGATTCCTGGCAGATCAGCCCTCGCTTTACCCTCAACTACGGCCTCCGCTGGGACATCGATCCTCCGCCAAGCTCAGGCAAGTACCCTCTCTATACCGCCACGAACCTGGAAGACCCGGCAAACGTCGAGCTTGCTCCAGCTGGGACCAAACTCTGGAATGAGAGCCGCACCAATTTTGCTCCGCGTGTCGGCTTCTCTTATCTCGCCCGCACCCAGCCTGGGTGGGAAACGGTCGTCCGCGCCGGCGCAGGCGTTTACTACGGTCTTGGAAATGAGATCGGCGCTCAGGGAACCCTTGGGACTCCTTACACCAGCACCAAGTACCTCTATGGCGCGGACGGTGAGTATCCGCTTGACACCTCCGCGGGCACACCTGCTCCTCTCAGCACCGATCCACCGTATAGCCTCGTCTTTGCATTCGATCCTCACCTCAAGGATCCCCGCGTTACCATGTGGGACGTGGCCCTCCAGCAGAGCCTTGGCAGCAGCCGCACCCTCCAGATCAGCTACGTCGGCAACAAGGGAGATAACCTACTCCGAAGCGAACTCCTCCAGCCGGCGGAAGGCGGCAATGCCAACTTCGAATATCTGACTGCTTACTTCAATCACGCATATTCGAACTACAATTCTCTGCAGGTCCAATTCAAGCAGAACCTCTCGCACCACCTCCAGGCGCTCTTCAGCTACACCTGGTCGCATGCGCTCGATAACTCCTCAAGCCTCGCGCTACCCAACCCGTATCACACGATCTACGACCCGCATCAGGACTATGGCAATTCCGACCTCGACGTGCGCCAGTCCTTCTCGAATGCCATCACCTACGAGATGCCCGGCCTCCACAGCAGCCATGCCTTTACGCGGTATGTCAGCAGCGGCTGGGCCCTCGACAGTCTTTTCCGCTCCAATACAGCACTCCCTGTCAATGTAAACACCGGCGTCTATGGTGCCTTCGGCATGGAATGGAATGACGACGCGGTGAACCAACGACCCAACCTCGTCCCAAACTCGCCACTCTACGTCCGCGGTTCCACCTGCGCGGCCCGCAATGGCGGTCTGCCCTGTCCCGGCGGCAAGGGCTATAACCCCGGTCACTTCTCCACGCCCACTATCGATGCGCAGGGTGACCTGCAGCGTAATACCATTCGCGGTTTCAGCGCATGGCAGGAAGATGTCGCTCTCCGCCGCACCTTCCCGATCCACGACAGCCTGGCACTTCAGTTCCGGGCAGAAGCTTTCAACGTCTTTAACCACCCTCTCTTTGGCGATCCCGGCACCAATGACAGCGATCGCAATTCGCTGACAAATCAATACTTCGGTATCTCCGAACACACGCTTGCCGATAGTCTCGGTGGAGGCGGCGCCGATGGCGGCTTTAGCAGCCTTTATCAGATCGGCTCACCGCGCTCCATGCAGTTCGCACTTAAGCTGCAGTTCTAAATAATCAGAGCGCGCCTGCTATCGTAGCTTGCCAGTTCGCTTGGTGCGCTCTGATTCTTTTTCGAGCACATATTCCAGGAGTCTCGATGCACGTCTCCCATTCTGTCTCATATCGCCGCGCCTGCTTCCTCGCGTTCGCTTCCCTGCTCCTCTCTTTTCCTTGTCATGCGCAGAAGCACACCGTACAGCCTGCCGATATCGCTGGCCTGAGGAGCATCGAAACGCCAAAGATCTCGCCTGATGGCAAGCTCATTGCCTATACCGTGACAACGCCCATGCCCGCGGGTAAGCCACGCAACACGCACATCTGGCTCGTTTCCACCGATCACTCTTCGCCGGCCCGACTCTTCGTCTCCGGCTCTGGAGACGATAGCTCTCCGGCTTGGTCACCGGATGGCCGCACCCTCGTCTTTCTTTCCAATCGCCCGAACCCGCTCGCATCTCCCGGATCGCCCTTCCACTTCAGCGTGGCTCCCGGCAACTATCGCGGCGATATCCCGAAGGAGCTGATCGATACGTCCTCGAGCACTCCGCCGACGCAATCGCAGACACCCACCCCGCAGCAAAAAGATCCTCAACCTCAGCCTCCTGTATCTGTGTCGAGCGGAGACAACGAGGGTAAGGATATGCAGCTCTGGTCGATCTCGCTCGACGGCGGCGAAGCCCAACCTCTCACCAATCTCCCCGGTGGCATCAAATCTTTCGAGTGGTCGAAAGATGGTAAACAGATCGCATTTCTTCGCACAGACTCTGACACCCCCGAAGAGAGTGCGCGCAAGAAAAAAAAGGACGATCGCGAGATCATCGACGGCGAATATCATTTCGATCGACTCTGGCTCTATGACATCGATACTCATCAGGCGCGCCTGCTCTCTCGCCAGGACGTCAATGTAGACTCCATTGATTGGTCTCCGGACGGCACGGGCATTCTTGCCCGTGTTTCGCCCACACCGCGCATCGACGATTACTGGCGCGTCTCCGTCGTCGAAATTTTCTCAACATCGAGTGGGGAGATCACGCAGGTAATTGAGAAGAAATCCGGTTATGAAACACCCATCTATTCACTAGACGGGCAGAACATCTCCTATTCCCGCTTCACACAAAAGCGCATCACCGATGAGCACTTCATCCGCAATCTTGCTACCGGCAAAGACATCCGGCTCGAAGACAAGCTCGACGGCACCCTCTACGAGATGCGCTGGCTTACCGGCAACCGACTACTTGTGAATGCCTTCGTGCACGCTCACACAGAAGCGCACATCTTCGATCCCGCGACGCTCAGCGCAACGCAGCTCGGCCATCTCACACCTACAGCCCTCGATTTCGACGCGACCAAGGACGGCTCTTCCATCGCTTTCCTGAGTGAAACACCCACACAACCGGCGGAAGTCACTGTATGGCACGCAGAGAATACGACCGTCCTCTCGGACACCAATCCTCAGACGAAGAACTGGGCACTCGGCGAACAGCGCGAAGTACAGTGGATAAACCCCAAGGACCATCGCATCATCTACGGCGTGCTTACTTTGCCTCCTGGCTACACACCCGGCAAGCGTTACAAGACCGCCATCCACATTCACGGCGGCCCTGAAGAGTCCTTTACAGTTGGATTCAGCGCCACATGGTACAACTACGCTCTCCTGCTGGCCTCGCAAGGCTATGTTGTTCTTCAACCAAACTACCGAGGCTCCTCCGGGCAATCTATTGACTTTACCGAGGCCAATTATCAGGATGGCGGCGGTGGGGACTTTGCCGATGTGATGGCAGGCACCGACTGGGTCATCCAGCAAGGCTATGCCGATCCCGACCGCATGGTTATTGCGGGTTGGAGCTACGGCGGCTTCATGACCTCATGGGCTGTAACGCACACGGATCGCTTCAAAGCGGCTATGGCCGGCGCAGCAGTAACAGATGTCTACAGCATGGCCACGACAACGGACATTGCTCCGAGCTATCTTGACGCGCTGTATAACGTCTACGCCAAGAGTTATAAGGACCTGGACCTGCACTCCCCGGTGCGCTTTGCCGCCAACTGCCATACTCCTACCCTTGTACTTCATGGTGGCGCAGACGTTCGCGTCCCGCTCAGCCAGGGACAAGAGTTTTACCATGCACTACGCTTCCTGAATCGCGAAGCCGTCATGGTCATCTACCCACGCGAGCCCCACATCTTCCGCGAGACGGAACACCAGATCGATTCGCTTACCCGTGAGCTGGACTGGTTCTCTCAGCACTTACCACCTGAAACGGCCGGTAGATAGCGGACACTCCATCAGCAATGCCTATCCCAAGCAATCCAGGAGTCACGCAAACGAGCCAGCCGCAAGGCTGGCTCCGCAGCTTCATCCATCGCCCACGGCAGCTCTGGATGCGTCGTGCCTGCTTTCAAATTCATCTCTGGGCAGGTATTCTGTTTTCCCTCTATATCTGTGCTATCGGAATCAGTGGCTCCATTCTTGTCTTTCATGACGAACTGATGCCGCGACCACACTTCACAGGATCACCCCCCGGCACGCCCTGTACACCGACAAGCCTCGTCACCGCACTCCAGGCGGCTGAGCATCTACATCCGCATTTCATGCCGCAACTCGCCAGCTGCCCAACCGATGCCGACCGCTTTTATCAGATCAATCTCCAAGCATCCGGCCAACCCGCTGTCACCCTCTACGTTGATCCAGCAACCGACCAAGTGGCCGGTGAAGAGGATCAGGATGCCACGTGGATAGGGTTCGTCGAACGCTTTCATATCGACCTCTTGCTCAGAAAAAACGGCCGCCAGTGGAATGGCCTTGGCGCAGGCATTCTCCTTGCTCTGGCTGTCACTGGTCTCTTCCTCTGGTGGCCCGGTATCCGCAATTGGGCACGCGCCCTCAAGGTGAATTTTTCCCTCAACTGGAAGCGGATCAATTTCGATCTTCACAGCGCCGTAGGCTTCTGGACTATTCTTTTCAGCCTTACCTGGGCTCTCACCGGCATCTACTTTGCCTGGGAAACCCCTTTCGAGCGCGCTATCTCACTGCTCTCGCCTATGACTACAGCGCGTTATCCCGCCGAAGACATCGCCCGCTTCCAGGCCCGGTTTTCATCGGCTGAACCCGCTACCTTCGACCTCACCTCCACCCTTGAGCGTGCGGTTTCTGACTCTCATCCCGCACGCCTGGAGGGGTTCTTTTACGGTTCAGGCCGCGCTCCTATCTTCACCGTCTATATGGCTCGAGGCGCCATGGGAGACTATGCGAATACAGACTTCGTCTATTTCGATCAATCCAGCGGCAATCTTTTTCTCAATTGGCACCGTGGCCAGAATCACACCCTGGGAGACTGGCTCCTATGGCTTGCGGTTCCACTCCACTTCGGGACTTCGTTCGGCATGCTTGGGAAAATCCTCTGGGCTACCGCCGGACTCGCCTTCCCCGCTCTCGCCATGACGGGCATTCTCATGTATTGGAATCGATGCCTTTCGAAATGGAGAAAAGCCTTAAATGCGGCCTGAATCTGATCGCCCCCAGACACTATACGAAAGGGAATGCGCTGGCATTCGATCAACATGCGCATTTCCATTAACTTCATTTCTCAAATGCAGACCTGAGCGATCAGACTGGATCGTGAATTGACTGCTCCCGTAGCGCACATGAGAAAGCTCTCCTGCAAACCCTCGAGGAGTCTGTGGTTCGAATAAATGCAATGGCTGTCCCAGCCTGGGTATGTAACCGAACAGCCTATTGATAATGGTCTCAGCAAAAGCACCGCCACCCGTGCATTCCCGCATGCAGCCTCCGCGTTGTGCGATCCGGACTGGAGCGTCATATTCACGCCGTCTTGGCCCGTAAAATTCATGCGCCTGCGCATAAACGCCTTCGTAGTTTGCAACTCCGGTTCTGCGTAAGAACGAAATCGCGTTCTCCCAATACCCAAGCACACACATTGCATCAACGGTCACCGCTGGCCATGCATCATAGGCTCCCATCGGACCATGATCAGGACGATCAGAGTTGGCAGCCGCTACATCAAGCAACGATTGGGCGTGCATCCATCTCTCAGTTAACAATTCACTCTGAACAAACTCAACCATTTGCTGGCGAATGGCGGGAGACAAGTCTGCCGCCATAAATCTGCCAACGGTAGCAAAGTCATAGCAGTGCCGCATCTCAACCCGTGTGCCATCCCGATGCACACTTACCCATACACCTCTGCCTGGCTCATAGAGAGTTAATACAGCCTTGGCCATCCCCTCTGCTTCTCTGCGAAGTTCGACCGCTTCCGAATGATCTCCTGTTAAGTCGAGAATGCCGGCATATTCACGCATCATCCACACGTTTGCCGAATTGAAAGATGGTACTTTGTGGATATACGTAGGAACACATTCCAAAAGGTTAGGCGCTTCCCCGTAATCCGCAAGTTTGTCCGATGGCTCACGTAAGAGCCTCTTCCATCCAGTTGCCAGGGCTCGCAATCTTTCGTTTACTGTCTGATCTCCGATTGTTTCAGCCAGAAATGCTCTGTCCTGAGTTACAGATAAATACGACCACGTTAAGCGAAAGATGGAGAGGTCGTTCGCAGCATAACCTCTGAGGTCCCATCCTTCAGACCTGACTATTTTCTCGGGGGAAGCAGGGCGTCCGGCCTTGAACACGATGACAGCACTCTCGTGTGGATCTTGCTCAAGAAAGAGCTTGATCTGCTCCTTCATCCCCTTAGGTTCAAGCATGGCAAAAAGTGTCGAAAAGAGCGAGGTGTCCCAGTAATAGACAATTCCCTTCGCTCGTTCCCCACTTGTAATAAACGTCCTTTTGCTCCAAAGGTTGGTTCGGAGTAGAACCATGAGAGTCAGTATGCTGCGGTAGTAAATTACACGGATCGCAGCATCCTCTGTATGTAAGGTAGGTGCATTCCCCGAGAAAAACTTGTTACCAGGTGTAAAAGCATCCTTCCAGCGATCTTCCCAGACCTTCTTTGCTCGAACCCACTCTGACTCAAACCACGGAATAGACATAACTGCTTGAGGCTCGTTGTCTTTGGCACAAGCGTTCATAGAAAAACGAATCTCTCGGGATTCCTTCGGAGGAAGGTGCAACACCCACTCCACTCGCGTACCATTCGCATCGTGTTGAGGAGAATCAAAAACCTGATAGACCGCGGTCATCGCAAATTCTTGTGACTTCGCTACCAGTTGAACTCCTCCTATAAATTCCCTGAGAACGCCATCTGTCTCGATGGATATGCGAATGGTTTTCTCCGTCTCACTGGTATTCCTGAACCTGACTCGCCACAAAATGGCCGGCTCTTCCATGACAAGACGATTTGTCGTCACTATTTCAAGATCAGGGAGCTGCGTACGCCTTACTGCCTGGTAGGCGGACCACTTGCAGCTCGTACTGTCATATGTCGCGCCATCGACAGACATGCGGCATAAAGGCAGAGTGTTATAGATAAACCAGTGAGGCCCTGAATCTTTATAAAGCTGCCCGCCAGGTAAAAAATTGACGCCGACCAGGTCTGGCGCGCATGCAGCCATTTCATGGAAATTATGGAGCGACGGCATGTGCGCCAACTGACTGCAGTCGAGCCATCCTGTTCCCAACTCATCCAACGTCGGAATCCCAGACATGTCTGTGGAGGTCGGTTCAGCCATTGCAGTACGAGCTTTTGCAGGCAGAAATGCCATTGCAATCGCGGAAGCACCTGCTTCGCAGAACTGGCGACGGTTAAACGTAGTCTTGAATTGAGCATTCTTCCGGAGCTTCCATGGATGCGTCATTGCGATCTACCTCTTCATCTTTGCGTTAAACCTATGCAATTTGCTCCATCCAGCTGGATGGAGCAAATAAACGGGTTCTCGGATATCAGCTCCGGCGCCTGCAGTGCTCAGCGAGGCATTGAAATCCTCGCGACAATATTTGATATCCTCCGTCTCATGGCGAGGAAAGCGGATAACTCTGCTGCAAGGCATGAATACATACTTCGTGCACTGCAGGAATCTGGAACAGTCTCCATCGAGAGCCTTTGCAAAACATTTGGTGCCTCCCTCGCCACCATTCGGCGAGATCTTGCAGATCTGGAGCAGCGCTCCTTAATTAAACGAGTGCGTGGAGGCGCGGTACCTATAGGTCCTCTCTT
Source organism: Silvibacterium dinghuense (assembly GCF_004123295.1). Lineage (NCBI taxonomy): Bacteria > Pseudomonadati > Acidobacteriota > Terriglobia > Terriglobales > Acidobacteriaceae > Silvibacterium > Silvibacterium dinghuense. Next base: position 33,965 of record NZ_SDMK01000002.1, on the reverse strand, counting down.
CTATGAACCTTTCCGTAACGACACATCCTTCCAAGACAAAATAGCGAGCTTTGCCTACGAAAAACGAAGAATTGCGCGTGTCGCTGCGGGTATGGTCCAACCGGGCCAGACCATCGCGTTGAGTGGAGGAACGACAACAACCGAAGTCGTGCGGAATTTGAAAACCATGCGCGGAATTTCGATCATTACAAATACGGTGAACGTCGCCATGGAGTTGAGCAACTGCAAGGATATTGAGGTGATCGTCACTGGCGGCGTGCTGCGTGGCAACTGGTTTACGCTCATCGGACCGATCGCGAATGCTTCCACGGAAATGCTCTTTGCAGACATTATCTTTCTTGGAGTCGACGGTATTGATGCGCAACGCGGTCTAACCTGCACAAACCCCGCAGAGGCCGAGCTGCTCCGGAAACTCACAGCGCAATCCACAAAAAAGGTCGTGGTGGCAGATCACAGTAAGCTAGGCCATATGAGTAAATATCTTCTCTGCCCAACGCGCAACATCGATTGTCTTATTACAGATAGCGGAGCAAGCCGCGGATTGATCGCGCCTTTTGAGAAACAGGGTATTTCAATAATCAAAGCCTAAAGATCTGTAGCTATCTCCTGCACCGCAGACTCCAGCGCTGCCTCATCGTTCACGCATCCGCTCAGCCTCCTCGATCAGTGCGATAGCCGCATACAGCGGCGCGCGATTCCCCAACTGTGCAGCGACGATCTCCACTGGCCCCGCAGGCGTCCATGCATGGGTTTGCACATAGCTGCGGATTGCCGGCAGCACATCGTTGGCGCGGGCTAGCACACCTCCGCCGAATACAACCTGCTGCGGGCCATATGCGTGAATCAACCCAACGGTCCCCACGCTCCATGCTCGAATGCAGTGCCGCACCAGCTCTGATGCCACGATATCGCCCGCATCGCTCCACGCAAACAGCGTCGCAAAATCCAGCCCGGGCTCATGCGCAAGTGCGCTTCGGGAAAAACCTGGCATCTCTTTCGCAACCAGAGGCAAAGCCCAGCCAGAGGCCTCTGATTCGAGGCAGCCAGATGCTCCGCACACGCACTGCCTCCCATCCAGGCGCACCGGAATATGCCCACCCAGGTTGCCGCCCTGCGGCTGCATCGTGCGAAACGGAATACCATCTACCAGAACAGCACAGCCAACACCCGTGCCCAGGGTCAGCATGACTACATCCCGGAGGCCTTGGGCCGCGCCTGCAGTCACCTCTCCGAGTAATGCCGCACGTGCGTCATTCTCCAATACCAGCGGCAATCCAAATGCCTCCCGCGACCACTCCTGAAGATCGACCGTCGTCGCATCGGGATACTTGTTATTCACGGAAGCGATCCGCATAGAGCGGAAGTCCACGAGACTCGGCAGGCTTAGCACTGTACCGATGCAATCTGCAGATGTCAGTCCCTGTTCGCAAAGCAGTGAATCCACACACGCCCGGAGTCGCGGCAGCAAAGGCTGCAATCCATCCATGGCCTCCACGGAAATATCCCGCGCTGTAAGTAGCACATTCTCGCGAATCACCCCGATCGATGCGTGAGATCCACCCAGATCAATCGCGATTGCATGTCGCATGGACTAAACCGCTGCCCTTGAGAAAAGAAATACCGCCGCCGTCAATAAGATGAGGCCCGCAAACTGAACGCGCACCGGCCTCGAGCCGGAACCTCGCCATTCACCTGCCATCCAGCCCAGCAAGGAAGCGACCAGCACCATAATGGACATAAATACCGGCCATCCAAGCACAGCTCCCAGACTTCCCAGCATTCCGCTCGCCACCCCGTACAACGTGGTGCCTGCAAACCACAAGCTGGCCATGCACATGGTAAGTAGCCAGTACCATCGCGTTCTTACATCGAGATAGCGTCCCGCTGTTCCCCGCCGCAACAGATATGCAGCATAAAAAAGGTTTGGAATTGCTCCGCCTGCCAACAGCGGCAGCCACTCCGCCGTCGCGCTGCCGGCAGGAGATGCTCCGTGCCTTACCGCCATTACGCTTAGTTCCTTCGCATAGGAAAACCCTACATTCATCGAGCTCGCGCAAACACCGCTTGCTATCGCCAGCAACAACCCAAACCGAATAGAGGCAGCTTTCGCCGCGCCTCCGGCTGCGCGCTCACGCAAGGCCCCGGCCCATGCACACAATGCCATACCCAGCGCCAATACACCCAGACCGATAAAGAGAAACGCACCCGATCGGGTCCACAGCAGGTCTTCATGAAAGTGAAGGAACGGAATCACCGCGCCCAGCGCTGCGGAAATCCCGAGCACCAGGGAAAATGTCAGCGCCATCCCAATCGCTACAACGCTCAATCCAAACAGAACCTGTGCAACACCCCAGGCGGCACCGCAAAGCACAACAGGCAGCAGCGTAGTCATGGGTATTTCCTGCAGGCCGCTAAACAAATGCGGCACACATGCCAGCGCAGTCGCTAACGGCATCACCACAAGCGCAAGCAGCGACCACACCAGCCACACATTCTCCCATTCCCAGCGCGGCATCCGCTTCATGGGAAGAGCAAAACTGCCATTCATCACGCCAGCCAGGATCAACAGCATCCCACCCGTTGCTGCATCATGCATATGTCGCTGTCCTGGTTACAGATTACGCTCAACTCGAACGGTCACCAGCTGCCATCCTGCTACCGTGATTACTCCATTGGCAGGCGCTATCGCCTCTTCTGCAAGATTGCTGATCCACGTCTTTCCTGCCTTCGCCCTCGCTGACCAGTTCAGCATAACCTCCCGCGCTTCGCCAGACGCGCCAAACAACCGAACAATCCAGGCCTTGCCATCCTCGCTCGGCATCAGGCTCTGCACCACCACATCTGCCGGAGATATCCGCAGCAGCGGCTCCCGAACGTCTTCCGCATTTGTAGCAGGTGCTGCCACCAGAGGTTGCGTCAAACCGGTTGCGAACTCCTGCTTCTCCGCAGCCGAATTTCCACGGTGCGGCCGCAGCGCATACCGGAACGTGACTGGCCCCTGCTGATACGCCCGATAGTTCGTTCCCCAGTGATTGTTCATCACCCATGAGTAGAGCAATTGTGTCTCGGCAATCTTTTTACGCCACACATCCGGATTTTTCTGTGAGCCCAGCATGGTCGCCGTGATTCCGCCAATCTCTACGAGCGGCGCATCCAGTGTTGCCCATGTTACGCCGCGCGTCTCCGAACTCACATCGACCCAGCGCCCCACCGGCAGCCAGTTCTTACATGAGCCCGGCAGCTGATCCAGCTCTGGCCGCATGACCGCAAGCGGAACGTCCATCGTCATCTTTCCATCCGCAACGGCCAGAGGGAACGCGAATTGGATACTCTCCTTGTTGCCACGCTGCGCAAATGCACTACCCTGGTCCCCGTTGCCTGGATTCGGATTCAGCGGCGCGCGCTGCTTGTCCACGAGGTTTTCGAGCAGCACGTGATCCGCACCTGCCGCCAGTCGCACACGGCGTACCAGCCTGTTGCACGTCGGCGCGGATGACTCGATACGCAGTGTCGCAATCAGCGGGCCTGCATCTTCTACCGTTATCGCTGGCACTCCACTCCGCTTCAGATGATCGACGTCATTCCCGGCCATAGAGAGAAAGCGGTTCACCGCGCCATTTGAGGTGTCTACAAGATTCACCGCATCGCCCTGCTGCACCAGTTCGATCACGTCGCCCGTTTTTGCATCCACGGTCACGCGCAGCTTGCCGTTTTGCAGAATTCCGCTTCGTACCGTCACTGCATGCTCAGGGCGCACGGCTTTTTTGCCCGTCAAACGATACCGCCTGCTGCTGAAGGGTTCGATCTTCTCAACCATGAGCGCTAATTCGCCGGAAGCAAGCCTTTGCGTCGGAGCGCTTCTGCCATGCTCGTCTTCTGCATGGTCTCCAACCTGGGAGAGTTCCCTGCTCAACAACACCACTTCGCTTCGCACCCACGAAGTCGTGTTCCAGATGTCCACTTCCGCGGTGTTCTGATCAGGCGTCCCAATTGCCTGTTCCAATAATTCATTCGCCTGCTGCGCTGCATCTACAGCAAACCTGCGCTTCACGTCCCACTGCTTCTGCACGAACGGATTCTCTGAATCCGAAACGCTGTTCCATGCTCCCCACGTATGCTCGGAATACAACAAGACATTCCGCCAGGCCTCGGTATACCGTGCCACATCGTACGCTGCTGGCCGGGACAATGCCGCCAGCGCTCCTGCCTGCACGATCTTCTCCGCGGCGTTGCGGCTCAGCGCCGTTTCCAATGCTGAAGAAGCTGCGCCATCCTCCCAGTACGGTGTCAGATCCCCGCGGAACTCAGGCAGCCTGTCTCCATGGGCTTTTTCAAAGGCAGAGAATGCAACCTCCGTAGTCGCGATATGAAACTTAGGCCACTCGTACGTCTCATTCCAATCTTTGATCCACTCGCTCAGCTCTGGGTCAGGCACTGCATTATCTCCATGCCCTGACCACCGGATATACGAGATGTCATACGGAAAGCTCACCATATCCAGCCGATCCTGATACTTGTCCACCCACTCATCGCCGAGCTTCATCACGTGAGACATCGCATAGCCGGTCCATGGAACCCAGAACAACACTCGTTCCTTGCCCGATGGTGAAATCCACCAGAACGGCTTGTCCTGCCATGCCTCCATAAATGTGCCGATACGATCGAAGAAGTTTGGTGCAGCCGAGAAATAGCGAATCCCTGCCTGCGACATCGCCATGACCGTGCCCCATGTAAAGCCTGGCACATCACTCATCATCGCTGAACGAACAGGCACGTCAAATTCCTTGCCCAGCCGCGTACCAAAGCGAAAGAGCTGCATCAGCTCTTCGGGACGGCAAAGCCCGGTTAACTCATTCGCATATGATCCGTTGAGTCCAATCCATCCCTTACGCACTGCTTCACGCAATGCGGCGCGATCACTCTCCGGCCTCCGCTTCAGAAACAGATCCGCACCCCACAACACTTCCAGATTCCACACAAAGCGTGCACCCTCCGGATAGCTCGCGGTTTTCCGCGCCAGATCCATGCCCAGTAGAATGTTGTTAATCTGCTTTTCCTCCACGTTCGCTTGCAGATCTGTGTAACCAAGGTCGTGGTGTGAATGCGGCAGCACATACACCAGCACCCTGCACACTGGCTTCCGCTCTACACTCGCTGCCTGCTCCATGCCATTCACAGCAACCGCCACCTGACTTATACGCGCCGCGGTCACCGGCTCTACCAACACCTCGAAGCCATGCGTTCCGCTCTCAAGCGTGCGACGATCCACCTCCACCCCATCCAGCTTCGTCACCACCTGTACGCCAGCCCCCGCTTCCGGCAATGCAATCCGCAGGGGCTGCAATAACTTCCCGTCTTTCCGTACGAGCCCGCGAACAGCTGTCACCAACGGCAGACCGCCTGTCGCCAGAATGCGTGTCCATCCTGCACGCGGGAGCAATGCACCACCTACCGTGACACCCAAGCCCTTCAACACATCGCGTCGCTGCATCGTCCTCACCTATCGCTTTGCAAATTCGTCCGTGCGCACATATGCCTTCACCGTGGCCAGCGGCGTCTCTGTTTCATTGACTGGCCGAATTCGATATGTCCCAACGGCTGCTGGCACAATAAACGTCTCGCCGTAGTGCACCATCATCGGCGCAAAGCGGCCATCCGGGCTCTCCACTATGGCGGCATCCCCTTCTACGAGATTCAGCACATTCAGAGTGCCGCATGTATCGTGCATCACTGGCTGGGTAAACCAATGCCTGCGTGTTTCCAGAAACTCAAGCTCATGCAGCCCGGTCTTCTCTTCACGCCAGCCTTCCCCCTCAGCCACCACTGCAACAGGACGGCGCAGGTTCTCATTCACCCACTCCGTATCCCGGTCCCACTGTATGTTTTCCAACCCATGCTTCAAGTGCACTGGCCGGGGCTTGCCATCCAGCCCCATCCTTCCCCAGTCCCATAACTTGAAGGTAAAGATGTAGGGTGTTGCGGAGATCTCCAGCACCACGTTGTCTCGTCCGGAGCAGTGCACTGTGCCCGCAGGAATAGAAAAATGATCGTGCCTGTGCGTAGGAATCCGATTCACCCATTGCTCCGCATCCAGGCGCTCGCGCCCCGCATTCGCTTCGCTTAGAGCATGGGCAAACTTATCCGCTTCTACTCCCTCACGAAGCCCCAGGTACATATGCGCGCCTGGTTCGCAGTCAAGAATGTAGTAGCTCTCGTCCTGCGTGTACTTCATCCCAAAGTGTTCGCGAATGTATGCTCGTAGCGGGTGAACCTGCAACGACAGGTTTCCACCACCCACTGTGTCCAAATAGTCGAACCGGATGGGAAATTCCGCACCGAATTCCCGGTGCACAGCCGCTCCCAGCAGCGCTTCAGGCTCCTGCTCCACCAATACTTGTGCCGGCAGGCTGAACCTTCTGTCGCCGAAACCCAGCAGCACGCTGTTTTCTTCAGGCACACAGTCAAACGCCCAGGCGTAGTTCGGAGCATCTTCCGGCAACCCAAAACGCTCTTTCATCCACTGCCCGCCCCAGGGCCCAGGATCGAAAAACGGGACTACGCGAAATGGCCTCAACACTGCATCCTTCACGGCCTGTCGCAGCACACTGCCAGCAAGCACTCGTGGCACTTCCGGATCGTCCAGATCTACAAACCAGTCCACTCGCTCGAATAACTCGCGCCGCAATGCATCTCCGACACGCCACTCCAGAAAGAAGGCATTCTTGTACAGCGTTGCAGGCGAATCTGCCGCATTGTCCAAACCAAGATTCCCGATGCGATGGGCTCTTTGCTGCTTCTGCAATACCCAGCGCGTTCCGCTCAGATACACCAGTAAATCCGGCTTCTCCCATGCGAGTGAAGCACCCGTTCCAAAGACAACACTCACGCCATGATGCGTTCGAATCCGCTCACGAATCCCCTCCAGTCGCTTCGGATCGAAGTAAGCCGCCACATCCCACGCTTGCAAGAATCCAAATACCGGGTCGTCGCCTAGCGTGCCGGCAAACTGCTGCCGCAAGTGCTCCGGCTCTTGGTATGCATCTTCGCAGTTCACAAACAAGACATCAGGAAGCACAGTACGAAGCGATTCTAGTAACGGTTGAGAAAGCACCCCCGGATACTGCTCAAGTACAACCGTATGGGCATCGGCAATGGCACGACCGAGAACGGCAAGAATCTCCTCCATGCCTTCCAGGCACGCTGTCGAGTCCTCCTCGATACAAAGAAAGGGCTGCCGATCATAAAAGCCACGCACCGTTAGTCCTGTACCGGAAGCGTCATCCATTTAAAGTGCTCACCTTCAATTATGCGTGATACGTCTTTCAATATGATCGAAAATAACCATAACGATCAAGTCTTATTCTCTCAATTTCAATAAAACCGCATGATGAGCAGGCGACACCGTGGTTCTCGTGTATCTGCATGGTCTTCTTGGCCTTCGCATCAGTAAGGCCCCACTGCAATGGGACGACACAGATTCCAGGCCGGAAGCGAGATCGGAGGAGGTGAGAATCCATCTGACGGTGACAAGCTCTAGAAATCGTGCTCAGCTGGTTAAGCCCGACTCAGCATCTCGGCATTCAGAAGGAGCTCATATTTACGGACGATAAAGCTTGATATTTGCAGAAAACTGCAGCGAAAAAAGGCGATACATCCACTTGCGATGTGCAGAAAGAAAAACCGGAAGCCCCGTTGGGTTGCGTGGGTTAAAGGTGGGCTCAGGTGGAAGCATACTCCAGTCGAGAGGCTTTACGGCCTTAGCCTGATCATCAGGAGAGCAGGAGTCCTGCGGTGCATCGATCTGTCTACCCACATAGTGGTTGCATTGGAATTGAATTTCTGTAGCGCCACCCCAGCCCGGAGCAAGAGAGAACGTACCGTCTGAGTGCCTTTCGGCTCCATGACCATAGCGGCCGGCTCCCTGCACATCGAAGAGATTGAAGGCAAGGCGCGCATCGTTTGACCATCCATCCCAGTCGCTTACGAGGAGGAGCTGCACATCCTCGCCCTGCGCGGTGTAAATGGCATTGTGATGGATTGTCACGCTATCTGCACCGCTCAAATGAAAGGTGCGGCTGTGATCGTTGCGGCTGATGTTATAAGCAACTACCGTTCCGGAGTTGCCGAAGTTCTTGCGAACATCGCGGCGCACCGGAGTACAGAGCAGCATAAAGCCACCGTCGTTGTCATGGCTGTAGTTCTGAAAAAACTGCGTGTTGCGCGAGTTGTAGTCGGAATCAAAGCCTTCGCCGTCGAGCGTGGAATGCGTCCATGCTGCCTCATTCCAGCGCAGAGTCGTGTTATCGGTACTCCAGGGCCAGATAGCCGCGTTGTAACTTTCCGCGCGCTGATTCGCATGCCACACGATGTTGTGCTCGAGCAGCGCTCCATCCGTAGCCCAGGGAACAATGCCATCGCCTCCGATATCGTCGGCGACATTGTCACGGATAACGACGTGAAGGCTGGGAAACCAACGCGTGCGGTCGGCTTCATCGCTTAGGCCGGCAATGGCCGAACGATCGACCTTCCAGAGCAGATTGCGTTCTATGCGCAAGTCGTCGAACCGGCTCGGAATATGACTGCCTGAGGTCTGGAATATGATGCCTCCGGAGTCTTTCTTCTTCTCCGTACCAGAGATGTCGTGAAGATATAAATCCGAGAGCACGATATGGCGCACCGTCCCGCTATCAATCGCTGCAACCAGGACTCCACGCAGAAGAGCCGGCTGTGCCGTGTGATTCGTAATTTCGAGATGGCGCACCTCCATATAGGAGACATTGATGAGGCTCACAGCTTCCCGCGCGAGACCTGCTCCATCGATGCGCGGCCATGAGCCTTGCCCATAACGATCGATACGAATGGGCAAGCCTTCCGATCCGGAGTTTGTAATATGAAGCTGTCCCTGCCACCGCGACTCGGCATGCAGAAGGATGCAGTCTCCAGGCAGATAAGCATGTTGATTCACCTTATCCAGCGATCTCCACGGATGTAAACGCGATCCGGAGGCATGATCGTCACCGTGCACAGCATCTACATAAAATGACGTGGCGTGTGCCGGCAGTGCCATCGCAGCGAAAAACAGAGCAACGGCCAGGGGGTGAGTTCGCATAAAAGAAAGCATAGGCAGAAAAGAGTACGGCGCGGAGAGCGTGCTAGCTCTCTTCGCGCCGTGGTTATTGTGTTTTCGGTGGATAGGACTCACCACATGAGCTTACAGGCGATCTGGACTTCACGAGGCAGATTGCCCTGACCCATGGCCCTTTCTCAATGGTGCCGATGGAGACCGTGTTCTGCTGTTCGCTCCAACTGGGGATAACAGAGAAATCAGCCTGCTGGCAGTTGAAGGGCCTCGTCTTTCCATACCAGTCAGAAGGATAGTTCTAGCCAAGCCCATCAAACTGACTGTCCAGGCTTCACTTGACAGTCAGAGCTTAGAGTTAAATTGAGTAATTGCTGAAGACGGAGTCGAAGTATGTGAGAAGGGGCGACTCCGTCCGTTTGCCGTTCTGGTACCAAGAATTTCTCGCTCACTCCGGAAGGGTGGCGCTGGTCCATACTACGGCGTCTTCTCGTGCAACCAGCCACATATTCCTCATCGACTGCCCCGTGTCTTCCATAAAAAAGCAGGGCGGCCTTGGCCGCCCTGCGCGATGCTTCCCTCTGCGTACAGCGTGACTACTCGCCTTCCTTCGGAGACGGCAGCGCCGCTGCCGCCCTCTTCAACAACTCCACCTCACGCTCCAGCGCCGCCGAGACCAGGCCAATCTGCTCCTGCGCCACCGTCCAGTCCTTGTGCTCGATGGCCTCGCGCACGCCCGGAATCGTCTTCACCCCGTAGCCGGTGTAAAGCCCAGGCGCGTAGATGAGGTGCTTGAACCAGGGCCGGTTGGGCAGCCCTTGCTCATCAGTCAAATCACGCTCACTCTCGATCAGCTCGGCGTTCAGCCCGGCAGGAGCGACGCCCCCAGCTACGGCATACGCCTTGTCGAACTTCTTGGCCGCATCGCTCAGATCTTCCGATGCCTGCTCCAGTGGCGCGAAGTTCAGGAAAGGCGGGATCGGCTCGATGGAGGGCGGCACCATTGTCTTCTTCGGATCGTAGAGCGCCTTATACACGCCCTCGCGAATCTCCTCATCCTGCTCCTTCGCTTTCTCGCGCTCGCTCTTGGCCAACGCCTGCAGCTGGTCCACATACATGTGGATGGTGTCAGCGAAATCGCCGAACTCGAACGGCAGCGTATCGGCATCGGCCATGCGCAGCACCATTGTGCCGACTGTCTGCGCCAGCGCCTTGCCGTAGACAAAGTTCGTATCCGAGAAATGCGTGTACCAGTAAAAATCGTCGTAGATGGAGTGATACTGCCCGCCGGTATCTTCACCGCCGTAGCCGACGTTCACGCTGGCAATCCCCAGGTGATCAATAAAGGCCGAGTAGTCCGATCCCGAACCTAGCGCTGGAATCCGCAGATCTGCACGCGAACGAATCTCTTTCTTCCTATCCGCATCTGCACGCGAAAGATCCACCAACCGGACACGCTTCCACACCGACATCCCAGTCTCCGGATCGGTGATGTCCTTGGCCACGTCGTTCACGAAGTTCTCAAGAGTGTGCGACCCTTCAGCGCCGAAATATCCGCGACCATTGCCGTCGGTGTTGAAGTACGCTACCGCATGCTTCTTCAGTTCCTCCGCATGCGTCTCCACCCATTCGGTTGAACCGAGCAGAGCGGGCTCCTCACCATCCCAGAAGCAGTAGATGATGGTGCGATCCGGCTTCCACCCCTGCTTCAGCAGCTCACCGAGCGACCGAGCCTCTTCGAGCTCCGGGCTCGCGCCTGAGATAGGGTCTTCCGCCCCATTCACCCAGCCGTCGTGATGATTGCCGCGAATCACCCACTCATCCGGATACTTCGCTCCCCGAATCGTGGCTACCACATCGCGCAGCGGCGCGCGGTCCCAGTTGAACTTCAGCACCAGGTGGGCCTTCACCGTGCTCGGCCCCACGTGATAGGTGAACGGCAGGCCACCGCGCCACGCCTCCGGCACCACCTGCCCGCCCAGCGACTTGAGAAACGGCGTCGCATCCGCGTAGGAGATCGGCATCACCGGAATCTTGGTGATGGTTTTCACCTGATCAAGCGGAATCAGCTTCGCGCCTTCCACCGCACCTACGCCCGGGGTCTGCGGATCGCCCGGATACACCGGCATATCCATCACGCTGCCACGCTGTACGCCCTCGTCCGGCCGCGACGGGCCTTCGGGATAGGTATCACCGTTGAAGTAACCGTCATCCTTAGGATCGGAGTAGATCAGGCAGCCGACAGCGCCATGTTCGGCCGCCACCTTTGGCTTGATGCCGCGCCAGCTCGCGCCATAACGCGCCAGCACGATCGCGCCCTTCACCGATACGCCCATGCGCTCGAGTTCTTCGTAATCCTCCGGCCGACCATAGTTCACATACACCAGCGGAGCTGTCACATCACCATCGGTTGAGTAGGCATTGTAGGTCGGCAGCTGCTCGCTCTTCTGTCCCGAAGTCGGATCCTCTTTGAGCGTTGGCTCTTCGAGCGTCGCCTTGAAAGTCTGTGGCCCTAACAGCTCCAATGACCGAAACTTCGGTGTGGGAAACAGCGCCGAGAAGGTCTCGATCTTCGCATCGAGGCCATAGGACTTCAACTGCGCCAGCAGCCACTCGGCATTGTCCTTGTCATAGGGCGAGCCGACGTGGTGCGGACGCGCAGAAAGCCGGCGCATGTTCTCGCGAATGTTGTCCGGCTCGGGAATCGCGCGGAATTTCTGTTCCCACTGCACCTCGGTCGCCGAGTCAGCCGGGGTATAGCCACGCAGGGACTTTCCTGTATCCACGGCATGAGCGGTAAGAGCAGCCAGGCAGGCTGCGGCCACAACAACACGCATATGCGACAAACCTCTCCAGGTGAATTGCGACAGAAGATGTGAAGGCCGATGCGCAGCCCCCAATGGATCAAACGCATTCTAACGGAGACGGAGCAAAGGGCCGAAGCTTTCGCTCCGGCCCTTCCCCTGCCAGCGGTGAGGGTTAATAGCTGAAACGCGCACCGAGTTGGATCTTTCTCGGCACATTGCCCTGGGCATTCAGCACGCCCCAGGCAGAAGGCTCGTAGAGAGCCAGCGTCGTATCGCCAAACACGTTGTGGTTGAGGATATTCGTCATCACCGTGGTGAACTGGAAGGTCGCCTTTTCGGCGATCCTTACCGTCTTCGAGATGCTCATATCCATGTTCCAGTAGGGCAGGCCCACGATCGGACCCAGGCCCGGGTTTTTGGTGTCGATGCCGAGGATGGGCGCACGCACCTGCTGCCACACCGCCACCGGGTTCTTGAACATGTTCACCGCCGCGCTACCAGTGCCGGCCACAGCCGTGCCCACCGAATTGCCATATGGATCGGTGCCTCCGGTGATGCCGTAGTGCGAAGAGTTGCCGCCGGTGTACTTGCTGGTGAAGACGCACTGCTCGTTATCGTAGAAGTTCACGCCGTCACCGGAGCCCCAGCCCTGCGCATCCGTCTGCGTGTTGCAGTAGAGTGGAGCGCCGCTACCGGCGGTGAAGATCGGAGCGAGGGTCCAGCCGCCGGCCGCGCGGCCAATCAGCCCATGCTGGTCCTTGTACCAGGGCAGGTCCCACACCACGAACTGGTTATAAATGTACTTGCGGTTGTAGCCCTGCACACCATACATCGCGTTCAGGTTGAAAGGATCGTTGGCGGTATATTCGCTGGTGGCCTGTACGAATGCGCCGGTGCCCAGCGCCTTGCTGTAGGTCAGGTTTTCGCGGGCCGTGACCCCGTGCCAGTTGTTGGTCGTGATCGAAATAAAGCCCGCATTGTAGTTGGCATGGCCGAGGCTGGCGTTTTCCGCCACGCCACCGGTGATCTGTCCGCTCGAGCCGTTTGTCGAATCGGCAATCGGCGTGTTCATCATCGTCCGGCCGAAGCTGAAGCCAGCACTGTCCAGGTCCGACCACAGGCTCCAGACCGACTGGGTCTGAAGGTTTGAGAACTCGTTCGCCAGAACCGCGGCCGTGCAGCTCGTGTAGCCGGTGCAGTATCCGCTGCTTGCCAGTGCCGTTTCAAAGAAAGGCTGGTTGGCCACGGTCGGTGTACCGTTGGCTCCGCACTTCGCAGCCGAAGTCGCGCAGCCCATGGCGGTTTCAATCGCCGCGTATGCAGCCTCGAAGGACTGGCCACCGGCCGACATCATGTACGGCACCGCGTTCAGGTTGATCGGCTGATACTCGTGATGGATGAGACGGCCGATATAACCGACCTCGACCATCGTCGTCGATGTCAGGCGGCGCTGGATGGTCAGATCGAAGGAGTCGACGTCGTTCGGACGGAAGTGCGGATCGAGCACCTCGCCTGCGGCTGCCGACGTATTGTTGTAGCCCGGATAGAGCGGCTGAGGCAGTGTTGTCGTCGCCGCCTGCAAAGGCGCCGTGTCGCCGTCCACACCGATACGGAAAGCCGTCGAGTCGGTCGGCGTTGTCGGACCGCAAGCGCCGGAGGCCAGCGCAAGGCGGCACTGCACCGGCTGAATCAGGCCCGTGCCGAGCAGCGGCGTCAGCACCAGATCCACGCCGTTCAGGCGGCCATAGACCCGGCCGTACCCTCCGCGGATCACCGTCGCATCGCCGCCCAGCAGCTTGCCCAGCCAGCTGTCCGTATCTACGTGAGGATTCCACGCCGCCGCCACACGCGGACTGAAGGCGCCGTAGAACGGGTTGTAGGGATACTTCAAACCCTTGCCCACATTGCCCACCAATGCGTAGCCAACCTCAGGGTTGTATGCCTCACCCTCGAGAGCCTGCGCCTTGCGCTGTGCTAGGTAGTCTTCGGTCTGGATCTGCTCATCGGCCGCATCCACCAGCGCCACCTGCTTGCCGGTAGCCTCCGTGGGCGGCATCTCGATCGCGTAGCTCAGGCCGTAGGTCAGCGTGAAGTTCGGCTTCATGTGCCAGGAGTCGGAGAAGTAGACGTTGTAGTAAGGAATCGTTGACTTATCCGAAGCCGGAGTCAGCGGAGCATTCAGGGTGAGGTTGGCGCCGGTGCGCGTATAGGCCACCTGCGAATCGGTGACGATGCCCAGTACCGCTGCTGCGTCGCGGCCAGCCGTCGTGCCTGTCGGATATCCCGCCGAAGTGAGACCCGAAAGGCTGACCAGACCCGCGCCACTCGAATCGCCCAGCTGATAGGTAGTCGTATAGTTGATGCCACCACCGTTATCCGAGCGCTGATGATAGTCAAAGTTGTGCTGGTATTGCGCGCCGAAGCTCATCAGGTGGTTTCCCTTGAGCAGGGTAAGGTCGTCGCGGAAGAAGTTGTCCTTTCCATCCCAGAAGCGGGTACGGATATCCTGCGTGTCCACGTTGTAAGGCGCCAGTACGCCTGTCGCGCTCTCCCCCAGCGGCTCCAGAGCGCCGCCAAGGCCAGTAATCTGCGCTGGAGCATTGGAGTCCTTCCATGCCCAGTAATTGCGTAGGAAACTATAGTGGAAGTCGTTCGTGAAGCCGGGCGAGATATCCGTCGTCAGCTGGGTTACGAAGTACCACGGGCGCTGTGGTCGGTTGGAGAGAGCTGTCGGCGTCCCCAGCGAGCCACCCAGCAGGCCGCCGATGTCCACCTGACTGTTTGTCGCGCGTGTGTCTTCGTAATAGCGGTAGCTGGACATCCAGTGCCAGCGCGAGCCGAAGTCATGGTCCAGCCGCGTCGCCAGAAAGTTGCTGCTTTCCGGCAGACTCACATTCGCTTTGTAGCCAATCTCGTTCACGCCATCGCAACGGCTGCCCAGGATCGCACCGCACGAAGCATCGTTCCCCTCCGGCTCGTACTTGTTCCACATCGCGGAAACAATGGGATTGAGGCCTACGCCTCGCGGATCGAGTGTGTTGAGGTTATAGCTGGTTCCGTTGAACTGGAGGATGCCCTCCTTCATCGCATCGGAAGGCACTGCGCGCTCATAGGTGGCGGAATCCGGGAAGCGGTAGCCTTCGTAGTTCGCAAAGAAGTACGTCTCGCCGCCAAGAATCGGTTTGGCAATGACCGGGCCGCCGCCGGCAGCGCCGAAGCGGTTGTAGTGATACCCGGGGATCGGCGTACCGGAGAGGTTGTTATCCCAGGTGTTACCGCCAAAATTGTTATCGAGATAGAACTCGTAGACCGTTCCGTGCCAGTCGTTGCGTCCGCGTTTGGTGACGATTTCCACCTGCGCACCGGCCGAGCTGTTGAAGTCCGCCGTCTGGTTCGCGGTGTTGACCTTGAACTCCTCGACCGAGTCTGCCGGTGTCGGCATGACGCCGGCCGAACTGGAGATCGCAGTAAGTCCGGTTGGGTTGCCGGCGAAGGTCGGCGTATACACATTCTGGCTGCCGTCCATGTCGTTGGTGTTGTTGCCGCCGTCCAGCTGGAAGGTGCTCTGGTCCACGACCGTGCCGGCGACACTGCCGTCAGGGCCCACGCCCGGCTGCAGTGTCGCGAAGGTCGTTGCGTCGCGGCCCAGCGAGGGCAGTGCCTGGATCGCTTCGGGCGTCACCGTGCTGCCGACAGTCGAGTTCAGCGTCTGCATTTCAACGGCTTGCTCCTGCACCTGCACTGTTTGCTGTGCCGCACCCAGGACCAGCTTGAAGCTCGCCGTAACCTGCGTGCCGACGCTCACGGTCTGACGCAGGATCTCCGCCTTTGCGAAGCCACTCTTCGTTGCTGAAACGTTGTAGATACTCGGCGCGACATTCACCAGCACATATTGGCCGGAGCCATTCGTGTCCGTCGAGCGGCTGGCGCCGGTCGATATATCAGTGATGGTGATCGTGACTCCCGGAACCACCGCTCCACTCGGATCTGTCACGGTGCCGACGATCGTACCCGTATTCGTTGCCTGAGCAAACGACAACATCGCAGTCAAAAACACGCAGAACAGAAGGAGCCCACTACGCCCCGCCTGTTTCACAACAAAACGCGTCATCGAACTTCCCTCCAGCTTGTGCTTATCTATCTGGCCGTCCCGCCACGCGATAGGGAATACACAGGCGTGTGACAGCTCAACCGGTGCCGCTGGCGACGGGCAGTCGCTTCGACATCCAGAATCCTGCTTTGCACTTCAGCCTTAACGTTGATTCAGACAGACCTGCCTTTCCCGCGAACGAGCTCACACTCGCCGCACGTGCAAAGACACCGCTGCTTCCGGGGGCAGCCCCCACTGTTGCCAGATACACGTATCCTGTCGACACCCGAGCTACTGCAGGCCAGGCGCCCAAAAACCATTTCGCTGCCGTGAAGCAGCTTTCAGATAGACCTCGACAACCTCAAACAACCAGAGCGTGCGTACTGCTGACGCAATGGCCTTTCGACAACTCGCTGGCTGAAAAACCAGGACAGCGAGGCACTCGAGATTACGGATACAAAATGGTCGAATCCCACCGAGCTTGGAGATGAAGCTCTGCGGCAGAATAGTACTGCGGGAATGGAATGAACGTTAGCGCGATCGTGATTGCATGTCAACAGAATATGAATGCATGGCCTCATTCTGCCCGGGAGCATTCCGATTCTGCCCAGAAGCACGCATCCTGCATGCTGGCACGCCAGGATGTATCAGCTTATGGCGTATGCAAGCCGTTGTTTTTTCGACTGGGGCCGCGCCCCACCTGCGTTATGCATATAACGGTAGCGCTCCCACGCATGGATGCGGCTTAGGCCGGAATCTGCGATCTGGAGAAACAATCAGCAACGAGCAGATCTTCCTGACGCAGAGCATATTTCCCCATGCGATAGGTCAGCATGCGGTGACAGAGCGCACACGCGCCTCCATCTTCCAATAGATTTGCTCATGGACGAGGGCCTAGTTTTCCTGACCTGTAGCGGCAAGCCGCCAATTGGCCGAAGCAGCGTCTTCGATGTGCTCGAATGGTGCGTCTTTCGTTGGAGCAAGAAACAGGCTGAATAAAACCGCGAGCATCGCTACCCCCGCCAGTCCCACGATGAAGATAGGGAGATATGCGCCTGCCCGATCGTAGAGATGTCCGATCGTCATCGGACCGGTGGCTCCGCCAATGGCATACGCGGTCCAAGTAAAGCCGTAGAGCACGGAGAAGTGTTTACGTCCAAAATAGCGTGAGAGCAGATACGGCGCGACATCGGCTTCGCTGCCAAGGCCCGCACCCAGTAGAGCAGCTCCGATAAGCGAGATGGACGGAGTCTTCGCGTAAGCAAGAATCAGAGTCCCAAAAGCAGAAAGCAAAAGAATGAAGGTCTGGATCCGCTGCGCCGGGAAACGATCGAGAAGTATTCCCGCAAAGAGCCTGCCAATGATGCCGCAGCCGCCTCGCACGGAAAGTGCCAGGGCCGCAACAGAAGCGGTGATGCCATGCTCGGTGAGAATGGCTGCGAGGTTCGTGACAAGTCCGTTCTCACTGAACGCCGACAGCATGATGATGATGGCCAAAATCCAGAAGGGCCAGCTGCGAAAGGCTGCTCCTATGGTTGCGCCCGAATCTGCATTTTCATTCCGATGCTGTATAGGGTGTGGCCGATTGCGCACCAACAGTGCCGTCAATGGAATGCCGAGCAGTGCGATACCACCCAGCGTAAGATAGGCATCGCGCCATCCGTGATTCTGAATAACCCATTGCGTCAGCGGAGGAATGATGAACGCCCCGACTCCACTACCCGTGAGTATCAATGCAAGAGCCAGACCGCGCCGGCGATCGAACCATGTCAGCACCGTCCGGGTATAAGCAAACTGTGCCGTGCCATTGGCTACAAGGCCCAGGATGAAAAAAGTGAAGTAAAAGCGCGCGATGCCTGGACCCAAGCGACTCAACGAAGCCAGCGCTGCCGAAAAGATGACGATTGCCGGTAACAGAATGCGCCGCGGAGGGAACCGGTCAAGAAGCAGGCCGATCAGCGGCGAAACGCACGCGACGGTCATTGCGGCAAGTGCGAAGGCTGTGCCCATCGCCTGGCGCTTCCAGCCAAAGGCTGCATGCAATGGATTGAGAAAGAGACTGAAGGTATAAGGGATGATGGGAGCGAAGCTCACCATCACGCCAGCAAAGGCGGCGGCGGTCACTCCCCAGCCGGCGTATCGGATGGAGTTCTCGCTCACGGACCGGGATAATTCTTCGCTCATCTGCTCTGCTCAATCTTTTCTGGTTCGAGTTGGCGCAGCCGCCGCTCCATCGTGGCAAGCAGCTTTGGTCGCGCTGTCGGACGCGTCCAGGGGCACTCTGCAATGCAAATACCGCAGGATGCGGCCTCAGCAAAGTACGGAATGCATTTGTCGAAGTCCACATACCATCGCTCAACGCCGCGCACCATTTGCTTTTGCGGAACAATGGCACCGGGAGGGCAGGCATTGGTACAAACCTGGCAGGTAGCACAGAACTCATCGGCGCCGAAGTGATCCGGAAAATCGGCCACAAGAGGCATATCGGTGGCGATTCCCGCAAGACGCACACCTGCGCCGAAATACCGGCTGATCAGCGAGCCATGCTTGCCGAGCTCACCAAGACCGGCGGCGATGGCGGGAGGAATGAGTGCCAGCGCCCCTGCGGAGGGTCCGGGATACGGGCTGGCGTTGTAGCCTTGCGAGCGAATCCAGTTTGAGAGCGCGTAAGAGGAGCGCGTGCCCTTCGCATACTGATCGCCGACATCACAGACTCCGACGCCATTCGTCTCGTCGGAAGGAACTTCCCTGAGGCGTTCGTAATTGTGCGCAAGACCGAGCACGATGACCCAGGGCTCCTCAACGCTGTAGCCCTCAAAAACATAGAGCGGGTCCATTGGAGCGATGCCCACGTCATCGGCCTCGTGGGCAAGAGCGAACTGCTTCAATTGAGCAGAAAGCTGCTCCGGCGTGGCCTGGGTCTTTGTCGCCGCAACTTCAACCAGTTCAGGATAGTTATAGGCAGCCTGAAACGCATCCATGGAACCCGGACACTTGCGCGAGTTTTCACGTGCGATGATTTGCAAACCACCCCATGGATGCTTGTCTGGCGGATGCCAAAAGAAGGGAGAAGGCCTGCGTAGAGTAGCCTCTCCAAGGCCATTGATAGGATTGCCGGACACTCCGAGTTGAGCCAGCGTCTCCGGCTTTGGCCTGTAAGTCCCGCGCTTTGGACGCCTTGGGTTCACTGGTGTACTCACGTGTTTCTCATCTGCCATGAAGGGATTGCGTCGGAGTATAGGACCGCAGAAATCCCTCTGATATCCATCAAAAGATGGATATCAGGGGCGACCGGACGGCAGGGTTAGAAGTAAAACTTTCCGGCAAGTTGAATGGCGCGTCCGGGCTGCGGATCGCCGCCGGCATTGATAGGCTGATCGACCGAGGTCACAACGCCGAAGACCGTGGAGCCGGCTCCGTAGTTGCCGCTTGGGTTCGCAAAGTTCGCATGATTGAATGCGTTATAAGCCTCCAGACGAAGCTGGATATACCGCGTGCTGTCATGCTCGCCGAGTGGAATATTTTTATAGACCTCAAAATTCGAGTAGTTGAATCCAGGACCATGGAAGAAGTTCCGCTTCACATTTCCGAAGGTCCCGATCGGTTCCTGAGAAAAGGTTGCGGTGTTGAACCAGAAATGCCCAGCATTTCTCGGATTCAACGTCTTGATGCGAAAGGTGGACGTGTCGGGCACATCGGGGCAGTTCACAAAGCTGAACTGATCACAATAGAGCGAGTTATAGACACCTCCATCGTAAACGGTGACGGGGAACCCGTTTTGTACAGCCGTGATGCCTGAGAAGTGCCAGCCAGAAAGGATCGAGCGGACTGGTGCTACGCTCTGCAAACTACGCCAGGTCGGAATTTCATAGTTGTAGACGCCCACCAGTCGCTGGCGTGCGTCATAGGCGGAGTCACCATAGCTCAGATATTCGAAGCCCGGAACATAGTTAGATCCGTATCCATTCGCTACGGAGTCTTCGAGGCTCGAAGCATTATCGAGCGCGTGACTGTAGGTATAAGCGAGCGAGAAATAAAGTCCGTGTGTCGGAGCCTTCACCAGCGATACCTGGAGCGAGTGATAGCTGGAAAAGCCACTGGTGTGCATGCCGCCGATCGAGAAATAGTAGGGCTCGCCATTGGGGAGCACACCCGGGATCTGAGAGCCCGGCACCACACCTGGCTGCAGCTTTTCGCCCGGGAAGTAAATAGATTGTGAGCCGATCAGCTGCAGGCAGGTGAAAGTGCGTCCGCCCAGGTCAATTGGCGCGCCCGCGCCCGTGCCGTTGAGGCAGTCGTCGTGTCCCTGCTGCGTGAGCGGATCGCCTTCACGCGCCCGCGCCAGGCTTCTTCCAAGCGATCCGACATAACCCACTGTCAGTACCATGTTGCTTGGCAATGCGCGCTGCACATTCAGGTTGAAGTTGTAAGTGTATGGAACGTCGAAGTCCGCGGTGAGATTGTCCATGCCCAGCGGATAGAGAGACGCGAAGCTCACATCCGAACCGGGCTTCGGTACAGAATATGGAAATGGATTCGCCGTATAGGAAGCGCCTGGAGTACCAGCGATATCTGCGAAGGGATTTGCGAAGCCAGGGTTGCCACCTAATCCAGACGCGCCGACACTGCTGAGAGAAAATGGCGGATCATTCGAGTTCTCCTGCGCTCCTTCGGCCTGTACGCGATTCCAATAGACGCCGAAGCCGCCGCGCACCACAAAAGTTCCTTGTCCATGCGCTCCGAAGATGGATTGAGGACCATTCATCGGTGACCATGCAAATCCGACACGGGGTGAAAAGTGGTTCCAGTGAGTCGTGGGTCCACCGTTACGATTGCAGCCCTGGTCGCCGGGATACAGTGTTCCCGGAGGCGCTCCAGGAAAAACCTTCGACTGCACGTCAGTCGGGAACCAGCAGGTGACGCCCACGCCGTCGTACTGCAGATTCTCGTATGGCGTTTCCACCTCGTAGCCGAGTCCATAAGCCAGGCTCAAGGTGCTTGTGGCCTTCCAGTGATCCTGAGCATAGGCATAGTACTGGGAAGCTCGGATATCCACGAAAAAACCTGACCCCTGATTGTAAGTTGCAGGGATTCCGAGCAGAAAATCGGCTGCGGGATCGCCCGTGCTGTAGGTAGCCGAACTGTTGAACGTGTATGCGCCGCTGTTATTCGTGTAATACGGATTGCTGATGATGAACCGCTCCGTATTCACTCCGAACTTGAGGTCGTGACGTCCGGTAACTTTGCTAAAGTTATCGAAGTATGTGTAATTCTCGTCCTTCCTTGGTTGAGGCCCGTTCGTGCTGAAGCCCAGTGCGAAGTAGCCATTCACATTCATGAAGGGCAGTGTAGCGGCCGCTTCATTCTGAGGCACAATATTGAAGCCGAACGAGGACGGTGCGGCCAGCGTTGAGGTTGCAGGCTCCAGAGCCTTGTAATTGAAACGGAAATATCCAGCGCGAAGCTCATTCAGAGTGGTGCTATTAAAAATGTGCGTCCATGAAGCATTGAAGATCTTCGTGTGTGAAGAGTTATTCGCTGCAAAGCCTGGCAATGTAGCGCCAGTTCCTGTGGCTTCGGTTGACGGCAGCGGGAGCGTGTCCATCGCGGGATTCGAATCGAAGATCGTCGATGCCCACAGAGAGTCTTTTGAAGTCAACTGATCGTCGATGCGAATGATCCCCTGGTCATCTGCGGCTGTATTTGGCGCATTGAAGTTGTAGTAACTTGTGCCGGCGGCTGTGTAGTTCGCAGTAGGCACATATCGATTCATCAGCGTATTTGCAATCGAGTCGAAGTCTGCCGCTGGAATGTGCCCATCAGGGAAGCAGGTATTCCACGGAGTGCCCGCCGGACAATAGCCCGTAGTGCCATTCAACCCCGCAGGAAACGGAATAGGCTTGCTTGAAAGTTGCGGCACATCGTTTGAGAAGTCTCCCAGTCGCTGGGCACTTGAGAAGACCGGTGTCAGCTGCGTCTGCGCTGTGCGGTTTCGCAACCCCTGGTAAGCCACAAAAAAGAACGCGTGATGCTTCAGAATCGGGCCACCAAGTGTCCCCCCGAAGACATTTTGGTGGAATGGTGGCCGCGTAGCTGAGAAGTAGTTGCCATTGTTCAGGAACGTATCCCGATAGAACTCAAAGCCGCTGCCATGAAATTGATCTGTACCACTCTTCAATGCTTCGTCTACGATGGCGCCCGAGTTGCGACTGAACTCTGGATCGAGTGTGCTGGAGATGACGTTGATTTCAGCCAGCGCATCGGGATTCACTGTAATGCCCGGCTGGTTCAGCAGGAAGTCGTTAATGTCGGTGCCATCGAGCAGATAAGAGTTCTCCTGCGTCTGGCTTCCATTTGTAGAGAAGGTGGCTTCGCGATCCGAAGCCTCCATCACACCTGGCGCTGTCTTCTGCAGCTGAACGGCGTCACGGCCTAACGTTGGTAGCTCCTCGAGCTCACGGGCGCCGATCACGTTCTTCAGCTGAATATCTGAAGACTCAACCTGCACGTTCTGAGCGTTCACCTGAATCGTTTGCGACGAGGCTCCGATCTGTAGTTGAGCATCGACCTCCCGTGCAGAGCTCAGATCAAGCATGATGCCGGTAACGATGAAGCGTTGAAATCCTATTGCATCTACAGCGATCGAATATGGGCCGCCGATATGGAGCTGTGGAAAGAGAAAATAGCCTTTGCTATCCGTCTTTTGGCTCATGGCAATGCCGGTGCTGATATTGATCGCTGTTACCAGAGCATTCGGCAATACAGCCCCTTTGGGATCAATCACTGTGCCATGAATGGATGCATTTGTAGCTTGTCCATAGCTGCTACGGTTTGCTCCTGAAAAACCAAGCATGAGAAGGAAAATACTCATCCATATTGCAGAGATACGAAGTTTCACGAGACCTCCGAAAAGCGTTTCCGTGCTCTCGCGCCTGATTGTGAATGCAGACCTCTGGCGCTGATGTTTTGTGAGGGGGGACCATTCTTTCTACGATTTATTCCGGATGCCGTTCAGGAGCGCATCAGAGACAGAGCATCTCTAGCGATCGTGGCGGATAAACGCGCCTGAACAAACGTAGGGGAGGGCCTTTGATCTGCGCTGGAAATCATCGTTGAAAGCTGCGGCAATAATCGAGACAGGCAGGCGCAGATGTCATCCGCCATAAGGATGAGCCTAATGTCCACCGAGAGGTACCTCGTGATCTAAATAAACTGGAGAGATACCGTATCGCTTACGCACTTTTTGAGGGCATTGCTAATGCGTCAGGTCTATCTTGCGCATGGAGGCTGCTCTCCTGCGTAAAAAGAACATAAGCTACCCTGCCGCAAGCTCGTTCTGAAGCTCCCGGATCTTGATCACGCAAATACGCGCTTCTCAACAGCCTCAGTTCTACCCCTTCAAGAAGAAACCGCAAGGCCACAACTTACTCGATGGCCTCAAGAGAATTTCATGGTGAAGCTTCGAGGGTGCTTTGATGGCGTTCGATTTCTCCCCTTGACATTCTACCTGTGCAGGCCTATTGTCACCTAGAATGTCTACTAAAGAAGAACAAGAGAAGATTGAGCTGCTGCAAGGAACCCTGGACCTCCTGATTCTCAGGACCTTGCAACTCGGACCATTGCACGGCCACGCCATTGCGAAGGCGATCGAGTATCGCTCGGACGAAGTGCTTCAGGTTGAGCAGGGATCGCTCTATCCGGCTCTGCACCGGCTCATCAAGCGGAGATGGATCTCTGTCGAAGAGGGCACATCGGAGAACAACCGCCGCGCCAAGTTTTATGCGCTCACGGCACTTGGCAAGAAGCAGCTGAGAATTGAAACCAGCAAGTGGGAAAAACTGGCCGCGGCGATTGCTCAGATCCTCCGGCCGGCGGATGAGGAGGGCCGATGATGCGTCGCAAACAGATGTTGAAACTGCTCGATGAAGAGATTCTCGAACATCTCGAACGCGAGACACAGGACAACATCGATCGCGGCATGCCTCCAGAAAGTGCCCGTTATGCGGCTTTGCGCAAATTCGGCAATGTCACACGCGTTAAGGAGCAGACGCACGAGGTCTGGAGCCTGACATGGCTGGAACAGTTCCTGCAGGACATCCGCTTTGGTGTGCGCACCCTGAGTCATAGTCCCAGTCTCACGATTGCTGCCGTGCTGGCTATCGCTCTTGGTGTCGGAATGAACGTTGGGATTTTCTCCGTGATCAACGGACTGGCTCTCAGGCTGCTCCCCATTCCACGTGCTCAAGAAGTGCTGAGCATCAGCCAGGTTATCCAGTTTCACGATCACGGGACTCGCTTCGTACACAACAACGGAGGTTACTTTTCCTGGTCTGAATATCGTGACTACCGCGATCACAATCACACCTTATCCGGCATCGCGGCTTACGAGCCTTATGTGGAAGCGACACTGGCAGGCGGGAGTGCGCACCGGATCATGGGTTCCCTTGCTTCGTGCAATTATTTCGACGTGCTGCAGGAACACCCTACACTGGGGCGGGGCTTTGTCGAAGCCGACTGCACAGCACGGGAAAGCAACGGCGTCGTGGTGCTCAGTGAGTCAATGTGGCGCAATCAGTTCGCAGCAGACCCGGCACTTATCGGCAAGCCGATCATTCTCAATCGAACACCCTTTACCGTCATCGGCATTGCGCGCTCGGGGTTTATCGGTACGGATCTGATACCAAGTGATTTCTGGGTTCCTGTCACCATGCAGACTGCGCTTGAACCGGGGGAGAACCGTCTTGCAAATGACAACATGAGTTGGTTGGCGCTGCTTGGACGTATGCGCCCCAGCTCTACTCTCGACGAAGTGCGCGCCGAACTGAATGTCATCGCCCAGCGCATCAATCGCCAGTATCCGGGCAGAACGATCTCGCTCGTCATCCACACGGCACGGTTCTTTTCCAGTCCGGAAGAGCGTCAAGTCCTTATCCCGGTTTCGTCTGTCATCCTTGCAGCATTCGCTCTTGTGCTACTCATCGCTTGCACCAATGTCAGCAACCTTCTTCTGGCGCGCGCTTCGATGAGGCAGAGAGAAATGGCATTGCGCCTGTCTCTGGGAGCAGGCCGAGGCCGTCTCATCCGTCAACTGCTCACAGAGAGCCTGCTGCTTTCACTCGCCGGCGGCGTCCTCGGCTCGATCATCGCCTGCTGCCTGTTTCCGGGGCTCACGCGTTTTGTAACGAGTCATCTGCCGAGTGACTTTCCTGTGGTTTCCATCAATGTTGCGCCCGATTTGCATGTGCTCATGTATGCCCTTTTGCTCACAGTTTGCACGGGCATTGCATTCGGTCTGGTTCCAGCCCTGCATAGCACGCGCACCGATCTGAATGGCAGCATGAAGAGTGACGGCGCTTATGCGGTTTCAGGAAAAAGAAGCAGCCGGCTCCTTTTGAAAACGCTGGTCAGCTCGCAGGTGGCCGTCTGCATGGTGTTGCTATTGGCTGCGGGCTTGCTCTTGCGCGGACTCTACTATGCACAGACCGTCGATCCCGGTTTTGAGATGAACGGTGTGGCGACATCTGTCTTGGATCTAAAGTCTCAGGGATACGATCAGCCGCAGGCAACACAGTTCATGATGCAATTCACAGAGAGACTTCGCAGCATTCCTGGCGTCACCGAGGTTGCGCAGGCCGAGTCTGCGCCTCTGGCACACGACTTTAGTGTCGACCACTTCACTCTGCCCGGCCACTCGGATCAAATTCCGATCGAATACAACGAAGTAACGCCAAGCTACTTTTCTCTCTTAAGAATGCCCATCATACGCGGGCGTAATTTCACATCGTCAGAAACACAAAGCTCCCCCGGCGTCATTGTTACGGAATCGACGGCACGACAGCTCTGGCCGCAGCAGGACCCACTTGGCAAAGTTCTGCGGGAGGGGAACGGCCACGTGCATACCGTAATTGGCGTTGTGCGGGACGCACAGGTGTCACACCTGGGAGAGTCCACTTCAAACTATCTCTATTACCCGTTCAGTCCCGAATACGATGGACACGGCTCTGTGCTGGTTCGTTATGCCGCGGATTTCAGCGACACAGCAAGGAGCATGACCACGGCCGCGCATGCCATCGATAGAAATGCTGCTGTCGATGTCACGAGGTTGAGTGATTATCTTGAAGTCTGGCGCACACCTTCACGCATTGTCGCCGGTCTTGCCAGCAGCCTGGGCGCGTTGGCTCTTCTCCTGTGCTCCATCGGCGTATACGGTATGGTGTCCTTCAGTGTCAGCCGTTCCATACGGGAGATCGGTATTCGCCTGGCTCTCGGCGCGGACAAAAAAGCAATCATGCGGCATGTGCTTTGGCAGGCCATGAAACCGGTGCTTATCGGTGGAGCAGCAGGTGTGATTCTGTGCAGCATGATCTCAAGCGTGCTTGCCAGCATGATGTTTGGCATTGGGGCCCATGACCCCGTCGCATTTGTTTCCGTGCCGTGCTTTCTGCTTGGTATCGCCGTCCTAGCAACCCTCATCCCGGCACGCCGGGCCATGGATGTGGATCCTTCGATCACCTTGCGATGTGAGTGACATGAGTGAAGGTTCTGTTATGCAGTATGCTGCGCTCTCTGCAAGAAGATGCCATCCCGCATGCTGGCTATCGGGAGGAGCCAACGCCGAAATGTCCGGTCAGGCTAAACGCCGAACCGTTATAAACCTGCCGGACATACGTGATCGGCAGCGTCTCGCGCCAGGTTTTCCGCTCCACCACAAAGCATGCAGCCCCAAATGGAATATCCAGCAACGGCGCTTCAGTCATTGAGGCAGCGGTGGAGCTCAATCTGGTTTCCGACTGAGTCCAGGGAATATGTTGGAGAAGCCAGGTTCCCGGTGAAACCTTCGTAAAATCCACGTCTTCAATCTCTGGAACGGATGCGAGGCTGATGATCCGTTCCTCTGTTACTAGAGGTTGATGATCTACGATATGAATCCCCGACAAAGCGAGCAACTGCCCGTTCTGACCCAATGCAGCTTCAATACCATTGCGCTTCCGGGCAGTTCGAACCTCCCTCCGCAGCAGGCGAAAAGAATAATATTGCCCTTTTGCAACAGCGTCTGTCTGCACGTCCGGGATGGCAAGCATCGTCGGATGCATGATGGGACGGCTAACGAAAGAACCCGCTTTCTTGCGTCTCTCAATCAGCCCTGCAGCAACCAAAGAAGAGATTGCCTTGTTCACTGTCATCCGCGAGCAACCATACTCTTCCATCAGTTCGCGCTCGACGGGAATGCGCGCTCCCGGGGACAGCGCTCCGGATAAGATACGGGACTCAAGCTCCGACCGAATTGTCTCGGAGATACTGGCGATAGGCATCAGACAATTTTAGCGATGGCATCGCGATACCGAGCCAGGATGTTCTCGCGTTCGATATGCGCACCATCACTCACCACCTTGCAGCCCGCCCGCCAGACACAGCTTACCGGTCGATTCGAAGACGAGAAGAGAAATGAGTCGAGGATCTGATCGTTCTTTTTACCTGCTAAAGAAGGATGTTTTGCATCGAGCGACACGATATCGGCGAAAGAACCCTCTGCCAGGCCAGATCCAATACCAAGCGCTTGTGATCCACCACTCAAGGCTGATCGATAGAGTGTTCCGCCGTTAGAAGAACCTTCGCCGCGGCAGAGAACATTCCTCGATCGGGTTATCAGCCGTTGCGTGTACTCCAGCGTTCTGAGCTCGTCCGCAACCCCGATCAAGACATTTGAGTCCGTGCCTATACCCATGCGTCCATCATGCAAAAAAGATGGCGTAGGGAATATGCCATCTCCCAGGTTTGCCTCTGTAACCGGACAAAGTCCGGCAACCGCTCCCGATCGGGCAAGCCCAGTGATTTCTTGAGACGTCATGTGGATGGCATGAATGATGCACCAGCGCTCGTCGACCGGTGCATGCTCAAGAAGCCATTCGACAGGCCGTTGCCCCGACCACCGGAGACAGTCCTCTACCTCCTGCGTCTGCTCGGCGGCATGAATATGAATGGGGCCATCTTGCGCAAGTGGAACGATGACTGCGAGCTCTTCAGGAGATACGGCACGAAGAGAATGAGGAGCGACGCCAACGACTGCACCGGCTAAGCGATGCGCCAACTTTCGCGTGTCATCCAGTAAACGGCTGTATTCCTCCAGAGTAAGCAGAAAAGGACGCTGGCCCGTTAGAGGTGCTTTCCCTCCACAATTTGAGTGGGCATAGAACGAAGGGAGAAGCGTCAGTCCAATGCCCGTCTTGGAGGCGGCCGCACAAATGGCCGCGATCATATCTATTGGCACCGTTTGACTGAAATGGGTTGGGCGGTGGAAGTAATGGAATTCCCCGACATGGGTAAAACCACTTTCCAGCATCTCCATGTACGCGAGGGCCGCGACCGCTTGGAATTCCCCTGGACCTAGCCGTCCCACGAATCGATACATCACCTCGCGCCACGTCCAGAAGTTATCGTGCGCCGGTCCCCTCGTCTCCGTGAGCCCGGCCATCCCACGCTGGAAAGCATGCGAGTGGACATTGGGCATGCCTGGAATTCCAATAGCATGCCGCTCGTCACCACTACTTGGATCGACGTCTCGCATGACCTCGACGATTCGCCCTTCGTGCATGCGAAGTGAAACCCGTGCTGCCCATCCTTCCGGAAGCAGCGCTTGCTCGAAGTAAAGAGAATGCGGCTCTATCATGAAGAATTCCTAGACTACAGCGTCTTAAATAATGTATAGACATTATCATGCCTTCGATACCCATGGCTTCCTCGTGTGAAACCGTCTGGCGCGATGCCCGCCTCCTGACCATGCGCGACGGACGATTCGGGTTGATCGAGGACGGTGTCATCGCATGCAGAGCCAGAAAGATTCTTTACGCCGGGCCAGCGAATAGAGCCCCAAAATTTGAAGCAGAAAAGATCGTTTCCTGTGATGGTCGGCTCATCACTCCCGGACTCATCGATCCCCACACTCATCTCATATTCGGCGGCTCCAGGGCTCACGAGTTCGAACTGAGACGTGCAGGAAAATCGTATCGGGAAATCGCCGAAGCCGGTGGCGGCATCTGGTCGACGGTCTGTGCAACACGCGAAGCGAGCGATGCTGCACTGCTGAAGTCTGCCCTGGTACGACTGGACTCCTTGATTGCCGAAGGCGTCACGACGATCGAGGTGAAATCCGGGTATGGACTTTCACTCGAGCAGGAACTGCGATTGCTTCGTCTTGGCCGTCAGCTTGAACAGGAGCGAAACGTAAAAATTTCTACGACACTGCTGGCTGCACACGTCGTCCCCTACGAGTACAAAGCAGACCCTGATCGATATGTCTCGCTGATCTGTGACGAGATCATTCCTGCTGCTGTCACAGCTGGACTTGTCGATGCGGTCGATGTCTTCTGCGAGTCGATTGCGTTTAGTCTCGCTCAGAGCGAGATGATCTTTCGACGAGCTCGTGAGGTTGGACTCCCCGTCAAAGTACATGCAGAACAACTCACGACGGGCCATGGTGCAGCCTTGGCTGCGCGGTTCGGCGCACTCTCGGCTGACCATTTGGAGTACCTCGACGAAAGCGGAATCCAGGCCATGGCTGCGAACCACACCGTGGCCACGCTTCTTCCTGGAGCTTTTTATTTCTTGCGTGAAACACAGGTGCCCCCGGTCGAAGCCTTGCGGAAGGCAGGCATTCCAATCGCCCTTGCAACGGACTGTAATCCTGGCACCTCTCCACTTTCTTCCCTCCTGACCGTCCTGAACCTGGCTGCTGTTCTCTTTCGCATGTCTGCCGAAGAGTGCATTGCCGGAGTAACGTGCCATGCAGCGCGAGCACTCGGATTGCAAGACTCCCATGGGTCGCTGGAGGAGGGTAAGGTCTGCGACCTCGCTATTTGGAATGTCTCCAACCCGGCAGAGCTTGTCTACAACCTTGGACTGAATCCACTGCATACCCGCGTGAGGGCCGGCCATGAATGAAGTCGCCGGATTGCTGATGGAATATCCAGATTGGCTCCACGTTCATCGCGGAGATGCGCCGCTAATCGTCAGCATTTCCCATGCCGGGACGCAGCTCCCCGCTTGCTATCGATCATCGTTCGTTTCACAGTGGCTGGCACGCAAAGACGTGGACTGGTGGCTGGAAAAGCTCTATGACTTTGTTCACCAGGAGTTAGGCGCTACTGTGGTTCGTACAGAAATCTGTCGATCGATCATTGACGTCAACCGCGATCCATCGGGAGCTTCTCTCTATCCAGGACAGGCAACGACCGAGCTTTGCCCCAGCACTACATTCGATGGAGAAGCTCTCTATCTTGTGGGAGAAGAACCCACGCCTGACAAGATTACACAGAGAACGAAAGAGTACTTCGAACCCTATCACCGGACATTGCGAATGGAGATCGATCGCCTTCAGGCGCAACATGCGAATGTCGTGCTCTACGATGCGCACTCGATTCGAAGCCGTATCCCGCGGCTTTTCTCCGGAGAATTGCCGCACTTGAATCTTGGAACCAACGACGGTCAGACCTGCGATGCAGGGCTTCAACAACGGCTCACACAAACAGCTGCCAACTCCGGCTTTTCGCATGTGGAGAATGGCCGCTTCAAAGGCGGATGGATTACACGGCATTACGGTTCGCCGTCAGATGGCGTCCATGCCGTACAAATGGAGATCGCATGCCGTTCGTACATGCGCGATCCCGATGTAATACGAGAAGACGAATGGCCGACGCCCTACTTGCCCGCGAGCGCACAACGGCTGCGCGAAATACTACGAGTTTTATTGAGCGACTGTTTGCAATTTGCGGAGTTAAGTAATCAAAAGCCTGCAGCGAGGGATCACCATGCCACCCACTAAGCAAATGAGAAGAATCGTTCCGCAGACAGGCAATACGCTTTCCGCCCGCAGCTGGCTCTGCGAAGCTCCACTGCGCATGCTTCAGAACAACCTCCATCCTGATGTTGCCGAACGTCCTGAGGAGCTGGTGGTATACGGAGGCATTGGCCGCGCAGCCCGGGATTGGGAGAGCTTCGACAAAATCGTCGAGACATTGAAGAGACTGGCCGATGACGAAACGCTTCTCATTCAATCAGGAAAGCCGGTGGGCGTCTTCAGAACTCATGCCGATGCTCCGCGTGTTCTAATCGCAAACTCCAACCTTGTTCCCCACTGGGCGACCTGGGAACACTTCCAGGAACTCGACCGCAAGGGATTGATGATGTACGGCCAGATGACGGCCGGCTCATGGATCTATATCGGGTCGCAAGGAATCGTACAGGGAACCTACGAGACGTTCGTTGAAATGGGCCGCCAGCACTATCAAGGTAACCTTCTGGGGCGTTGGATTCTGACTGCCGGGTTAGGCGGCATGGGTGGCGCTCAACCCCTTGCTGCCGTCATGGCCGGAGCATCTTGCCTGGCAATCGAATGCCAGTGGTCACGCATCGAGATGAGGCTCCGGACCGGATATCTGGACAGAGCAACGAAAGACCTCGATGAAGCCCTGCGCATCATCGAAGAATCAAGCCGCGAGAGAAAGCCGACTTCGGTGGGGCTTTGCGGAAACGCAGCCGAGATTCTTCCCGAACTCCTCCGGCGCGGAATCCGCCCGGATATTGTGACGGATCAAACATCCGCTCACGATCCAGCCAATGGATATCTGCCACTGGGCTGGACGATCGAGGCATGGGAGCAGAAGCGCCAAAGCAGCCCCGCAGAAGTTGCCGCCGCGGCGCGTTCGTCCATCGCAATTCACGTTCGCGCCATGGTCGAGTTTCATCGGTTGGGCATCCCGACCGTGGACTACGGCAACAACATTCGTCAGGTTGCAAAGGATGAGGGCGTGGAGGATGCGTTCTCCTTCCCCGGTTTTGTGCCTGCATATATTCGACCGCTCTTTTGCCGGGGCATTGGTCCATTTCGCTGGGTGGCCTTGTCCGACGACCCGGAAGATATCTATCGAACCGACCAAAAGGTAAAAGAACTCCTTCCTGACCATACAAACCTTCACCGTTGGCTTGATCTCGCCAGAACAAAAATCCGTTTTCAGGGTCTGCCAGCGCGCATTTGCTGGGTGGGCCTGGGAGACCGGCACCGCCTGGGTCTGGCCTTTAATGAGATGGTCGCCAATGGAGAGCTCAAAGCTCCAGTCGTCATTGGAAGAGACCATCTTGATTCGGGTTCGGTCGCCAGCCCCAATCGCGAGACAGAGGCGATGCAGGATGGCTCCGACGCCGTTTCCGACTGGCCTCTTCTCAACGCACTTCTGAACACCGCATCGGGTGCAACCTGGGTATCCATCCATCATGGAGGTGGAGTGGGTATGGGCTATTCACAACACGCCGGTGTGGTCATCGTGTGCGATGGAACAGAAGCTGCAGCCCGCCGCATCGAACGCGTCTTGTGGAATGACCCGGCTACCGGTGTCATGCGTCATGCCGACGCCGGATATGAAGAGGCAATTCGGTGCGCCGCCGAGCGGGGGCTCGATCTGCCTTCCATCGCTCCATATAAGCCAAAGGGGTAATCATTGCCGATCTGCATAGTTTCAGGCTCAGCTTCGTTGAAGCACAAAATCCATCTACTCGCCGATGGGCTTGGACGCCCTCTAGGCTTCCTGTTGACCGGCGGCGAACGAAACGACTATACCCAGGCCCTGACCTTGCTCGGGGACCTTCGACCCAAGGCGGTTCTGGCCGACAAGGGTTATGATATGAACTACATCCTCGACCATCTCGCCGAACAAAACATCGAAGCCATCATCCCACCCAGTAAACGGCGACTGACTCAACGCGACTTCAATCGCACCTTATACTGAACGCGAAACCGCATCGAACGAACCTTCGCCCACCTCAAGCAATTCAGAAGACTCAGCACTCGCTTTGATAAACTCAAGCAAAATTTTCACGCCACCGTCGCCATCGCTTGTGCCCGGAGATGGCTCTCTCAATATGTCGACACGCCCTAGGCCGTTGGTTCGAACCCGATCACTTGTCGGCATCGCCATATCCGACATCTCTGAACCACTTCGGGCGCCCACTGAGTACTAATTGGGCTATCCCTTGCTGCACTAAGGACGTGTTCCAATAGTTTCCCGGCTGGCATTTTCATTCAGTTCTGACTTCCAGGGAGTCTTTCACATCGGTAACAGGGGTTCGAATCCCGTCGGGACACCGAATGGGCTCTTAGTTCTCTTCGCTACCAGTACCGCATTGGCCCTTGTTGATCGATACCCAGATAATCAGAAACTCAAGCGTCCTGAGAACTCCATCATTCTCTGATCTCCTGACCCGATGACCTGGCCGAATGTCCCTCCGCTGGCTCCACTCCAGGTGGAGTTGACGATCGTGTTGGGGTGGTTGAATACGTTGAACGCCTCCACTCTGAGCTTCGCAATCACTTTCTCGGTGATCGGGAAGTTCTTATCGGCAGCTACGTTGAAAGTCACGTCCTTCGGTCCGCGGACCACACCTGGAGAGGCGTTACCGAAATAGCCGAATGCCGGAGATTGAAATGCGTTGGGGTTGATAAACGTAGTTCCCGTTCCTGGCTTGCCGCTCCCTGTCGAGTTGGCAGGTCCCACCAGATTTGGATGTGTAGCCAGACCAACGTCGGAAACACTTACTGCCGGGTTCAACGCAAAGCCGCTTTCTGCCACTGCCAGACCAGATGTACCCCATCCACTCAGCACTTCCCTTCTGAATATGCTGTCGCTGTGCAGGAAGAACGGCAACTGATAGGCCCACACCGAGGTAAAGACATGCCGGCGGTCAAAGTCGGGCGCGCCATAGTCACCGCGCAGATTATGCGGGTTCTGAGGACTCGCAGCCTCGTCATAGCCTATGCCTGCTCCGTTTGTTCCTGGATTGCCGGGCTGGACATTCGTCAAGTATTTGCTCCAGGTATAGGCCGCATTCAGCTTGGTCTGCCCGGCTTGATCTGTACCAGTTGTAATCATAGGAACTGGGTACAAGGAGCTGGCTATGGCGAGGAAGCGGCATACCCCTGAGCAGGTTGTGAACCTACTCC